>CAXDTK010000018.1:0-34558 GCA_963992225.1 uncultured Comamonadaceae bacterium | reverse complement strand
TCTACACCTAAGCCTTCGTCGGCAGCGTCAGATGTGTATAAGAGAGAGGTGTTGGCCGCCGTCAGCACACCATCCCCCGCCAGCGTCACGCCGGCCGGCCAGGTGCCGGTGGTGGTGACGGCCACCGTCGCGGCGGTGGCCGCCACGCCGTCGAGCTGGTCGTTGGCCAGCACCGAAGCCGTCTCGCCTGCGCCCAGCGTGACGGTGTCGGCCGCCGCGGCGATGGCAGGCACGGGCACGGTCAGCGCGACCGAGCCGGTCGCGCAGTTGCCCGCCGCAGCGGCCTCGCAGAGCTGGTAGCCCAGCGTATAGCTGCCCGGCACGGCGCCGCGCGCCACGCTCAGCACGCCGTCGGCGGCGCTGACGCCCTGCGGCAGCGTGCCGCTGAAGCTCACGGTGGCATTGCCGCCCGTGCCGGCGCGCGCCGCTGCGCCGCCGACGGTGTCGTTCGCCAGCACCGAGCCGGTCTGGCCGGTGCCCAGCGTCAGCGCGTCGGCCGCCGCCACCATCGGCGTGGCGCCGTCGTCGCCGCCACCGCAGCCGCTCAACGCGGCCAGCACGGCCACCGCCGCCGCCCACTGGCGGCGCTTGTTCGTCATCGTCATCTCGGGACTCCCTGTGTGGATCACACCGAGCGGCCTGGGGCCAGCTCGGAACGGCGCGGATCCTAGGGTTGCCCCCGAGCTGCGGAACCCCTGCCGGCGCCAAGAACTGGGGAGACGTCCCGCGTCCCGGGGACGGCCACCCCCCAGTCAGGGCGGGGCCCGCCCCTCCGCGGGACGAGACGTTTCTGTGGCTGAGGTAACCAGGCGTTGCCGGCGGCCGCGGCGCGGGACCGCGGCCCGCGCTTAGGATGCCCGGCAACGACCCCAAACCGGACACACCCGCGATGTACCAGTTCTCCCTGCCCGACATGAGCTGCGGCCACTGCGTGGCCGCCATCACCGAAGCCGTCAAGACCGCCGACACCCAGGCCCGGGTGGCCGTCGACCTCGCCACCAAGACCGCGACCGTCGACAGCGCCCTGCCCCGCGACACCCTGGCGGCGGCCCTGGCCGAGGCGGGTTACCCGCCGGCGGCCGGCCACTGAAGGCACCCGCATTCGCGGGGGGTGCCCTTAAACCCGGGACATCGAAGCGGTATCCCGGCCCCTAGCATCCGCCGCAATCTGCTTCGGAGCCGCCATGTCCCCCTTCAAGAACCTCTGCCTGACCGCTGCCCTGACCGCGCTGACCGCGCCGGCCTGGGCCGCGCTGACCTACACCGGGGTCGGCTCCTACAACCTCGGCAGCGCCAGCGGCCCCGGCGGCACGCCGGCGACCTCCACGTCCTGCGGCACCGTTTCCGGCCAGGACGCGCTGGAGTTCAACGGCTCGGGCGTGAACAACGTCGGTATCCACGCCTACGCCTGCGACGACGCGCTCAGCAACTTCGGCAGCCGTTCCTCCGGCGAGAACACCTACTTCGCGCAAGGCCTGGCGTCCATCACCGGGTCGCTGTTCACGCCCGAGCTGAACGGCTTCTCCTTCGTCGTCAACGCCGGTGAGGTGGGCGCCTTCGGCAGCACCGCCTTCACGGCCGGCGAGTTCCAGAAGTCCAGGCTGACGATCAAGCTGGTCATCGACGGCACGACCTACATGGACGAGTCCTGGAGCGCCGAAGTGGGCGCGGGCGGCTCCCTGACGAACAGCTACGTGTCGACCGGCCCGTACTCGGTCGGCACCGTCAGCAACAGCGGCGCCGGCTACTACAGCTACGGCCTGGCCGGCGGCTCCTACTTCATCCAGCTGGCCGAGGGCACGCACGAGATCTCGTACACGATGGTGTCCGAAGCGGCGGGCAACATCCTGTCGACCGGCGTCTGCACGGCCTACCTGCAGGGCGGCCGACAGGAAGCCGCGGCAGCCATGGCCGTCGCGGAGATTGCCGAAGGCCCCATCACGGACCAGCCCTTCGCCTCCTACTGCGGCGCCGGCGCGCGCTCCGGCGACCCCTTCCCCAGCGGCGAGCCCATCGCCCGCCCCTTCGTCGGCGAGCTGCCCGAGCCGATGAGCGCCGGCCTCACGCTGGCTGCGCTGGCTGCCGCAGCAGGCGCACGCCGCCGCGCCGTCAAGAAGGCCTGAAGCCGGGCGCTCCAGCGCCAAAAAAGAAGGCGGGCCGCTGGCCCGCCTTTTTCATGGCCGCGCCACCCGTCAGGCGAACCTGAACGGCAGCTCGCGCTGGCGCTGGCCGGTCAGGCGGGCGACGGCGTTGGCCAGGGCCGGGGCCAGCGGCGGCACGCCGGGCTCGCCCATGCCCTTGGGCGGCTCGCCGCTGGGCACGATGGCGACCGTCATGACCTTGGGCGTGTCGGGCATGCGGGGCATGGCGACGTCCTGGAAGTTGCCCTGCTCCACCACACCGTCCTTGAAGGTGATGCGGTGGGTGGGCATCGTGGTGCCCAGCGCCATCACGGCCGCGCCCTGCACCTGCGCCTCGACGGCGCGCGGGTTCACGCACAGGTTGCAGTGCACGCCGGCATGGACTTCCTGCAGCACCGGCTGGCGGTCCTTGCCGCGGCCCTTGAGGCTGGCGACGACCACATAGGCCACCACCGACTCGAAGCTCTCGTGCACCGCCACGCCCCAGGCCTGGCCGGCCTTGAGCTTGCGCTTGCCATAGCCGCTCTTGTCGACCGCCGCCTGCAGCGCGGCGCGATGCCGGTCGGCCTTGGCGTTGCCGGCCATCAGCTTGAGCCGGTAGGCGACCGGGTCCTGCTTGGTGGCGAAGGCGATCTCGTCGATCAGCGTCTCCATCACGTAGGCCGTGTGCGTGGAGCCCACCGAGCGCCACCACAGCACCGGCACGTTGATGTCGGGGTGATGGACGCTGAGGTTCATCGGCAGGTCGTAGGGGTCGCGCATGCCCTCGGTGGTGGTGCCGTCCACGCCCTTCTGGTAGCCGAAGCCCTCCAGCGGCGAGCCCTTCAGGATGCTCTGGCTGACGATGCGGTGCTGCCAGCCCAGCACCTTGCCGCCGGCGTCGAAGCCGATCTCGGCGCGATGCACGGTCATGGGCCGGTAGTAGCCGGACTTCATGTCGTCCTCGCGGCTCCAGATCACCTTGACCGGCATGCGCTGGCCCGTCTGGGCCAGCGCCACGGCGACCGCCGCGGCCTCGCGCGGCCATTCACTGGCGGGCGTGGCGCGGCGGCCGAAGCCGCCGCCGGCCATCTGCACATGGACCTGCACCTGCTCCGGCTTCAGGCCCACGGTCCTGGCCAGGTTCATCGCGTCGATGCCGGGCATCTGCGCGGCGTAGTAGACGTCGCAGCGGTCGGCCTTCAGGTCCACCGTGCAGGCCAGCGGCTCCATCTGCGCATGGTTCAGGTAGGGGAAGACGAAGTCCGCGGTGATCTTCTTCGGCGCCTTGCTCCAGCCGCTGGCGTCGGCCTGGAACTCGGGCTTGGGCGCCGGCGTGCCGGGCGTCTTGGCCAGCGCCAGGAATTGCTGCGTCAGCGCCGCGGTGTCGGGCCTGGCGACGCCGGCGAGGTCCCAGTCGACCTTCAGCGCGTCGCGGCCCTTCTTGGCCGCCCAGTAGCCGCTGGCCACCACCGCCACGCCCTGGCCGCCGCGGTCCAGCGCCACGGGCAGCACGGCCTTGACGCCCTTGACCTTGAGGGCCTCGCTGGCGTCCAGCTTGCCGATCTTGCCGTTGAAGACCGGCGGGCGCTGGATGACCGCCACCGCCATGCCGGGCAGCTGCACGTCCATGCCATAGGCCTGGCTGCCGCTGGACTTGGCCTTGGCCACGGTCAGCGTGGTCGGCTGGCCGATGCGCTTGAAGTCCTTGGGGTCCTTCAGCGTGACGGCCTCGGGCACGGGCAGCTTCATGGCCGCGTCGAACAGCTCGCCGTAGCCGGCGCGCTGGCCGCCGCCGCTCACGACGCCGTTCTCGGCCTTCAGCGAAGCGGCGGGCACGCCCCAGCGCTGCGCGGCCGCCGTGACCAGCATGGCCTTGGCGCGCGCGCCCAGCTCGCGGTACTGCTGGTAGCTGTTCTTGATGGAGTTGGAGCCGCCGGTCAGGTGGATGCCGAACAGCGGGTCGACGTACTGGGCCTGCTGGTCGCCGAAGCCGGTGCGCACCTGGCGCCAGTCGGCCTCCAGCTCCTCGGCGCAGATCATGGCCAGGCCGGTCTCGATGCCCTGGCCCATGTCCATGCGGTTGCACAGGATGGTGGTGGTGCCGTCGGGCGCGATGTTCAGGAAGGCCAGCGGCTGCTCGGTGGGCCTGGAGCCAGGCTTGGCGGCGGCCGCGCCCTGGGCCAGGGCCACGCCGGAGGTCAGCGACACCAGGGCCAGGCCGACCGCGCCGCCGAAGGTGGTGGTGACGAAGCCACGGCGCGACAGGCCGGTGGCGGTGACGGTGCCGGTGACGACGCGATCGATGAGTTGCGGGTTCAGCATGGCGGCCTCCTCAGGCGAGTTGGGCCGCGGCCGCATGGATGGCGGCGCGGATGCGGGGGTAGGTGCCGCAGCGGCAGATGTTGCCGGCCATGGCCTCGTCGATCTGCGCGTCGGTGGGCTTCTTGTTGGCCTTCAGCAGCGCGACGGCGCTCATGACCTGGCCGCTCTGGCAGTAGCCGCACTGCGCCACGTCATGCGCCACCCAGGCGGCCTGCACGGCCTGGCCGACCTTGTCGCCGGCGATGCCCTCGATGGTGGTGACCTGGGCGCCGGCCACCGCGGAGATGGGCGTCACGCAGGCGCGCATCGGCGCACCGGCCACGTGCATGGTGCAGGCGCCGCACTGGGCCGCGCCGCAGCCGAACTTCGAGCCGGTGAGCTGCAGCTCCTCGCGCACCGCCCACAGCAGCGGCATGTCGGGGTCGGCGTCGAGCGAGACGGGCCGGCCGTTGACGGTCAGGTTGATCATGGAGCCTCCGGGGGGTCAGAAGCGGGCGACTCTAGCGAGATGAGGCGCCTTTGCAAATCACCGGGGCTTTACCCCGGCGACCGGCCGCGCAACAAGGCCCGCGGGCCTTGTCGCGGGACGGACAACGTCACTTGAACTGGTAGTTCGCGCTGACGTACCAGAAGCGCCCGCGCGGGTCGACGAACGAGCCGGCGTAGCCGGTGACATGGGAGCCGTAGCTGGACACGGCGGTGAAGGGCGGGTCCTGGTCGAACAGGTTGCGCGCGCCCACGCGCAGCGCCAGCGCCGGCATGGGCTTCCAGCCCAGCGCCAGGTTCCAGCGGCTGCTGTCCTTGACCTTGTGCTCGATGGCCGGGCCCACGTTGGCCTCCACCAGCCCGGCCGACTCCGTCCAGCCCTTCACGAACACGTTCTCCAGCGTCACGCTCCAGTTGCCCACCGCCCAGTCCAGGCCCAGCGTGTGCTGCCACTTGGGCACGGGCTGCACGCTGGCGCCGTCGCCGGCCGTGCCCTCGTAGGACACGAACGGCGTGCCCTTGCCGTTCTGCTGCTTCCATTGCCGGATGAAGCTGCCGGCGAAGCTCGCCCCCAGCCGGCCCAGGCCGTCGCCCAGCGGCCAGCTGGCCTTGACGTCCACGTCGATGCCGCTGGTTTTGAGCTCGCCGAGGTTCTCGACCGGCGTCTCGATGTAGCTGACGAAGCTGTTGGGCCCCGGCAGGCGGTGGATGCGCGACTTGTAGCGCTCGTAGAGCGTGGGGTCGGACATGATGGCGTCGCCGCCGATGACGCTGATCTGGTCCTTCTTCTGGATGTGCCAGTAGTCCAGCGCGATGGACAGGTCGCGCAGCGGCTCGAACACCGCGCCGAGCGAGTACTGGCGCGACTTCTCCGGCTTCAGGCCCGGGTCGCTGGACAGGCGCACGTTGAACTGCGTCTCGCAGCGCGGGTCGCTGGCCTGGCCGGCCGGGCAGTCGGGGTCGACCAGCGAGTTGGCGGTGTTGGTGAAGGCCGTGGGGCTGTTGACGTCCCACAGCGTCGGGGCACGGAAACCGGTGCCGGCGCTGGCTCGCAGCAGCAGCTGCCGCGTCGGCTGGAAGCGCAACGTGACGCCCGGGTTGAAGGTGTTGCCGAAGTCGCTGTAGTGGTCGTAGCGCGCCTTGACGGTGGCCTCCCAGCCCTTGGCGAAGGGCATGGACAGCTCGCCGAACACCGCATAGATGCTGCGCGAGGCGGTCGTGTTGGGCACGCTGCCCTCGCCGCCGATGTGCAGGCCCTGCTCGTAGTCGCTGTTGACCGGCCGGTCGTTGGCCTTTTCCTTGCGCAGGTCGGTGCCCAGCGCCAGCATCATGGGGCCGCCGGCCATGGCCATCAGCTCGGTGCTGGCCTTGGCGTCGAACGCGTAGGTGGTGCTCTTGGAGCGGCGCATCGGGCCCTCCATGCGGGCGCGGTTCAGCGCCGCCAGGCCGGCCTCGCTCTGCGGCCCGAAGGGGTTGATGACGCCGCTGGCCAGCTCGGCGATGAAGCGGCCCTCGTGCAGGTAGTTGTCGTAGTCCAGCGAGCCCTTAGCCTGCGACACCGTCAGGCCGGCGTCGTAGTCCCAGCCGCGGACCACGCCGGTCAGCCCCGCCACCAGGCGCGTCTGCTCGTTGAGCGTGTTGCTGGTGCGCAGGCCCACCGGCACCGCGCGCATCGCGATCTCGGTGAAGCCGCCGCCCAGCGTGTCGAAGTCGGCCGGCGTGTAGCCCAGGCTCAGCAGCAGGTCGCGCGGGAAGTAGGGGCTGGAGATGGGCAGCGCGAAGGACGGGTAGGTGCCGTCGGGCTTCACATGGCCGGCCGTCGAGTCGATGGGCACGGCAGCCGTGCGGCCGATGGACTTGCTGCGCGCGTAGCTGGCCTCGAAGAACAGCGTGGACTCCCGGCCCAGGTCGAAGGACAGGCGACCGAAGGCGTCGGCCTTGTCGGTGTCGGGCAGGTTCTCCTGCGTGGCCGGATAGATGAAGCGGCAGCGCCTGACCGGCGTGCCGTTGGGCGTGGTGGCGGGCAGCGTCTGGACGGTGTTGTAGTCGGGGTCGCAGGCGCTGAAGTTCCCGCCCGCGTTGGCATAGGCGCCGGGCGTGAGGCCGAAGTCCACGAGGCGGCCCGGGAAGGAGCGGCCCGAGGTCGGGGGGTCGGAGCCGGGGATCTCGTCCAGGCCGCGCAGGTACCACTTCTGGTCGATGGCGGCGAGCTTGGTCTGCTTCTTCACGTTGGCGGTGACCAGCAGGTTGTAGCCGTCGGTCTTGAGCCCGCCCATGCCGAACGCGATGGAGGCGCCCGTCTCCTTGCCGCCGATGCGCTCCTCGGTGTCGCCGTACTTCAGCGTGATCTCGCCCTTGTCGTAGTCCTTGCGGGTGATGAAGTTGATGACGCCGCCGACCGCGTCGGTGCCGTACACGGCCGAGGCGCCGTCGCGCAGCACCTCGATGCGCTCGATGGCCGCGAACGGGATGCTGTTCAGGTCCACCGACGAATTGCCGCCGATGGAGCCGAAGGCGAAGTTCGCCAGCCGCCGGCCGTTCAGCAGCACCAGCGTGGAGTTGGGCCCCAGGCCGCGCAGGTTGGCGAAGCTCTGCGCATAGCCGGCGCCCTGGGTGGTGTCGGACTGCAGCGCCGTGTTGGCGCCGACGCGGCGCAGGATGTCCTCCACGTTGGTGGCGCCGGACTTGAGGATCTGGTCACGCGTGATGACGCTGACCGGCAGCGCGGTCTCGGACTCGACCCGCTTGATGGACGAGCCGGTGACGGTGACGCGCTCCAGCTGGTCCTGCGCCAGGGCCGGGCCGGCCAGGCCGGCGGCCAGCAGGGCCAGCGCCAGGCGGTTGTGACGGTGTTGCATGGGAACTCCTGTGCTCAGCGGGGCGTGGTGCAGGGTCCAGCGACCCCGGCCGCGGCGCGGCCTGCCGCCCTCCGTGCAACCGAGTGTTTAGCGACGCCACCGGCCGCCACCCCTGCGGGAAGTCAGGCTGTGGCGCGAGCGCAGCACCAAGAACTAGGGCCTGACTTCCCGCACGCCGGGGGCGGCTCAGCGCTCGGGCCGCGCGTACCGCGCCACCGCCTGCAACAGCGCGGCGCGGCTGATGGGCTTGGTCAGGTGGGCGTCGCAGCCCGCAGCGAGCGACTGCTGCGCGTCGCTGTCGAAGGCATTGGCCGTCAGCACGACGATGGGCGTGCGCGGCCGGCCCTCGGCGGCCTCGACAGCGCGCCAGCGGCGCGTCGCCGCCAGGCCGTCGACACCCGGCATCAGCATGTCCATCAGCACCAGGTCGAAGCGGCCGCCCTGCAGCGCGTCCAGCGCCGCCGCGCCGTCGCGCACCCGCGTGATGCGGTGGCCCAGCGGTGCCAGCATGCCCTCCAGCACCAGCACGTTGACGTCGTTGTCCTCGGCCAGCAGCAGCGACAGCGGCCGGTCCGGCCCGCCGGGCGCCTCCCCCTCGACGCGCGGCTCGCCGGCGCCCGGCGGCGGCGCCGGAGGCAGCTGCAGCCGCACGTCGAAGCGGCTGCCCTCGCCCGGGCGGCTGTGCACGCTGACATCGCCGCCCATCAGCCGCGCCAGGCTGCGCGTGATGGACAGGCCCAGGCCGGTGCCGCCGAAGTCGCGCGCGATGCCGGCGTCGGCCTGCGCGAAGGGCTGGAAGATGCGCTCCAGCCGGTCGGCCGCGATGCCGATGCCGGTGTCCTGCACGCCGATCAGCACGCGGCCGTCCGCCTCGCGCGACAGCGCCACCGTCACGCCGCCGGCGCGGGTGAACTTGATCGCATTGCCGACCAGGTTGGTGATGATCTGCGCCACGCGCTGCGCATCGCCCAGCACCCAGCCGACCGCGGGCGTCGGGGCGAGCATGCGCAGCCACAGGCCTTGCTGCTGAGCGCGCTCGCGCAGCAGGTCCAGCTGCAGCTCGACGAGGTCGGGCAGGTGGAAGGGGTGGGCCACCAGCTCCAGCCGGCCGCTTTCGATGCGGGCGTTGTCCAGCAGGTCGTTGATGAGGGCGAAGGCCTGCCGGCCGGCATGGCCCAGCACTTCCACATGGCGGGCCTGCTCGGGCCGCAGCGGCGAGCGGGCCAGGATGTCGGACAGGCCCAGCACCGCGTTCATGGGCGTGCGCATCTCGTGGCTGACCTGGGCCAGCAGTTCGGTCTTGGCGCGGCTGCGGGCCTCGGCCAGCTCGCGCTCGCGGGTCAGCAGCCGCTCGCGCTCGCGCGCGCCGCGCTGCCGTTCGGCGGCCACGCCCAGCAGCGCCAGCGCCAGCAGGTACAGCGCCGGCGCCGGCGCGGGCAGCAGGCCGGCCTGCACGCCACCCCAGGCCAGCAGCGCAATGCCCCCCAGCGCTACGGCCGCAGCCAGCGCCTGGCGGCGCAGCAGCAGCGGCAGCGCGCCCAGCAGCCCCAGCACGCCGTTCAACGCCCACACGGCCGTGCCGCGGTCCTGCAGCACCGGCGGGTGCGCCGCCCCCAGCGCCTCGAAGACCGCGGCGTTCAATGCCACGCCGGTGAGCCGGCCCTGCGGCGTCATCACCTCGTCGGCGAAGAAGGCGCTGCTGCCGACGAACACGCTGCGGCCGGCCAGCTGCGCGGCCAGCGCCGGGTCGTCCACCTCGCCCAGCGCGGCGCGCATCAGCCGCTGCCACGACAGCTGCGGCAGCGTGCCGCCGGCCAGCGGCAGGCGCAGCCGCACGCGGGCCTGCTCGTCCACCGGCCAGCGCCGCGTGCCGGCCAGCAGCTCGCCGCCCGCCACGCGCCAGCCGGTGGCGCCGTCGGCGCGCAGCCGCGCCGCCAGCGCCAGGCCGGGCAGCGAGCGGCCCTGCACCTGGTGCAGCAGCGGCGGCGCGCGCAGCAGGCCGTCGTCGTCTAGCGCGACTGAAATGACCCCCAGGCCACCGGGCGTGACGAGCGCGTCCAGCAGCGCGTCGGCCGGCGTGATGAGGCCGGCCCAGGGCAGCCCGGCAGGCGGGCCGCCCAGCCGCTGCAGCGCGGCGCGCTCGGCGCGCGACGCCGGTGCCAGCTCGACGGCGGCACGCTGGCTGGCCGCCAGGCCGGCCGCCGCCAGCACCACCGGCGGCTCCCCGGCGAGCGCCTGGGCGAAGCGGGCATCGCCGTCGCGCGGGCCGGCGAAGACGATGTCCATCACCACCAGCCGGGCGCCGGCCTGGCGCAGGTAGTCCAGCATCAGCGCGTAGACGTCGCGCGGGTAGGGCCATTCGCCCAGCGGCTCGCGCAACGCGCGGAGCGACGCGTCGTCGATGTCCACCAGCACGCTGCCGACCGCGTCGCTGGCCGCCGGCGCCGGTGCCGCGGCGCGCACCAGCAGGTCGGCCAGCATGCGGTCCACGCGTGGCTGGGCGCCCGACAGCGTGAGCAGCCCCCACAGCAGCAGCGCCGCCGGCAGCGCGAGCCAGGGCCGGCGGCTCAAAGCAGCGGCACGGCCAGCAGCGGCAGCAGCCACAGCCAGCGCGGATAGGGCTGCTCGATGCGCTGCGTCTGCCCCCAGGGCCCGGCCGCGCCGGCCGCGTTGACGGCACGGGCGCGCAGGAAATAGCTGCCCGGCGAGGGCTTGGGCAGCGCCAGCTCGGCCTTGTCGGTGGCAAAGCGCTGCACCCCGGCGCCGTCGAAGCGCTCGTCACCGGCCCACTCCAGCTCGTAGCGCGCCACGCCCGGGTCGGCGCGCCAGCGCAGCCGGAGCTGGTCGCCGTCGACCTCGGGCTCGGCCGGTGGCGGGGCGGGCGGCGGCGGCCGGATCTCGAAGGTCTGCGCGTCGCTGAACGGCCCCGCGCGGCCGTCCGCCTGCACCGACGCGATGCGCCAGTGGTAGGCGCCGTCCGGCAGCCTGGCCTCGTGGCCAGCCGCTTCCAGCGGCGGCGGCTGCAGCACCAGGTCCTTGAACGCCGCGTCCCGCGCCACCTGCAGCCGCACACCGGGTGCGGCGGTGTTGCGCGTCCAGGCCAGCGCGATGCCACCGCCGTAGCTGACCGCCCCCGGCGCCGGCGCCTGGATGAACGGCGGCTCCGGCCGCGCCCGCAGCTGGATGTCGGCATCGGCCGCCGCGCCCTCGTGGCCGCGGGCGTCGATGGCGCGCACGCGCAGCGTGTAGTCGCCATCGGCCAGCGCGCGCGCCTCGGGCCAGGACACGACCGGCTCGCCCACCTGCGCGTCCAGCAGCAGCCGCTCGAAGTCGCCCCTGGCGTAGAGCTGGGCGCGCCAGGTCAGCGCACCGGCCGGGCCGCCCACCCAGCTCAGGCGCAGCGGCAGGCGCTCGGCCAGCGGCGCCAGGCCGCCCAGGTCGGGCGCGGGCAGCAGCGGCGTGACGCTGCGCCCGCCGCCCTCGGCCAGCAGGCCCTGGCCGGCCGCCACCGCGGCACCCAGGCCGTCGGCCTGCACCGCGCCGGACAGCACCTGCATGCGCGTCGCGCCGCCGGCCGTCTGCACGCGGAACTCGGTGCCGCGCACGCCCAGGTTCACATGCGGCGTGCGCAGCTCGTACAGCGGCACGCGCTGGGCGTTGGGGGCCACGCGGCTGTCCACGCCGCCCTGGTTCAGCTCCAGGCGCACGGCCGGCAGCGCCTCGCGGCCCAGCACCAGCAGCTGGTCCAGCGTGACGTCGCTGTCGGGCGGCACCAGCAGCCGCGAGCCATCGGCAAAGCGCAGGCTGGCACTGGCCTGCGGCCCGGTGCGGATGCGGTCGCCGCTGCGCAGCGCGCTGCCGGCGGCCAGCGGCTCGGCGGCCGCACCGCGCTGGCGCTGCACCTCGCCCTTGACGAACACGGCCTCGGCCACGCCGGCCTCGCGCCGCAGCCAGGCCACCGGCATGCGCAGCGTGCTGCCGGGCTTCAGGCGCAGCGGGTCGGGCGAGCGGTTGAGCTTCTGCAGGTCGCGCCAGGTCTTGCCCGGCGCCAGCCAGGCGTCGGTGAGCGTGATCAGCGTGTCGCCCGGCTGGATGCGGTAGCGCCAGTCGGCGTCGGCCGCCTGCGGCTGGGCCTGCAGCGCCGCGGCGCCCCACATCAGCAACATGGCCGCAAGCCGGCCTCGGTGTCCGCCGCCGTGTCCGCCTCTGGGTCCGTTCATGAGCGCTTCCCTCCCTGGCTAGCTGCTCATCCTAGCGGCGTGCAACCCGCCCGGGCGGCCGGCGGCAGCCCGCTCAGGCCGCCGCGAGCACGCCCTGCAGCCGGGCGCGCAGCTGCCGCAGCCGCAGCAGCTCCTGGTCGGGCGTCTGCAGCGCCGGCCACAGCAGCGCCACCAGGTCGCGCGCACTGGCCTCCACGTCGATCTGCCGGCCGGCCACGACCACATCCCACAGCATGTGCTCCATGGGCCCGAACACCAGCGAGCGCAGCAGCCGCAGCGGGATGTCGCGCCGCACCTCGCCGGCCTGCTGGCCGCGGGCGAGCAGGTCCATCAGCGGCGCGGTGTAGCGGCGCTGCAGCTCCACGAAGCCTTCGCCCAGGTCCTGGCCCTTGGTCCGGCCCTCGGACAGCACCAGCGCGCACAGGCCCGTGCCCTGGATCAGGAACAGGCGCAGGTGCGTCACCACGACGAACTCCAGCTGTTCGCGCACCGGCTTGTCGCGCGGCAGGCCGGCCTCGATGGCGGCGATGATCTCGTCGTACCAGTCCTGGATCACGCGCATGCACAGCTCGCGCTTGCTGCGGAAGTAGGTGAAGACGGTGGCCTCCGAGATGCCCAGGCGCTGGGCCACCTCGGTGGTGGTGGCGCGCTCGTAGCCGCGCTCGGCGAACACCTCGCGGCCCACGCGCAGGATGTCGCGCACCCGCTGCTCGGCCTTGGGGCCGACCGGCGAGCGGCGCTGGGGCGGCGAGGTGACGGCGGGCGGCATGGGGCGCATTCTGCGCAATTCTTGAGTAATGCTCAAGTCTGCATTGCATCCATTTTCACTGTGGATTATCCTGACGACCCTCATGCGGCTCACGAGGTCGCCACTCATAAGTTGAGTCCCGCTTAATCTTCATTCAGCGGGCACCCCGGGAGACACCATGCCGGTCCTGACCACCCAGCTCAACGCCCGCTCGGCCGACTTCAAGGCCAACGCGGACGCGATGCGCGGCCTCATCGACGACCTGAACGCCAGGCTGGCGCAGATCGCCCTGGGCGGCGGCGAGGCCGCGCGCGCCAAGCACCAGGCGCGCGGCAAGCTGCTGCCGCGCGACCGCGTGGAGATGCTGCTGGACCCGGGCACGCCCTTCCTGGAGATCGCGCCGCTGGCCGGCCTCAACCTCTACGACAACGCCGCGCCCGGTGGCGGCGTGGTGGCCGGCATCGGCCGCGTGGCGGGCGTGGAATGCGTCATCGTGTGCAACGACGCCACGGTCAAGGGCGGCACCTACTACCCCATCACCGTCAAGAAGCACCTGCGCGCGCAGGAGATCGCGGCGCAGAACCGCCTGCCCTGCATTTATCTCGTGGACAGCGGCGGCGCCAACCTGCCCAACCAGGACGAGGTGTTCCCCGACCGCGACCATTTCGGGCGCATCTTCTTCAACCAGGCCAACCTGTCGGCTGAAGGCATCCCGCAGATCGCCGTCGTCATGGGCTCCTGCACGGCCGGTGGCGCCTATGTGCCGGCGATGAGCGACGAGACCATCATCGTGAAGAACCAGGGCACCATCTTCCTGGGCGGCCCGCCGCTGGTGAAGGCGGCCACCGGCGAGGTGGTGACGGCCGAGGACCTGGGCGGCGGCGACGTGCACACGCGCCTGTCGGGCGTGGCCGACCACCTGGCCCACAACGACACGCATGCACTGGCCATCGCGCGTCAGTCGGTGGCGCGGCTGAACTGGCGCAAGCCCAGCCCGCTGGTGACGCAGCCGGCCCGGCCGCCGGCCTTCGACCCGGCCGAGCTGCACGGCGTCATTCCCACCGACACGCGCAAGCCCTTCGACATCCGCGAGGTCATCGCCCGCATCGTCGACGGCAGCGAGTTCGACGAGTTCAAGGCCCGCTACGGCGCCACGCTGGTGTGCGGCTTCGCCCACATCGAGGGCATGCCGGTGGGCATCGTCGCCAACAACGGCATCCTGTTCGCCGAGAGCGCCAACAAGGGCGCCCACTTCATCGAGCTGTGCTGCCAGCGCAAGATCCCGCTGGTGTTCCTGCAGAACATCACCGGCTTCATGGTGGGCCGCAAGTACGAGAACGAAGGCATCGCCCGCGCCGGTGCCAAGATGGTGACGGCCGTGGCCTGCGCCGCTGTTCCGAAGTTCACCGTCATCATCGGCGGCAGCTTCGGCGCCGGGAACTACGGCATGTGCGGCCGCGCCTACAGCCCGCGCTTCCTGTGGATGTGGCCCAACGCGCGCATCTCGGTGATGGGCGGCGAGCAGGCGGCCAGCGTGCTGAGCACCTTGCGCCGCGATGCCATCGAGGCCAAGGGCGGCGCCTGGAGCGCCGACGAGGAGGAAGCCTTCAAGGCGCCGCTGCGCCAGCAGTACGAGGACCAGGGCCATCCCTACTACGCGTCGGCGCGGCTGTGGGACGACGGCGTCATCGACCCGGCCGACACGCGCCGCGTGCTGGCGCTGGGCTTGAGTGCCTCGTTGAACGCGCCCATCCCGGACACCAAGTTCGGCGTGTTCCGCATGTAAGCCCTGGGGAGCCTGCCGCCATGACCACCTGCCTGACCGTCACGACCCAGGGCCCCGTCGCCCGCGTCACGCTGAACCGCCCCGAGGTGCGCAACGCGTTCAACGAGACGCTGATCGCCGAGCTGACCGGCAGCTTCAACGCCCTCGGCCAACGCGACGATCTGCGCGCCATCGTGCTGGCCGCCGAGGGCAAGGCCTTCTGCGCCGGCGCCGACCTGAACTGGATGCAGGCCATGGCCGGCTACAGCTGGGACGAAAACCATGCCGACGCCAGCAAGCTGGCCGACATGCTGTGGGCGATCTACAGCTGCCCGGTGCCGGTCATCGCGCGGGTGCAGGGCGATGTCTACGCGGGCGGCGTGGGCCTGGTGGCCTGCGCCGACATCGTCGTGGCGGTGGACCAGGCGGGCTTCTGCCTGTCCGAGGCCAGGCTGGGCCTGCTGCCGGCCACCATCGGGCCCTATGTCGTCAAGGCACTGGGCGAGCAGGCGTCGCGGCGCTACTTCGTGACGGCCGAGCGCTTCGGTGCGGCCGAGGCGCAGCGCCTGGGCCTGGTGCATGAGGTGGTGGCGGCCGATGCGCTGAACGCCAAGGTCGACGAACTGACGGCCGCCATCGCTGCCAACGGCCCAGCGGCCGTGCGCGCCTGCAAGCGGCTGGTGAAGGACGTGGCCGGCCGCGAGATCACGCCGGAACTGCGCGACGACACCGCGCGGCGCATCGCCGACATCCGCGCCAGCGCCGAAGGCCGCGAGGGCGTGCAGAGCTTCCTGAGCAAGAGCAAGCCGGGCTGGCTGAGCGCCTGACCGCCCGGCCCTCCGCCATGACCCTGCTGAAGTACAGCTTCTCGCTGACGCCGCCCGTCGCTGCCACGCCAGCGCAGCCGGAGGTCATGCAGGCGTACACCGACTCGGAGTTCCTGCTGGACCTGCTGCCGCGCTGGCGGCAGCACCCCACGGCGGAAGATGACACGCTGACCTTCCAGTCCGACGCCGACGGCGCCGCCCTCATCATCTCGGCCGACTTCTTCGACATCCCCGACGACCAGGCGCAGGCCATCGCCGAGGAGTGCCTCGCCCGCCGCATCGCCGCGCTGGAGGCCGCCAGCCCGGGCGCGGTGCGCGTGCTGCAGCAGAACATCAAGCCGCACGCCAGCGGCGCCGGGCTGGAGCTGTCGTTCGCCGCCGAGGTCGAGGGCGAGCATGTGCAGCTCTACCTGGGCTATGTGACCGCGCGCAAGATCCTGAACTTCGCGATGGTCTGCCAGCCCGGCAGGCCGCAAGCCCTGGCCTTGTTCAACGCGACCGTGCCGGGCTTCCGCCCGCGCCTGCCGTGAAGCGACGCTGATCCAGCCATGCCCCCGCTCGACGCCGTCCAGCTCATCGCCCTCGCCGCCGCCCTCGGCTGGGCCAGCGGCCTGCGCCTGTACCTGACGGTGCTGCTGGTCGGCATCGCCGGGCAGATGGGCTGGCTGGCGCTGCCGCCGGGGCTGCAGGTGCTGGCCTCGCCGCTGGTCATGGGCTGTGCCGGCACGCTGGCGCTGGTGGAGTTCCTGGCCGACAAGATCCCGCTGGTGGACAGCGCCTGGGATGCCCTGCACACGCTGATCCGCATCCCGGCGGGCGCCGCGCTGGTGGCCGGGCTGGTGAGCGGCTGGGCCGGCGACCACGGCCAGGCCTGGACCGTGATGGCCGCGCTGGCCGGCGGCGGCCTGGCGGCAACGGCCCACGCCGCCAAGGCCAGCACGCGCGCGGCCGCCAACACCTCGCCCGAGCCCTTTTCCAACATCGGCCTGTCGCTGGCCGGCGACGTGGCCGTGCCCACCATGCTGTGGCTGGCCTGGGCCCATCCGCTGGTCTTCTTCCCGCTGCTGGCCCTGGCGCTGGTCGTCATGGCCGTGCTGATCGGCTTGTGCTTCAAGTTCCTGCGCGCCCTCGCCCGCCGCCTGCGCCGCCCCGCCACCCCATGACGCTCTCCCTCCAAGACCGCAGCCGCGCCGCCGTCTGGCACCCCTGCACGCAGATGGCGCGGCTGGCCAACGTGCCGCCGCTGCCCATCGCCCGCGGCGAGGGCCCCTGGCTGTTCGACACCGAGGGCCGCCGCTACTTCGACGCCAACTCGTCCTGGTGGGTCAACCTGTTCGGCCACAGCGACAAGGCCTTGCACGACGCCATCAAGGCCCAGCTCGACACCCTGCCCCACGTGATGCTGGCCGGCTGCACGCATGAGCCGGCTGTGCGCCTGGCCGAGCGCTTGTCGGCGCGCACCGGCGGCGCGCTGGGGCATGCGTTCTTCGGCAGCGATGGCGCGAGCGCCGTGGAGATTGCGCTGAAGCAGAGCTTCCACAGCTGGAAGAACCGCGGCCAGCCCGGGAAGCGCGAGTTCGTCTGCCTGAAGAACAGCTATCACGGCGAGACGCTGGGCGCGCTGAGCGTGACCGACGTGCAGGTGTTCCGCGACGCCTACGACCCGCTGCTGATGCGCGCCCACATCGTGGCCTCGCCGGATGCCCGCCTGGGCAACGAGGCCGAGGCGCTGGCGGCCATGCGCGCACTGCTGGCCGAACGGCATGCGCAGATCGCCTGCGTCATCGTCGAGCCGCTGGTGCAGGGCGCGGCCGGCATGGTGATGCATTCGCCCGAGTACCTGAAGGGCCTGCGCGAGCTGACCCGCGAGTTCGGCGCGCACCTGATCGCGGACGAGATCGCGGTGGGCTGCGGCCGCACCGGCACCTTCTTCGCGTGGGAACAAACCAGCGCGGACTGGCCGGACTTCCTGCTGCTGAGCAAAGGCATCACCGGCGGCACCATGGCCTTGTCGCTGGTACTGACCACCGACGAGGTGTTCTCCGCCTTCTGGAGCGAGGACGTGACCCGCGGCTTCCTGCATTCGCACAGCTACACCGGCAACCCGCTGGCCTGCGCGGCCGCCAACGCGGTGCTGGACAAGTTCGACGCCGGCCAGCTGGACGACAACCGCACGCAGGCCGATCGCCTGGCCCGCGCCTTCGCGCCGCTGGCCCCGCGGGTGGCCCACCTGCGCCAACGCGGCATGATCCTGGCCTTCGACGTGCCTGAAGCACCACCCCGCTTCGCCGAGCGCTTCCACCTCGCAGCGCGCGCACACGAACTGCTGATCCGACCGATCGGCAGCACCGTCTACCTGATGCCCCCCTACCTGATCGACGACGCGACCGCGGCCTTCCTGGCCGGGGCCGTGACGCGAACCTTGGACGATGTGCTGAACGATGTCCCTGCTTGATCACCTGAGCGCCAAGCTCGCCGCCATCTCGGCGCAGAGCCTCAAGCGCAGCCTGCGACGTGCCGACACCGGCACCGCGCCGCGCCAGACCGTCAACGGCCGCGAGCTGCTGATGTTCTGCTCCAACGACTACCTGGGCCTGGCCGCCGAGCCGGCGATTGCCGGAGCCATCGCTGAGGGCGCGCGCCTGTGGGGCGGCGGCTCGGGCGCCTCGCCGCTGGTCAGCGGCCACAGCGCCGCGCACGAGGCCGTCACCGACACGCTGGCGCGCTGGTATGCGCCGCACATCCCGCAGGCGCGCGCCATTGGCTTGTGCACCGGCTACATGGCCAACCTGGCCGTCGTCACGGCCCTGGGCGACGAGCACACCGAGATCTTCTCGGAGCAGCTCAACCACGCATCGCTGATCGACGCGGCGCGGCTGGCCAAGGCCCGCGTGACCCGCTATGGCCATGCGGACGTGGCCGGCCTGCGCAAGGGGCTGGCCGCCAGCACGGCCAAGGTCAAGCTCGTCGTGACGGACGCCGTGTTCAGCATGGACGGCGACCTGGCCCCGCTGCCCGCGCTGCTGGCGCTGGCCGAGGAGTTCGACGCCTGGCTGGTGGTGGACGACGCGCACGGCTTCGGCGTGCTGGGCGAGCGCGGTCGCGGCTCGCTGGAGCATTTCGGCCTGAAGAGCGAGCGGCTCATCCTGGTCGGCACGCTGGGCAAGGCCGCCGGCCTGGCCGGCGCCTTCGTCGCGGCACACGCCACCATCGTCGAGTACCTGCTGCAGGCGGCGCGCAACTTCATCTTCTCCACCGCCTCGCCGCCGGCCGTGGAGCATGCGCTGCTGACCAGCTTCGCGCTGATCGAAGGGCCGGTCGGCGTGCAGCGCCGCGCCAACCTCGTCGCCCGGCAGGCGCAGCTGCGCGACGGCCTGCTGGCTCTCATCGCCCGCCATCCGCACCTGGGCTGGCAGCTCACCGATGCCGCCACGCCCATCCAGCCACTGGTGGTCGGCGGCAATGCCGAGGTGATGGCGCTGGCCGCCGCACTGGAAGCCGCCGGCCTGCGCGTGCCCGGCATCCGCCCGCCCACCGTGGCGCCGGGCACGGCGCGGCTGCGCATCACGCTGTGCGGCACGCACACGGCGGCCGATGTGGACGCGCTGCTGGCGGCGCTGGAGCAGGCCGCCGGCGCGCAGGAGATGGCCGCATGAAAGGCTTCTTCGTCACCGGCACCGACACCGAGATCGGCAAGACCGCCGTCACCGCGGGCCTGGCCCATGCCTTCGCGCAGACCGGCCGGCGCGTCGCGGCGCTCAAGCCCGTCTCGGCGGGGCAGGACTTCGTCGACGGCCACTGGCTCAACGACGATGTGGAACGCCTGCGCGCGGCCTCCAACATGGGGCTGACCTCCGCCGAAGTCGGCGCGCTGCAGCTGCGCACCGCATGTGCGCCCCACATCGCCGCCCGCCTCGAGGACGAGGCCATCGTGCGCGAGCCGCTGCTGCATGCGCTGCGCTGGGTGGGCGGCCGGGCCGACGTGGCGCTGGTCGAGGGCGTGGGCGGCTTTCGCGTGCCGTTGAACGACCACTGGGACACGGCCGACCTCGCCGTCGACCTGGGCCTGCCGGTGATCCTGGTCGTGGGCCTGCGCCTGGGCTGCATCAACCACGCGCTGCTGACGGCCGAGGCGGTGCGCGCCCGCGGCCTGACGCTGGCCGCCTGGGTGGCCAACACCGTGGACGAGCGTCAGCCCCACGTCACCGACAATCTGCAAGCTCTGCAGTCGGGCCTGCAAGCCCCCTGCCTCGGCCATGTGCCGCGCCTGGCGCACGCCGACCACGCCACCCTGGCGCGCCACCTGGCGCTCGAACCCCTGCTCGGACACCTCCCCGCATGAACCAGATCCACACCCTCACCCCCACCACCGACGCCGACCGCCGCCAGGCCAAGCCCTGGACGGTCGCCGAGGTCGCGGCCCTGTTCGAGCTGCCGTTCAACGACCTGCTGTTCCGCGCCCAGCAGGTGCACCGCGAGCATTTCGACGCCAACGCGGTGCAGCTGTCCACGCTGCTGTCCATCAAGACGGGCGGCTGCGAGGAAGACTGCGCCTACTGCCCGCAGTCGGCCCACTTCGACACCGGCCTGAAGGCCGAGAAGCTGATCCCGCTGCAAGAGGTGATGGAAGCCGCCCGCGCCGCCAAGGCCAACGGCGCCACGCGCTTCTGCATGGGTGCGGCGTGGCGCTCGCCCAAGCCCCGCCACCTGGACGCCATCGGCGAAATGATTTCTGAAGTGAAGGCGCTGGGCCTGGAGACCTGCCTGACCGCCGGCATGCTGGAAGACGGCCAGGCCGAGCAGCTCAAGGAGGCCGGACTCGACTACTACAACCACAACCTCGACACCTCGCCCGAGTTCTACGGCCAGATCATCACGACGCGCACCTACCAGGACCGCCTGGACACGCTGGAGCGCGTGCGCCAGCAGGGCATGAAGGTGTGCAGCGGCGGCATCGTGGGCATGGGCGAGACCCGCCGCGAGCGCGCCGGCCTCATCGTGCAGCTGGCTAACCTGGACCCCTACCCCGAGAGCGTGCCCATCAACAACCTGGTGCAGGTGGAAGGCACGCCGCTGGCCGGCACCGCGCCGCTGGACCCGCTGGAGTTCATTCGTACCATCGCCGTGGCCCGCATCACCATGCCGCGTGCCATGGTGCGCCTGTCCGCCGGCCGCGAGGAGATGCCGGAGACCATGCAGGCCCTCTGTTTCCTCGCCGGTGCCAACTCCATGTTCTACGGCGACAAGCTGCTGACGACGAGCAACCCGCAGGCCGAGAAGGACCGCGCGCTGCTGGAACGGCTGGGCATGCGCTGCGCGACCGAGGCGGAACTGACGCCGTCGGACGCGGCGGCCAAGGTCGAGGTGTGCCGCGCGCACTGAGCGCCAAGGCATTCGCGCGCTGAGGGGACCACCCGTCCTCCGCGCACCCCGATCCCGAATCCACAAGAAGACGGCTGAGGAGATAGCAGAGATGTTCAAGAAGATCCTGATCGCCAATCGAGGTGAGATCGCTTGCCGAGTGGCGGCGACCGCCAAGCGCCTTGGCATCCAGACGGTGGCCGTCTACTCCGACGCCGACCGCGACGCGCAGCATGTGCAAGCGTGTGACGAAGCCGTTCACATCGGCGGCCCGGCGCCGCGCGACTCCTACCTGCAGTGGGAGCGCATCCTGGCCGCGGCCAAGGCGACCGGTGCCGAGGCCGTGCATCCGGGTTACGGCTTCCTCAGCGAGAACGAGGCCTTTGCGCAGGCCTGCGCCGATGCGGGCGTGGTCTTCATCGGCCCGCCGCCCAGCGCCATCCTCGCGATGGGCCTGAAGGCCGAATCGAAGCGCCTGATGGAAGCGGCGAACGTGCCGCTGGTGCCGGGCTATCACGGCGCCGATCAAGACCCGGCGCTGCTCAAGCGCGAAGCCGACCGCATCGGCTACCCAGTGCTGATCAAGGCCAGCGCCGGCGGCGGCGGCAAGGGCATGCGCGCGGTCTACAACGCCGACGAATTCGACGCCGCGCTGGCCTCGTGCAAGCGCGAAGCGATCAACAGCTTCGGCGACGACGCGGTGCTGATCGAGCGCTATGTGCAGAAGCCCCGCCACATCGAGATCCAGGTGTTCGGCGACTCGCACGGCGACTGCGTCTACCTGTTCGAGCGCGACTGCTCCGTGCAGCGCCGCCACCAGAAGGTGCTGGAAGAAGCACCCGCCCCCGGCATGACGCCCGAGCGCCGCGCGCAGATGGGCGAGGCCGCTGTGGCGGCTGCCAAGGCCGTGGGCTACGTCGGCGCCGGCACGGTGGAGTTCATTGCCGAGCAGGATGGCCGCTTCTATTTCATGGAGATGAACACCCGGCTGCAGGTGGAGCACCCGGTGACGGAGGCCATCACCGGCCAGGACCTGGTGGAGTGGCAGCTGCGCGTGGCCGCCGGCCAGCCGCTGCCGCTGAAGCAACATGAGCTGACGATGCACGGCCACGCCATCGAGGCCCGCATCTGTGCCGAGAACCCGGACGGCGGCTTCCTGCCCGCCACCGGCCGGCTGGACGTCGCCCGCTGGCCGGCGCATGTTGCGTTCCAACGCGGCGACGTGCGCATCGACGCCGGCGTGCGCGAGGGCGATGCAATCTCGCCTTACTACGACTCCATGGTCGCCAAGCTCATCGTCTGGGGCGAGGACCGCGCCCAGGCGCTGGCCCGGCTGGACGCCGCGCTGCGCGACACCCACATCGTGGGCCTGCACACCAACGTGGCCTTCCTGCGCCGCTGCGCGGCCACGGCCTCGTTCGCGGGCGCCGACCTGGACACCGGCCTCATCGAGCGCGAGCGCGCGGTGCTGTTCGACCAGCCGGGGCTGCCGCTGCGGGTGAGTGCGGCCGCCGTCGTCGCGCACACGCTGGCCGCCGAGGCCACGCGCGAAACCGCCGACCCCTGGAGCGCCCGCGACGGCTGGCGGATGTTCGGCTCGGCCACGCGCCGCTTCGACCTGGAGGCCGGCGGCACGCACCACGAGGTGCTGCTGTCCCGCCACCACCGCGGCGGCATGACGCTGACCGTGGCCGGCGAGGCCATCGAGTTCGCCGTGCACTCGCAGGACGCCGAGACGCACGAGCTGTTCCTGGGAACCGACCGCCTCGGCGTGAAGACGCACGCCCAGGGCGAGCGCGTCGCCGTGTTCGCCGCCAACGGCTCGGCCCTGCTGACCGAGGTGGACCTGATCGCCCATGCCGGCGACGGCGCTGCCGAGGGCGGTCGCCTCACCGCGCCCATGCCGGGCAAGCTGGTGGCCTTCCTGGCCCAGGCCGGCGACACCGTCACCCAGGGCCAACCGCTGGCGGTCATGGAGGCCATGAAGATGGAGCACACCATCTCGTCGCCGCGCGACGGCAAGGTTGCGGAACTGCTGTTCGCGGTGGGCGACCAGGTGGGCGACGGCGCCGAGCTGCTGCGACTGGAGGTCTGACATGCCCACGCTGCCTTCGCAGGTCAAGCTGCTGGATGTCGGCCCGCGCGACGGGCTGCAGAACGAGAAGGCCAATGTCTCGACCGCAGACAAGGCCCGGCTCGTCGCGATGCTTCAGGACGCCGGCCTGAACGAGATCGAGGTCACCAGCTTCGTGTCACCCAAGTGGGTGCCGCAGATGGGCGATAACACGGCCTTGATGGCGGCCATCGCCCGCAAGCCGGGCGTGCGCTACTCGGTGCTGGTGCCCAACCTGAAGGGGCTGGAGCCCGCGCTGGCGTCACGGCCGGACGAGATCCTCGTCTTCACGGCGGCCAGCGAGGCCTTCACGCAGAAGAACATCAACTGCTCCATCGGCGAGAGCCTGGAGCGCTTCGCGCCGGTCATCGCAGGCGCCCATGCGGCCGGCGTGAAGGTGCGCGCGGCGCTGTCCTGCGCCTTGGGCTGCCCGTACGAAGGCGAGATCACCGCCGACCAGGTCGAGGCGGTCGTGAAGCCGCTGCGCGCGCTGGGCGTGGACGCGATCGACATCGCCGACACCATCGGCGTGGGCACGCCGCGCAAGGTGCAGGCGGCGATGGAACGGGCGCTGAAGCACTTTCCGCTGGCGGAGGTGTCGGGGCATTTCCACGACACCTATGGCCAGGCGCTGACCAACATCTACGCCAGCCTGGAGCTGGGCCTGCACAGCTTCCACGCCAGCGTGGCCGGGCTGGGCGGCTGCCCCTATGCCAAGGGCGCGACGGGCAATGTCGCGACCGAGGACGTCGTCTTCATGCTCGACGGCCTGGGCATCCCCACCGGCGTGGACCTCGACAGGCTCGTCGACGCCGGCGCCTTCATCTCCGGCGTGCTGGGCCGCGAGCCGGTGTCGCGCGTGGCGCGGGCGATGCTGGCCAGGCGGGCCGGCTGAGGCCGCGCGACGCGGGTTTCATCGCGGTCCGCCGGCGGGCCGGCTGGGGTTCAATCGCTGCGTCGCCGCTGCCCGCCCTCGCCATGAAAGCCATCGCCACAGCCGCCTTCGCGCTGCTCGCCACGCTGCCCGTCCTTGCGCAGGACGCCGCGCCCGCCTACGACGCCACTCGGGCGCAGGCCTGGGGCGCCAACGACAACGGCCTGCGGCCCTATGTGTTCGTACTGCTGAAGACCGGTCCGAAGCGCATGCCCGACGGCCCCGAGCGCGACGCGATGTTCAAGGGGCATTTCGCCAACATGGAGCGGCTGGCCAAGGAGGGCCTGCTGGTCTACGCCGGCCCGCTGGACGGCCAGAACGGGCTGCGCGGCCTGTTCATCTTCGCGACCCGCGACCTGGAGGCCGCGCGCAAGGCCGTCGACACCGACCCCGTCATCGTCAACGGCGAGATGGTGGCCGACCTGCACCGCCACTTCGGCTCCGCGGCGCTGCTGGCGGTCAACGAATGGCATCCCCGGCTGATCAAGCCGAAGCAGCCCTGATCAGCCCCTGTTGAGCACCTTGGGCACCGGGTTGGGCCGCAGCCGGAAGGCGTCCGGCAGCCGGGAGCCCAGCAGCGGCCGCAGGTACAGGCGGAAGGCATCGGTCACGTCGGTGCCGGCGGCGTTGATGAAGTGATCCTCCATCGTGCGGGTCTTGCCGGCCACGGCAGCCAGCGGCAGCAGCTCGTAGTCGACCGAGTAGTAGCCCACGCGTTTGATCGCGACCGAGCCGTCGCGCTGGCCATGGAAGGCGTACTGCACGGCCTTCTCGCCGACCTCGCGGGCCTCGCGCTGGTCCACGTCGGACACGCAGCCCAGGAAGCTGCGCTGCAGGTAGCCGAAGGTGTCGCCGCGCACCCGCTTGATGCCTAGCTTGGCCTTGATTTCCTCGCACAGCAGGTCGGCCAGCGCGCCGGTGCCGCTGAGCTGCACGTTGCCATGGGCGTCACGCTCCAACTCGCCGGCCAGGCGCGACAGCATGGGCGTGCCCGCCGCATCGTGGATGCCCTCGCTGACGGCCACCACGCAGCGGCCGTAGCGCTCGTGCGTGGCCTTCACGTCGCGCAGGAACTGCTCGTTGTCGAAGGCGCGCTCGGGCAGGTAGATCAGGTGCGGGCCGTCGTCGTCGAACTTCTTGCCCAACGCCGCCGCAGCGGTCAGGAAGCCGGCGTGCCGGCCCATCACCACGCCGACGTAGACGCCCGGCAGCGCCGCGTTGTCGAGGTTGGCACCGGCGAAGGCCTGGGCCACGAAGCGCGCGGCCGACGCGTAGCCGGGCGTGTGGTCGTTGCCGACCAGGTCGTTGTCGATGGTCTTGGGGATGTGGATGCAGCGCAGCGGGTAGTTCGCCGCCGCGGCCTCCTCCGACACGATGCGCACGGTGTCGGACGAGTCGTTGCCGCCGATGTAGAAGAAATGCGTGATGCCATGGGCCTGCAGCACGGTGAAGATCTCGTGGCAGTAGGCGGCATCGGGCTTGTCGCGGGTGGAGCCCAGCGCGGAGGACGGCGTGTTGGCCACCAGCTCCAGGTTGTGGCTGGTCTCCTGCGTCAGGTCGACGAAGTCCTCGTTGACGATGCCGCGCACGCCGTGGCGCGCGCCGTACACCAGGCCCACGCCGGGCTGGCGCCGCGCTTCGAGCACGACGCCCACCAGGCTCTGGTTGATGACCGCGGTGGGCCCGCCGCCCTGGGCGACGAGGATCTTGGCGAGGCTCATGGACGTTCCCGGCTGCCTGTGACGACGGCGCAGTTTAGGGCGCCGCCTTCGCGATGCAACCCGGCGCTCAGCGCGTCATCCAGGTCTCCAGGTCATCCGCCGGCATGGGCCGGGCGAACAGCCAGCCCTGGCCTTCGTGGCAACCCAGGCCGATCAGGTACTGGCGCTGCTCCTCGGTCTCGATGCCTTCGGCGATCACCGTCAGGCCCAGGCCGTGGCCCAGGTTGATGACCATCTGCGCGATGGTGGAGCCGGCGGTGGAGGACTGGGCCTCCTGCACGAAGGCGCGGTCGATCTTCAGCCGGTCCACCTGCAGCTGGCGCAGCTGGCTCAACGACGAGAAGCCGGTGCCGAAGTCGTCGATGGCGACCGAGAAGCCCAGGCGCTTGATGCCGGCCAGCACGCGCAGCACCAGCTCCGCGTCCTCCATGGCCATGGACTCGGTGATCTCCAGCTCCACATGCTGCCCCTCGGCGCCGCTGTCCTGCAGCGCCCGGCCCAGCATGTCGATGAAGCCGGGATGGCGGAACTGCGCCATCGACACGTTGACCGCCATGCGGAAGTCGGTGTGGCCCAGCGCATGCATGCGCTTGAGCTGCACGCAGGCGGTCCGCATGACGAACTCGCCGATGGGGATGATGAGGCCGCTCTGCTCGGCCAGCGGGATGAACTGGTCGGGCGGCACGAAGCGGCCGTCCAGCGTGCGCCAGCGCAGCAGCGCTTCCGCGCCGATGATGCGGCGGGTGTCGAGGTTGACCTGCGGCTGATAGACCACGAACAGATGGCTTTCCTCGAAGCCGGTGCGCAGGCCCTTGAGCAGCTTGAAGCGCTCGCGGGCATCGCTGCCCATCGCGGCCGAGAAATATTGGGATGAGCCGCGCTGCTGCTGCTTGGCACGCTTGAGCGCGATCTGCGCATCCAGCAGCAGCTCCGACCCGACGGCCTGGGACTCGCCCAGCCGCACCAGCCCGGTGGTGGCCGACAGCTGCAGCCGCTCGCCGGCCACTATGAAGGGCTCGGCAAACACCGCCTGCACGGTGTCCGGGCAGACCTTGGCATGCTCGCCCAGCACGCCGAAGGTGTCGGCACCGACCCGCGCCATCGCGGTGTTCAGGCCCAGCATCTCGCTGAGGCGGTGGGTCACGGCCTGCAGCACCTGGTCGCCGAAGTGGTGGCCGAAGGCGTCGTTGATGTCGGAGAAGTCGTCGATGTCGATCAGCGCCAGCGTCACGCCGGCGGGATCCTTGAGGTTCTTGTCCAGCAGCTCGACGAAGCGGTTGCGGTTGGGCAGGCGCAGCAGCGGGTCGTTGTAGGCCTGGTCCAGCAGCTGGCTGTACAGCACGACGTTCTCGAAGCCCACCGCGATGTTGGAGCAGAAGGCACGCAGCAGCTGCTGGTCCAGCTCGTCGAGCTCGCGGCCCACGTCCACCAGCGCGGCCATCGCGCGGCCCTGGCCCATGCCGAAATAGAGCACCGTGCCGTCGTCGTAGAGGTTCTGCTGCTCGCGCAGGCAGCGCTCCAGGCGTTCGCGCACCGGTGCGATCTTGACCTGCGCCAGCGGCCGGTCGATGAGGCCGCTGTACTGCCCGGCAGCGGCCACGATGCGCACCTCGTCGGCCGCCTCGCCGTGCGTCTGCGCACAGACCAGGCCCTCGGGCAGGATGCCCAGCAGCGCGCACAGCTGGGTGACGACGCCCTCGGCAAAGCGCGACAGCCCGCGCATGCGCGACAGCGAGGTGCTGCTGTCGACGATCATCTCCAGCCCGCGCCGGTTGGCTTCCAGCGCGCAGATCTGGCGGTAGGAGCGCACGGCCGCGGTCAGCACGGTGTAGAGCCGCGTGCGGGTCAGCTCCGACTTGGTCTTGTAGTCGTTGATGTCATAGGCCTGCACCGTCTCGATCTCGGGCGCATAGCCGGGCTGGCCGGTGCGCAGCACGATGCGCACGGCGTTCAGGCGCAGCTCGTCGCGGATGTGGCGCACCAGCTGCAGGCCGGCATCCTCGCTCTCCATGACGACGTCCAGCAGCACCACGGCCAGATCGTCCTCGCTGGCCAGCAGCTGGCGAGCCTGGGCGGCGGAGGAGGCGTGCAGGAAGACCAGGGGCTGGCCTTCGACGGTCAGGCCCTGCATCGCCAGCTCGGTGGCCTTGTGGACGTCGCCATCGTCGTCAACGATGAGGATGCGCCAGGGCCGGTTTTGCGGGCGGTGCTCCAGCTCGGCGTGCTCGGGCTCGTCGATCAGTTCGAGCAGATCATCGTCAACGGCGGGCGTGTCTTGCATGGGGGCGAGGGCTCCGGGCGCGGGCGGCAGCCCGGGCAGGCGCAGCCTCGTCGATCAAGAGCCGCAAGCGTAGTGCATCCGCGACCGGCCCGGCATCAAAACCCCGGGCATATGTCCCGTTGTGGCGGTCAACGCTTACCGGGTTTGCCCGGGCGCGCAACCGGCGGCCGCGCGCCGCCGGTGACGCGCGGCGGCAGGCCGGTGTGCTGGGTCAGCACCTGGCCGCGGCGCGGCGCGGCCGCCTTGGCGGCGGGCTTGGGCGCGGTGGCGTTCTTGCGGCGCGCGCACTCGTAGCCGCCATCGGTGAGCGGCTGGTAGGTGGGGATCAGGTGGTGCTTGCCGTTGCCGATCAGGTCGGCCCGGCCCATCGCCTTGAGCGCCTCGCGCAGCAGCGGCCAGTTGTTGGCGTCGTGGTAGCGCAGGAAGGCCTTGTGCAGCCGGCGGCGGCGCTCGCCGCGCACGATGTCCACCTTCTCGCCGCGGGTCTCGTCGCGGCTGATGCCCTTCAGCGGGTTGCGCCCGGAGTGGTACATCGCCGTGGCCGTTGCCATCGGGCTGGGGTAGAAGGTCTGCACCTGGTCGGCACGGAAGCCGTTCTTCTTCAGCCAGACGGCGAGGTTCATCATGTCCTCGTCGCTGGTGCCGGGGTGGGCGGCGATGAAGTAGGGGATCAGGAACTGCTTCTTGCCGGCGGCCTCGCTGGCGGCCTCGAACATCTGCTTGAAGCGGTCGTAGGTGCCGATGCCCGGCTTCATCATCTTGGACAGCGGGCCGCTCTCGGTGTGCTCGGGCGCGATCTTCAGGTAGCCGCCCACATGGTGGGTCACCAGCTCCTTCACGTACTCGGGCGACTGCACGGCCAGGTCGTAGCGCAGGCCGGAACCGATCAGGATCTTCTTGACGCCAGGCAGCGCACGCGCGCGGCGGTACATCTTGATGAGCGGATCGTGGCTGGTGTTCAGGTTCGGGCAGATGCCCGGGTAGACGCAGCTGGGCTTGCGGCAGGCGGCCTCGATCTCGGGGCTCTTGCAGCCGATGCGGTACATGTTGGCCGTGGGGCCGCCCAGGTCGGACACGATGCCGGTGAAGCCCTTGACCTTGTCGCGCATCTCCTCGATCTCGCGGATCACGGAGTCTTCCGAGCGGCTCTGGATGATGCGGCCCTCGTGCTCGGTGATGGAGCAGAAGGTGCAGCCGCCGAAGCAGCCACGCATGATGTTCACGCTGAAGCGGATCATTTCCCACGCAGGGATCTTGGTCGCACCGTCGTGGCTGCCCTGCTCGTCCGCGTAGCGGGGGTGCGGGCTGCGCGCATAGGGCAGGTCGAAGACGTGGTCCATCTCCGGCGTCGACAGCGGCAGCGGCGGCGGGTTGATCCAGAGGTCGCGCGCCGTGCCGCTGAAGTCGTAGCGCTGCACCAGCGCGCGGGCATTGCCCGGGTTGGTCTCCAGGTGCAGCACGCGGTTGGCGTGGGCGTAGAGCACCGGGTCGCTCCTGACCTGCTCGTAGGCCGGCAGCCGCACCACGGTGCGCTCGCGTGGGGGCATCGCGATGCGGCCGGTCTTGTGGATCGTGATGGGCTTGGCGCCGTCGGCGTCCGCCGCGCCGTCCGTCGCGCAGGCCTTGTCGTCGATGACCTGGTAGGGGCTGATCAGCTCGTCGATGCGCCCCGGGCGGTCCACCTCGGTGGAGTCCAGCTCGAACCAGCCCTCGGCCGAGGTGTCGTCGGTGCGGCGCATGAAGGCCGTGCCGCGGATGTCGGTCAGGCTTTGAACAGGCTCGCGGCGCGCCAGGCGGTGGGCGATCTCGACGATGGCGCGCTCGGCGTTGCCGTAGACCAGCAGGTCGGCCTTGCTGTCCACCAGGATGGAGCGGCGCACCTTGTCCTGCCAGTAGTCGTAATGCGCGATGCGGCGCAGCGAGGCCTCAATGCCGCCGATGACCACCGGCACGTCCTTGAACGCCTCCTGGCAGCGCTGCGTGTAGACCAGCGTGGCGCGGTCCGGCCGCTTGCCGCCCTCGCCGCCCGGCGTGTAGGCATCGTCACTGCGGATCTTCCGGTCCGCGGTGTAGCGGTTGATCATCGAGTCCATGTTCCCCGCGGCCACACCGAAGAACAGGTTGGGCCGGCCCAGCGCCTTGAACGCGTCGGCGCTGTTCCAGTCGGGCTGGGCGATGATGCCGACGCGAAAGCCCTGCGCCTCCAGCGTGCGGCCGATGACGGCCATGCCGAAGCTGGGATGGTCGACGTAGGCGTCGCCCGTGACGATGATGATGTCGCAGGAATCCCAGCCGAGCTGCTCCATCTCCGGCCGGCTCATGGGCAGGAAGGGCGCGGGGCCGAAGCGCTTCGCCCAGAACGGGCGGTAGGCGGTCAGCGCCTTGGGCGCGGTGGGAAGTGCGGACATAGCCTCTGATTGTCGCGGGACGGCCTCGAAAAGCACAAAGCCCGCGCCGGGCGCGGGCTTTGCGTACGGGACCGGCGTGAATTACAGCGCGCGGATGTTCGAGGCCTGCAGGCCCTTGGGGCCCTGCTTCACTTCGAATTCGACCTGGGCGCCTTCGGCCAGGGTGCGGAAGCCGCCGTTGTTCTTGATCTCGCTGTGGTGGGCGAACAGATCCTTGCTGCCGTCGGCGGGCGTGATGAAGCCGAAGCCCTTGCCGTCGTCAAACCATTTGACGGTGCCGGTCTGGAGGGTGCTCATGGAATTTCCTTGCTGTAGTCGTGCTGCGTGGCCCCGCTCGAGCCGCTGCGGGAAACACCACAACCACCGGACAAGGGCCAACAAAAAAGCGCCGGGAACCCGGCGCCGACGCGGATTCTAGTTCAGGCGGCCAGCAGGCCCTGGGCGGCCACCGCCATGCCGCGGGCGCGCGGCGCGCCGCCTTCCACGCGGCTTTCCTCGAACACGGCACAGGCGCAGTCGCGGCAGGCGCCGCAGGCGGTGCCCACCCGCAGGTCGTCCTGCAGGGCGTCGAAGCTGGGGCAGCCGCTGGCAGCGGCAATCGCGATGTCGCGGTCGGAGACGCGGTGGCAGACACAGACAATCATGGGAACGAAGTCTAATGCGAATCGATCTCATTTGCAAAAAGAGCGGCTTTGCGCAGGGGCTTTCGCTGCCGATACTGCGGCCCGATTTCACGTTTTCCGGAGAGCCCCATGCAAGGCGATGCCCAAGTCCTCGTCCACCTCAACACCCAGCTCAAGCTGGAGCTGACCGCCATCAACCAGTACTTCCTGCATGCCCGCATGCTGAAGAACTGGGGCCTGATGAAGATGGCCAAGCACGAGTACGAGGAGTCCATCGAGGAGATGAAGCACGCCGACAAGCTGATCGAGCGCGTGCTGACGCTGGACGGCCTGCCCAACCTGCAGGACCTCGGCAAGCTGCTGATCGGCGAGAACGCCGTCGAGACCATGCGTTGCGACCTGGTCATCGAGAAGGCCTCGCACATGCACCTGAAGGAGGCCGTCGCCTACTGCGAAAGCGTGCGCGACTACGTCTCGCGCGAGCTGTTCGTGCAGATCCTGGAAGACACCGAGGAGCACATCGACCACCTGGAGACGCAGCTGGAGCTGGTCAACACGGTGGGCGAGCAAAACTACCTGCAGTCGCAGATGGGGGAGTGAAGCCCCTCGCCCAGTCCTGCTTCGGCTGAACGCCGGCAGGCCTGGTCGGTCCCCCGAGGGGGCGGCGATGCTCGCGGCATTGAGCCGCAGCACATCGCCACATGGGCCGGCTCGGTGAACTGGAGTCGGACCCAGGCAGCCCCTGCGAACTGCTTGTGCCTACGACAGGCCAGGGGCCGCTGGCCCTTGGCCGCCCAGTGCTCGGCCCGAAAGGCCCGGCTTAGAGAAACCGCTCCAGCAGCTTCTTGGAGGGCTTGTCCAGCGCCCAGCGGTCGGGCACCTGCAGCTGCACGCCATGGCTGGAGGTGATCAGCAGCCGGCCCTCGCCCAGCCGGCGGATGTCCTCCTCGCTCTTCAGCACGAAATCCACCTCGCCGCGGTCGGTGTCGACGCGCCAGGTGCTGGGCGTGGCGAAGGTGTTCACCGAAATCAGCCGCTTGAGCACCGGGTGGAACTCGCGCGCCGCCAGTTCGGCCGCCAGCAGCTCGCGCAGCGCCTCGGGCAGGCCCGACAGCCGCTCCACCCAGGCCAGCTCATGGCCGTGGGCGCCCACCAGCGACAAGCCCTCGTCCGGTGCCGAGATGGGATACGCCCGCACCGGCGTCACGCCGACATGGGCGACGCCGTTCAGGTCGGTCAGCACCAGCCGGCCCTGGGGGTCCAGCTGCAGGTCTCGAAACGGCAGGTTGCTCATGCGTTCACCGTGTGGGCATTGGGGTTGGGTGCGACCACCATCAGGCCGCCATCGTCGCCGGCCTCGGCATCGACGCGGCGGGCCTGGGCTTCCCACAGGCGCCAGTAATGGCCCTGGCGGGCGATCAGCTCGTCATGCGGCCCCAGCTCGACGATCTCGCCGCGGTCCATGACCACCAGCCGGTCGGCCTTGCGCAGCGTGGACAGGCGGTGGGCGATGGCGATGGTGGTGCGGCCCTTCACCAGGTTGTCCAGCGCGCGCTGGATCTCCTTCTCGGTCTCGGTGTCCACCGCCGAGGTGGCCTCGTCGAGGATGAGGATGGCCGGGTCGATCAGCAGCGCGCGGGCGATGCTGATGCGCTGGCGCTCGCCACCCGACAGGCCCTGGCCGCGCTCGCCCACCAAGCTGTCGTAGCCATGCGGCAGGCGCAGGATGAATTCGTGCGCATGCGCGGCGCGGGCGGCGGCGACGATCTCGGCCCGCGTGGCGTCGGGCTTGCCGTAGGCGATGTTCTCGGCGATGGTGCCGAAGAACAGGAAGGGCTCCTGCAGCACCAGGCCGATGTGGCGGCGGTAGTCGGCCACGCGGATGCGACGCAGGTCCACGCCGTCCACCTTGATGCTGCCCTCGGTCACGTCGTAGAAGCGGCAGATCAGGTTCACCAGCGTGCTCTTGCCCGAGCCGCTGTGGCCCACCAGGCCCACCATCTCGCCCGGGCGGATGTCCAGGTTGAGGTTGCGGATCACCGAGCGCGAGCCGTAGCGGAAGTTCAGGCCCTGCATCGAGATGGCGCCCGTCACGTCGTGGAAGGGCAGCGGCTGCACCGGGTCGGGCACGTTGGAGACATGGTCCAGGATGTCGAAGATGCGCTTGGCGCCGGCCGCGGCCTTCTGCGTGACGGAGACGATGCGGCTCATCGAGTCCAGCCGGCCGTAGAAGCGGCCGATGTAGGCCAGGAAGGCCGTGAGCGTGCCCACCGTGATGCTCTGGTGCGAGATCAGCCAGATGCCCACGCCCCACACCACCAGCAGCCCCATCTCGGTCAGCAGCGCCACCGTGGGCGTGAACAGGCTCCAGGTCTTGTTGAGCCGGTCGTTGACCTCCAGGTTCTTCGCGTTGGCCTCGCGGAAGCGCTGCGCCTCGCGCTTCTCCTGCGCAAAGGCCTTGACCACGCGGATGCCGGGGATGGTGTCGGCCAGGATGTTGGTGACCTCGCCCCACACGCGGTCGATCTTCTCGAAGCCGGTGCGCAGCCGGTCGCGCACGAGGTGGATCATCCAGGCGATGAAGGGCAGCGGCACCAGCGTGGCCAGCGCCAGGCCGGGATGGATGTTGAACAGGATGGTGGAGATCATCAACAGCATCAGCACGTCGGTGATGAAGTCCAGCGCATGCAGGCTGAGGAACACGCTGATGCGGTCGGTCTCCGAGCCGATGCGGGCCATCAGGTCGCCGGTGCGCTTGTTGCCGAAGTACTCCAGCGACAGCCCCAGCAGGTGGTCGAAGGTGGCGGTGCGCAGGTCCGCCGCGATGCGCTCGGACACCAGCGCCAGCAGGTAGGTCTTGGCCCAGCCCAGCAGCCACGAGAACAGCGCCGCGCCCAGCAGCCCGCCCAGCAGCAGCGCCACCAGCGAGGTGTCGATGGCCTGGCCGTTCTGGAACGGGATCAGCACCCGGTCCATCAGCGGCATGGTCAGGTAGGGCGACACCAGCGTGGCGCCGATGGAGCCCAGCATCAGCGCAAAGCCCAGCAGCAGCTGGCCGCGGTAGGGCCGCGCGAAGCGCCACAGCCGCAGCAGCACCCAGGTGCTGGGCGGCTTGCTGGACTCGCCGAAGTCGAAATCCTCGCCCTCCTCCTCGTCCACCCGCACCGGCTCGCCAGCCCGGAGCTGCTGCTCGCGCTCGAAGGTGTCGACGAAGCGCACCGCGGCCGGGTTGCAGGCCAGCGTGAAGCGCCAGCGGGCCAGCCGCTGAGTCGTGTCCAGAAGTTCCAGGAAAGCCAGGCCGCCGTGGTCGCTGAGCTCCAGGTGCTGCCCCACGGCCAGGGGGAACTCCCGCCAGGTGGCACCGGCGGGTTCGAAGGCCAGCAAGCGTGAATTCGTCAACGCGATCAAACCAGAGGCAAAACGCCCCTGGGCGTCCAGGTCAACCTCCAGCGTGGCCACGACGTTCTCGCCAGCCAGGAGCCGCCCCTGCAGGGCGGCCAGAAGAGGATGGGGCGCTGTGTCGGGAGGAAGGTCTTGCATCTTGTTGTTCGCGCTGACGGGCGGCCGCAATTCTCCGCCATGAGTTCAGCGCACAATTCCATGAGCTTCGGCCCTGCACAACCCCCTCACTCCACCAGCTCCATGAGCAAGAAGAACGACATCCGCCTGCTGCGCATCAACTACCTGCGCGGGCCCAATATGTGGACCTACCGCCCGGTCCTGGAAGTCTGGCTGGACCTGGGCGAGCTGGAGGATTACCCCTCCAAC
>CAXDTK010000017.1:0-35097 GCA_963992225.1 uncultured Comamonadaceae bacterium | reverse complement strand
GTCTTATTGCCGGCCTTGACCTTGGGGTTGGACAGCTCTTCGATCTCTTCCAGCACCTTCTGCGCGCTGGTGCCGTGCGGCAGCTCGGTGACCACCAGCTGCCACTGGCCGCGCGCCAGGTCCTCGATCTTCCAGCGCGCGCGCAGCTTCAGGCTGCCGCGGCCGGACAGGTAGGCCGCGCGGATGTCCTCCGGCGCGCTGATGAGCTGGCCGCCGCCGGGGAAGTCCGGCCCGGGCACCAGCTCGAACAGCGCGTCGTCGGACAGCTTGTCGTCCTTCAGCAGCGCCACCGCCGCCGCGGCGACCTCGCGCAGGTTGTGGCTGGGGATCTCGGTGGCCAGGCCCACCGCGATGCCGCTGGCGCCGTTGAGCAGCACCATGGGCAGGCGGGCCGGCAGCTCGACGGGCTCCTGCTGGGTGCCGTCGTAGTTGAGGCGGAAGTCCACCGTGCCTTCGTCCAGCTCGTCCAGCAGCAGCCGGGCGATCGGAGCGAGGCGGGCTTCCGTGTAGCGCATGGCCGCGGCCCCGTCGCCGTCGCGGCTGCCGAAGTTGCCATGGCCGTCGATCAGCGGGTAGCGCAGCGAGAAGTCCTGCGCCATGCGCACCAGCGCGTCGTAGACCGACTGGTCGCCATGGGGGTGGAAGTTGCCGAGCACGTCGCCCACCACCTTCGCGCCCTTGACCGGCTTGGCGCCGGTGTTGCCGCTCCAGCCCAGGCCCAGGCGCTGCATGGAGTACAGGATGCGGCGCTGCACCGGCTTCTGCCCGTCGGCATAGCTCGGCAGCGCGCGCCCCTTGACGACGCTGAGCGCGTATTCGAGATAGGCCTGCTGGGCGTAGGCGCCCAGCGTCAGCGCGTCGGCGTCGTCGCCGGTGGGGCCGCCGTCCTGGGGGCCGCTGAAATCGATGGTGGTCTGGGAGGTCATGGATGCAGGGTCAGGCGCTGCGCGCGGGCGGGCTGGCCCTGCTGCAGCAAGGCCCAGTACAGCTCGAGCACGAGATGCACATGGGCGCGGGTTTCGTCGATGTCGGGCACGCGGTTGCCGGCGCGGCGCACGGCACCCTCGCCGGCATTCCAGGCGGCCAGCGCGACGTCGATGGAGCGGAAGCGCCGGATCAGGTCGGCCAGCATGCGCGCGCCGGTGTGGATGTTGATGCGCGGCTCGATGAGGCGCGCGGCCTCGGCCGCGGTCGCATAGCGCGTGGCGGTCTGGGGCGTGATCTGCATCAGCCCCAGCGCGCCGCGCGGCGACACCGCCGCCGGCTGGTAGCCGGATTCGACGGCGATGATGGCCTTCAGCAGCTCGGCATCCACCCCGTAGGCGGCCGCGGCCTCGCGCAACCAGGGCTGGACGGCCTTCACCTCCGGCGCGATGTCCAGCCAGGTCAGCAGGCTGGCACCGGCATCGGTCTTGCCGGGCACGCGCAGCAAGCCGCTGCCGCCCAGCACCGGGGCGTAGCGCGCGTCCAACTGGCGGGGCGCGAAATGGGCCACGCCGCCGGCATCGACGAAGCCCCACAGCTCCGCCCGCGCGGGCAGCGCCAGCGCCAGCAGCAGCCATGCCGGCCAGCGCCTCATGCCGCCTCCAGGCCCAGCGCCACGCGCGCCTGGTACTCGCGGTCCAGCAGCGACATGACGATCAGGGAGTCATAGCCGTCGGCGCCGTCGATGGTGACGCGCACGCTCTCGCGCAGCCGGCCCTCCTCGACGAAACCCTCGCCCTGGTAGAGCTTGAGCGCGCGCGTGTTCAACGCCTTCACGTCCAGCCAGAAGCGGTGGGCCTTCAGCTGCGTGAAGGCCATCGCCTTGAGCTGGCGCACCGCGACGCGGCCCAGGCCGCGGCCCTTGGGCTGCAGCACCAGGCGCTTGAGCTCCACCGAGCCGTTCGGGTTGCGGCAGCCCTGCAGGATGACGAAGCCGATGCGCTCCAGCGCGTCGCCCTCCTCGATCACGAAATGCCGCGAGTCCGGGAAGCGGATCGCTCCCTCGTGCTGAGGCCGCTCCCACGGCGTGATGAACGGCAGGTTGGCGCCGTCACGCTCCAGCGAGACGACCCAGTCGAGGTCCGACAGCATGGTGGGGCGCAGCCGCAGGCTCATGCGACCTCCCCGTGGGCAGACCGGGCGGCGTGGAGCGCGCGCGCCGACAAGCCCGCCCGGCGTGGGGCGCGGCCAGCCTGCCCTTGGGGGCGCAGGCGCGTCGTCGGTCGGCGGCGCAGGTCGGGGGCGTTCATCAGGCGCGGCATTGTGCAACGCTTTGGATGAGCGCCCCGACCGGGCGCCGCGGTCCTCAGTTGCCGCAGCCCAGGCCGGCGATGCGGTCGTGCGCGGCCTTCGCCTGCACCAGGCCCTGGCCGTAGTAGTCGTCGCGCCCGGCCGCACCGAGGTCCTGCGCACTCTTGCCCAGCGAGGCGCGCAGCTGCGCGGCCGTGCAGCCCGGGTTCAGGCTCCAGACCAGCGCCGCCACGGCCGACACATGCGGCGTCGCCATCGAGGTGCCGTTGTACGCGGCATAGAGGTCGGGCAGGCCCATCACCGCCACGCTGGCCGCCTGGCCGACCTGGCCCAGCAGCGTCGCGCCGTCGGCCTGGGTGGCGCCAACGGACGGGATGCTCGTGGCCACGTCACCCAGCGTGCCGAACAGCTCGCCGGCGGTGTTGTTGTAGATGACGGCACCCAGGCCGCCGCTGGCCTGGCAATTGCTGACCTTGTCGGCGAACGAGACGCTGCCGCGCTGGATCAGGCAGACCTTGCCGGCCATGCTGCCGGCGGCGGCGGCCGTGCCGAGGCCGAAGTCGGCCAGCGCGCCGCTGGCGCTGCTGCGCGGCGAGCCGTCCATGGACTGCACCGGGTAGGCGGTGCCGCCGACGGTCAGCGAAGCGCCGGTCTGGCTGAAGGCCGGCACCGTGGACAGCACGCCCACGCCGGGCGCGGCCAGCTCCACATCGGCATTGAACTGCGAGAAGCCGGCGACGGCCTTGTTTGCATCCACCGCAGCGACCGACACCACCTCGGGGAAGGCGGCCGGGTAGGACAGCGCATTGTTGCCGCCGTTGCCGGCCGCGGCGATCAGCAGGATGCCCTGGCTGGCCAGCTTGGCGACGGCGCGGGCCTCTGCCCGGCTGCCGCTGTCGCCGCCCAGCGACATGCTGATCACGTGGGCCCCGGCGCGGCCGCAGTTCAGCATCGCGCGCGAGATCACCGCGTCGCTGGCGCTGCCGCTGGCGTCGAACACCTTGGCGATGTGCAGGTTCAGCCGGCCCGAGGGCGCCACGCCGACGACGCCGACCGCGTTGTTCAGCGCCGCGATGGTGCCGGCCACATGGGTGCCGTGCGAGTTCTCGTCGGTGTTCCAGCTGCCGGAGCGGGTGAAGTTCTCGCCCGTCATCGGCACGCCGGCCAGGTCCTCGTGGCTGCCGTCGATGCCGGAGTCGACGATGCACAGGCGCCGGTTGCCGGCCTGGGCGTCGGAGAGCTGGTCGGCCTGCACCATCGCGATGCCGTAGGGCGCGGCCTGGGCCTGGGAGCCGGCGACGCGCACGCCGCGGCCGCCCATCACGCGGCGCTGCACGGGCGGGTCGACGAAGTCCACCTGCTTGTGGGCGGCCAGCGCCCTGGCCGCGCCGCGCGGCATGGCGACGACCAGCGCGTCGATCTCGGACAGGTCGGTGACGACACGGCCACCCTGGCGGGCCAGCTCGGCCCGCACGGCGCCGCCGCCGCGGGCCTTGTGGCCGACGATGAGCTCGACTTCATCCTTGCCGGCCGCGGAGGCCGGGGACAGCACGGTGGCACCGAGGCACAGGACGACGGCGCGCAGGGCGAAGGCATGTGGTCGCATGGCGACTCCTTGGAATGGGGGTGCGAACGATTCTTCGCCCTGCCCGGCGCGTGCAACAGAGGGCTGGCCCGCCCCCTAGACCCGGGGGTGGTCGGCAGGCCGGAGCCGCCTCAGACGTCGATCTCGACGCTGTCGCCGTGCAGCTCCATCAGCTCGCGGCGCGAGGCCGCCTCGCCCTTGCCCATCAGCTTGTTGAAGGCGTCCACCGTGGCGGCGAAGTCCAGCTGGCCATAGGCCACGCGCGACAGCCGGCGCGTCTCGGGGTTCAGCGTGGTGTCCCACAGCTGCTCGGCGCTCATCTCGCCCAGGCCCTTGAAGCGGCTGATGCTCCATGACCCTTCGCGTGCGCCCTCCTTGCGCAGCTTGTCCAGCGTCGCGGTCAGCTCGCCGTCGTCCAGCGCATAGAGCTTGGCGGCCGGCTTCTTGCCGCGCGCCGGCGCGTCGACGCGGTACAGCGGCGGGCGGGCGACGAACACATGGCCGGTCTCGACCAGCTTGGGGAAGTGGCGGAAGAAAAGCGTCAGCAGCAGCACCTGGATGTGCGAACCGTCCACGTCCGCGTCCGACAGGATGCAGACCTTGCCGTAGCGCAGGCCCGACAAGTCCGGGCTGTCGTTGGGGCCGTGCGGGTCCACGCCCAGCGCCACCGAGATGTCGTGGATCTCGTTGTTCTTGAACAGCAGGTCGCGCTCGACCTCCCAGGCATTCAGCACCTTGCCGCGCAGCGGCAGGATGGCCTGGGTCTCCTTGTCGCGGCCCATCTTGGCGCTGCCGCCGGCCGAGTCGCCCTCGACCAGGAAGACCTCGTTGTGCAGCAGGTCGCGGCTCTCGCAGTCGGTCAGCTTGCCGGGCAGCACGGCCACGCCGGAGCCCTTGCGTTTTTCCACCTTCTGACTGGCGCGCTGGCGGGTCTGGGCCTGCTTGATGACCAGCTCGGCCAGCTTCTTGCCGTGCTCCACATGGTGGTTCAGCCACAGCTCGAAGGCCGGTTTCACGTAGGCGGATACCAATCGCAGCGCGTCGCGCGAGTTCAGCCGCTCCTTGGTCTGGCCCTGGAACTGCGGGTCCAGCACCTTGGCCGAGAGGACGAAACTGGCGCGCGAGAACACGTCGTCCGGCATCAGCTTGACGCCCTTGGGCAGCAGCGAATGCATCTCGATGAAGCCCTTGACGGCCCCGAACAGGCCATCCTTCAGGCCCGACTCGTGCGTGCCGCCGGCCACCGTGGGGATCAGGTTCACATAGCTCTCGCGCAGCGGCGCGCCGTCCTCGGTGAAGGCCACGCACCAGGACGCGCCCTCCCCCTCGGCGAAGTTCTCGCTCTCGCCGGCGGTGGCGAAGCCCTCGCCCTCGAACAGCGGGATCAGCGGATCGGCCGTCAACGACTGCGCCAGGTAGTCGCGCAGACCGGCCTTGTAGAGCCAGGTGGTGGTCTCGTTGGTCTTCTCGACCTTCAGCGTCACCGTCACGCCCGGCATCAGCACGGCCTTGGAGCGCAGCAGGTGCACCAGCTCGTGCCGCGGCAGCTCGGCGCTCTCGAAGTACCTGGCCTCCGGCCAGACGCGCACCGTGGTGCCCTGCTTGCGGTCGCCACCGGTGGCCGGGCGGGTCACGACGGGCTGCACCACGTCGCCATGCTCGAAGGCGATGCCGGCCACCTGCTTGTCGCGCCAGACGGCCACTTCCAGCCGCTTCGCCAGCGCGTTGGTGACGGACACGCCCACGCCGTGCAGGCCACCGGAGAAGCTGTAGGCACCGCCCGAGCCCTTGTCGAACTTGCCGCCGGCATGCAGGCGCGTGAAGACGATCTCGACCACCGGCACGCCCTCCTCGGGGTGGATGCCGAAGGGAATGCCGCGGCCGTCGTCGGCGATGGACACCGAGCCGTCGACATGCAGGGTCAGGTCGATGCGCTTGCCGAAGCCGGCCAGCGCCTCGTCGGCGGCGTTGTCGATGACCTCCTGGATGATGTGCAGCGGGTTGTCGGTGCGGGTGTACATGCCCGGCCGCTGCTTGACGGGCTCCAGGCCCTTCAGGACACGGATGGAGGCTTCGCCATAGGACCCGGGGGAAGCGTTGGAAGAGGTGGACGGACGGCTCGACATAGGGGCGCGATTCTATGGAGGCGCTCCGGATAGGATTCGCGGCCCTGAAAGCCGGAGCTGTCCCGCTTGAGATTCCTGACCGCTTTTCTGCTGCTCGCCTGCACGCTGGCCCGGGCCCAGACCCCGCCGGCGCAGCAGCCGCCCTACGAGGCCAGCGCGCCGCTGTCCTGGGAGCTGAAGAACGCCCGCTGGTTCGACGGCCGCGCCCTGCAGCGCGGCAACCTCTACGTCGAGAACGGCGTCTTCGTCGCCAAGAGGCCGGCCAAGGTCAACCGCAAGATGGACCTGCGCGGCCAGCAGGTGCTGATCAACCCGCTGGCCGAGGCGCACAACCACAACCTGCAGACGGCCTGGGGCTGGCAGCAGTTCGCGCAGGCCTACCTGGACGACGGCGTGTTCTACGCCGCCATGCTGTGCGGCGACCCGGCCGGTGTCGCCGAGGTCAGGCCGCTGGCCGCCACGCCCGCCGCGCCGGATGTCAGCTTCGTGACCGCCTGCATCACGTCCAGCGACGGCTACCCGCTCGCCACCGTGCTGCCCGAGCCCAGCGCCGAGGCCGCCGCGGCGCAGCAGCGCATCGTGCTGGTCGACAGCCCCGAGCAGGCGACGCGGCAATGGCCGGCCATCAAGGCCCGCGGCGGCCCCTGGCTGCGCATCGTGCTGGCCCACAGCGAGCGTCCCGAACTGCGCGGGCGCCTGGAGCATTTCGGCCGCCTGGGGCTGAGCCCCGAGACGGCGACCACGCTGACCCGCCTGGCGCATGCCGATGGCCGCCGCGTGGTGGCCCATGTCGAGACGGCGGCCGATTTCGACGCGGCGCTGGCGGCCGGCGTGGATGCCATCGCCCACCTGCCCGGCTATGCCAACACGCTGGACGAGCCACCCGAGCGCTTCGCCATCAGCGAGGCCGCCGCGGCGCTGGCCGCACGCCAGCGCACCGCCGTCATCACGACGACCGCGGCGACCGCGCTGTTCAAGCTGGAGCCGGCCGCGCTGGCGGCGCTGCGCGAGGTGCAGCGCGCCAACCTCGCGCGGCTGCAGGCCGCGGGCGTGCCGCTGCTGCTGGGCTCGGACGTCTTCATCGGCACCGCACGCGCGGAGCTGCGTTCGCTGGACGAACTGGGGCTGGACCGCGCCACGCTGCTGAGGCTGGCCACGCAGGACACCCCGCGCGCGCTCTTCCCGGAGCGGCGCCTGGGCTGCTTCGAGCCGGGCTGCGAGGCCAGCTTCCTGCTGCTGGGCGGCGACCCGCTGGCCGACCTGGCGCAGCTGGACATGCCGCTGCTGCGCGTCAAGCAGGGCCGGCTGCTGACGCGGCTGGCCGAGGTGGCGGCATCCAGCTCGCAGGCCACCGCCTCGACCGCCGAGCCGGCCCGCAAGGCCGCCGCCAAGAAGAAGGGCGGCAAGGCCAAGGCGGCCAGCAAGGCGCAAGCCAGGACCGGCAGCAAGGCCAAGCGGCGCTGATTACAGTGCGCAGATGAACACCCCCCGCCCGGCCGCCTCCGGCCTTTCCGTCCAGCAGGTGCTGCTGTGCGGCGCCCTCATCGTCACGCTGTCGATGGGCATACGCCACGGCTTCGGCTTCTGGCTGCAGCCCATCATCACGGAGCGCGGCTGGACGCGCGAGACCTTCTCCTTCGCGCTGGCAGTGCAGAACCTCGCCTGGGGCATCGCCGGCCCCATCGCCGGCATGCTGGCCGACCGTTTCGGCGCCTGGAAGGTGTTGATCGGCGGTGGCGTGGCCTATGCGCTGGGCCTGGTGCTGATGGCCGTCACCAGCCACCCGCTGAGCTTCACGCTCGGCACCGGCGTGCTGATCGGCCTGGCCCAGTCGGGCTCCACCTACGCGGTCATCTACGGCGTGCTGGGCCGCACCGTCTCGCCCGAGAAGCGCTCCTGGGCCTTCGGCGTCGCCGCGGCCGCGGGCTCCTTCGGCCAGTTCGTCATGATCCCGCTGGAGACCTGGTTGATCAGCCACCTGGGCTGGCAGGGGGCGCTCTACCTGCTGGCCGGCGCGGCGCTGCTGATCGTGCCGCTGGCGCTGGGGGTGCGCGAGCGCAGCGTGGCGCCCTTCAGCGGCACCCACCAGAGCATCGGCCAGGCGCTGCGCGAGGCCTTCGGCTACCGCAGCTTCCAGCTGCTGATGCTCGGCTACTTCGTCTGCGGCTTCCAGGTCGTCTTCATCGGCGTGCACCTGCCCAGCTACCTGAAGGACCACGGCCTGGGCCTGGAGGTGTCCACCGGCGCGCTGATGCTGATCGGCCTGTTCAACATCTTCGGCACCTACGCCGCTGGCATGCTCGGCCAGCGGTATCCCAAGCGCTACCTGCTGTCGGCCATCTACGGGCTGCGCGCGGTGGCCATCCTCACCTTCATCTCGGTGCCGCTGACGCCGGCAAGCGTCTACGTCTTCGCGGCCGTCATCGGCTTCCTGTGGCTGTCCACGGTGCCGCCCACCAACGCGGTCGTCGCGCAGATCTTCGGGGCCCAGCACTTGTCCATGCTGGGCGGCTTCGTGTTCTTCAGCCACCAGATCGGCAGCTTCCTGGGCGTCTGGCTGGGTGGCCGCCTGTACGACGCCACCGGCAGCTACGACGTGGTCTGGTGGCTGGCCATCGCGCTGGGCGTCATGGCCATGCTGGCCAACCTGCCGGTGCGTGAGACGCCGATCGCCCGAGCCGCAGGGGCGCAGCCGGCATGAAGCCACGCCGCTGGATCGCCCCGCTGCTGGTGGTCGCCGCGCTGACCGCCACCGTGCTGGCCTATCGCCATCCGGCGGTCATGATCCAGCTCAGCGAACAGATCTGGGCCTGCTTCTGATGACGCCGTCGGCCTGGCTGCAACGTTTCGCACCCCGACCGCCCGGCACCGCGCTGGACGTGGCCTGCGGCTCCGGCCGCAACCTGCGCTGGCTGGCCGGCCAGGGCTGGCAGGTGACCGGCGTGGACCGTGACACCGCCGCCACCGCGGCGCTGCGCGGCAGCGCCGAGATCATCGACGCCGACATCGAGGGTGCGGCCTGGCCGCTGGCCGGCCGGCAGTTCGACCTCGTGGTGGTGTGCAACTACCTGTGGCGGCCGCTGGTCGACACGCTCAAGGCCTCGGTCAAGCCCGGCGGCCGGCTGGTCTGGGAGACCTTCGCCGATGGCCAGCAGACCATCGGCCGGCCGTCGCGCCCGGACTTCCTGCTGCAGCGCGGCGAGTTGCTGCGCATCTGCCACGACTGGCACATCGTGGCTTACGAAGACCTGTTCGAGGAGGGCGTCAACCCGCGCTTCGTTCAGCGCGTTGCCGCCATTCGACCGCCGCCGGCGGCCTAAAATCGCAGCATTCCTTCAGCCATTCCCACCATGAAGCCCATCCTCGGCAGCATCGTCGCCCTCGTCACGCCCATGAACGAGGACGGCAGCATCGACTACCCCGCCCTGCGCCGCCTGATCGACTGGCATGTCGAGGCCGGCACGGCCTGCGTCGGCGTCGTCGGCACCACCGGCGAGTCGCCCACGGTGAGCATGGCAGAGAACCGCGAGATCATCCGCATCGCGGTCGAGCACGCCAAGGGCCGCATCCCCATCCTGGCCGGCACCGGCGCCAACTCCACGGCTGAGGCCATCGAGCTGAGCCGCTACGCCAAGGAAGTCGGCGCCGACTGCACGCTGTCCGTCGTGCCCTACTACAACAAGCCCTCGCAGGAAGGCATCTACCAGCACTTCAAGGCCATCGCCGAGGCCGTGGACATCCCGATGATGCTCTACAACGTGCCCGGCCGGACGGTGGCGGACATGGCCCCCGAGACGGCGCTGCGCTGCGCCGGCCTGCCCGGCGTGTTCGGCATCAAGGAGGCCACCGGCAACATCGAACGCGCCGCCTTCCTGATCAAGCATGCCCCGGCCGGCTTCCATGTCTACTCCGGCGACGACGGCACCGCCGTCGCGCTGATGCTGCTGGGCGGCCATGGCAACGTCAGCGTGACGGCCAACGTCGCGCCGCGCGAGATGGCCGAGCTGTGCCGGCTGGCGCTCGAAGGCAATGCCATCGAGGCGCGCAAGATCCACCTGAAGCTGCTGGGCCTGCACAAGCAGCTGTTCTGCGAACCCAGCCCCGGCCCGGCCAAGTGGGCCCTGTCCCGCCTGGGCCGCTGCGGTGCCACCGTGCGCCTGCCCATCACGCCGCTGACGGCAGCCGGACAGGCCGGCGTGGGCCAGGCGATGACCGAAGCTGGCCTGCTTTGACGCGTTGAAGGCTCTGGTCTAATGCGCCGCTGCGCCGGCCTTGCCCGGCGCCCTTGTTCCCCGGAGATTTCCAGCGTGACGTCCCTTCCCTCGATTCGCCCGACGGCGACCCGCCTGGCCTGCACGGCCTTCGTCCTGTCGCTTGCGGGCTGCAGCACCTTCGACAACGTCTTCTCGAACGACAAGGTCGACTACCGCACCGCCTCGCGGCAGACGCAGGGCCTGGACATCCCGCCCGACCTGACCCAGCTGGCCAAGGACAACCGCGCCCAGGTGCAGGGCGGCTCCATCACCGCGTCGGCGCTGTCCGCCGCCAAGCCCGCCAACACGGCCAGCGGCCAGACCCTGGCGGCCAACAGCGTGGCCCCGAACGCCGCCGGCGACGTGCGCCTGGAGCGCAGCGGCACCGAGCGCTGGCTGCGCACCTCGGCCACGCCCGAGCAGCTCTGGCCGCAGTTGCGTGCCTTCTGGCAGGAGCGCGGCCTGGAGGTCGTCAAGGAGCAGCCCGAGCTGGGCGTGATGGAAACCAACTGGGCCGAGAACCGCGCCAAGCTGCCGCAGGACATCATCCGCCAGACCATCGGCAAGGTCCTCGACGGCCTCTACTCCACCGGCGAGCGCGACATGTACCGCATGCGCGTCGAGCGCAGCGCCACCGGCACGGACATCTTCATCAGCCACCGCGGCATGCAGGAGGTCTACACCTCGCAGAGCCGCGATTCCACCTCCTGGCAGAACCGGCCCAGCGACCCGTTGCTGGAAGCCGAGATGCTGTCGCGCCTGATGCTCAAGCTGGGCGGCCAGGAGACGGCGGCCAAGGCCATCGTCGCCGCGAGCCCGGCGGCCGAGCCGGTCGCCAAGCCGTCGCCGCTGGCCGTCGGTGGCGAGGCCTCGCGCCCGCGCCGCGCGCTGTCCGAGGTGCCGGACAGCCTGACCGTCAACGACGGCTTCGACCGCGCCTGGCGCCGCACGGGCCTGTCGCTGGACCGGCACGGCTTCACCATCGAGGACCGCGACCGCGCGGCCGGCCTGTTCTACCTGCGCTACGCCGACCCCGAGCAGGCCGGCAAGGACGAGCCCAACTTCTTCCAGCGCCTGTTCGGCGCCAAGGCCTCGACCCCGGTGCGCTACCGCGTCTCGGTCAAGGCCGAGGGCGAGAAGAGCGTGGTGCGCGTGCTGGACGAGCGTGGCCAGCCCATCACCGACGACAACGCCAAGCGCATCCTCAACCTGCTGATGGACGACCTGCGCTGAGGCGCAGCGACGGGCACCGCCGCCGTGATGCGCTTTTGCAGCCTCGGCAGCGGCAGCGGCGGCAACTCGACGCTGGTCGAGGCCAGCCAGGGCATCACGACCACCCGGCTGCTCGTCGATGCCGGCTTCAGTGAACGCGAGCTGACGCGGCGTCTGGCGCGTGCCGGCTGCACGCCGGCCGACGTCGACGCCATCTTCGTCACGCACGAGCATGGCGACCATGTGGGCTGCTCGCTGGGCTTCGCGCGCCGCCACCGCATCCCGCTGGTCACCAGCCGCGGCACCTGGCGGGCGATAGGCCGCGACGACTTCGACACCGGCCTGCTGCGCTTCGCCCGCGGCGGCGATGCGATCGCGCTGGGCGACCTGCAGTTGCTGCCCTTCAGCGTGCCGCACGACGCGCTGGAGCCGCTGCAGCTGTGCCTGGACGACGGCGGTGTGAGGCTGGGCGTGGTGACGGATCTCGGCTGCGCCCCGGCCGCCGTGGCGGAGGCCTTGCAGCGCTGCCAGGCGCTGCTGCTGGAGGCCAATCACGACGAGGGGATGCTGCGTGCCGGGCCCTATCCGCCGTCACTGCAGAGGCGCATCCTGGGCACCCACGGCCATCTGTCCAACGAGGCCGCGGCGGACCTGCTGACGCGCTGCCAGCACGCCGGGCTGGGCATCGTCGTCGCGGCGCACCTCAGCGAAAGCAACAACGCCCCGGCCCTGGCCCGCGATGCACTGGCCGGCGCGCTTCGTTGTGCGCCGGACGATATTCGCGTGGCGCACCCGACCCTGGGGTTTGACTGGCTGCCCGTCGGCTGACGTCGCCGGCCGGAGCGCAAGGATTCGCCAGGCCCGCGAGGCAGTATGCGAATCAGCCGCGGCAAAAGAAAAAGCCGTCGCTGCTCACGCAGCGGCGGCTTTCCGCGGGGACGAAGTGATTACTTCGAAGCGGCCGAGGCAGCGGCGTCAACGACGGCCGAAGCAGCAGCGTCAGCAGCGGCGCTGGCAGCAGCAGAGGCTTCCGGAGCCGGAGCCGGGGCCACGACGGGAGCCGGGGCCTCAACCTTGGGTTCTTCCTTCTTGCTGCAGGCGGTCAGAGCAACAGCAGCCAGCAGGGAAGCCAACAGGATCGACTTATTCATACTTGTCCTCAAACGTTTAAACGACGGTGCACACCATAACTTTGGGGTCGTGCGCCAGTGTTTTGACGCACCGACGGCCGACCCCGACAGAACAAGACGCGGAAAACCTCGAGCGCTTTCCCCGCCTAGCCAACAATTATAGGGGCAGCATTTGCATAAAGTCTCACAAGCCCAGCGTCGTCGGCGCGAATGACTCGTGGGAACGTTGCGCCACGGCATCAAACCACTCCAGCCCGCGCAGCCGCTCGGCCGCATCGAGACTGACCTCGCCGCGCCACAGGTGCCGGTCGACGAGGCGCAGCGTCAGGCAGACCTCGCCGCCCTGCGCCAGCAGCAGGCTTTCGGGCGCCGCCCCCAGGCGCAGTTCGGGCTCCACGGCACGCGCGCTCATGCAATGCGCATAGTCGCGCCGCCAGCGCACGAAGCGGGGGTGCCGGCGCGCGACGTCGTCGTACTGCTGCGCCAGCAGATGCCATTGCCGGCCCGGCCTGGCCCAGCGGGTGAGCGCCGCCAGCAGCTCGGTGTCGGACAGCGGCCAGTCGACGAAGCTGGCGTCCCAGGCATGCAGTTCACGGCAGCCCTGCTCGCAGGCCCAATGCAGGGCCTGGCCCAGCAGCGCCTGGAATTCCGCCCGGCCGGCAAAGGGCTGCGCGTTCATGCGGTCAACGGCTGCAGCCAGCCGTCCTCGGTCCACTGGTCGAGCAGTTCGCGGGCGCCGGCCGACAGCCGGCCGACCTCCGCGGCGGACAGGCGCCGGTGGTCGGCCAGCACGCGCATCAGGGCGGCATCGCGGCCCGCCGCACGGAAGCTCTCGCCATTCAGGAACACATGGGCGGCGTCGTACAGCATGCGGCTGCGGCGGTCGAGCATGACGCCCTGCCCCGCCGGCAGCGGCTCGCCGGGCTCGAACCAGACCTGCGCCTTGGGCTCGGTGAGGGCCTCGCCCAGCGCGCGCTCCAGCGCCTTGGGGCGCTGCACCGCGGCCTCGACGGCACGGCGTGCGAACTCCAGCAGCGCCGCGGGCACCAGCGCCGGTTCGGTGACGGCCTCCTGGCGCGGGTCGGCGTAGGGCTTGCCGGCCTCGTCGATGTCGTCCAGCAGGCGCGGCAACAGTTCCGCGGCCAGCGCCTCGGCGCTCGAGGCCCGGAACCCGACCGAACCGGTGACGCAGCCGGGGCCCACGGCGATGCCGTCATGCGCCCAGCCCGGGGGCAGGTAGAGCATGTCGCCGGCCTCCAGCACGAACTCCTGCTCGGGCTTGAAGTTGGCAATGATCTTCAGCGGCACGTCGTCGCGCAGCACGGCGTCCTTCTGCGGGGCGATGCGCCAGCGGCGGCGCCCGGCCAGCTGGATCAGGAACACGTCGTAGGAGTCGAAGTGCGGGCCGACGCCGCCCCCGTCGCTGGCGACCGACACCATGAAGTCGTCCAGCCGCGCATCGGGCGCGAAGCGGAACCGGTCCAGCAGTTCGCGCGCGGCGGCGACATGCTGGTCCAGGCCCTGCACCAGCAGCGTCCAGCCGGGCTTGCTCATGGGTGGCAGGCGCGCGATGGGGCCGTGCCTGAGCTTCCACTGGCCGTCGAAGGCGGTGACGAGGCGGCTCTCGACGCCGTCGCTGGCGGCCAGCGCGGCCAGTTCCTTCAGGGACGCTGGCGGCGCCAGGCCGGCGAAGGCCTGGCGCACCAGCAGCGGCTTCTTCTGCCAGTGGCGCCGCATGAATTGCTGCGGGCTGAGGCCGGCCAGCATGGGGGTGGGGAGAGCGATCTGCATGCCGGCATTGTGCCGAGGCCGCTGTGGGAAAATCCAAGCCATGCAAGTGACCCGCCCCTGTGTCGTCTCCCTGCGCTGGAGACTCGAAGATGCCCAAGGCCAGCTGATTGACGAGCTGACCGAGCCGATGGAATTCCTGGTGGGTGGAGAAGACCTGTTCGCCAAGGTCGAGGAAGCCCTGGACGGCCAGGCTGCCGGCTTCGAGACCGCCCTGGCGCTGCAGCCGGAAGAGGCTTTTGGCGAGTACGACTCGGGCCTGGTGTGCTTCGAGGCCCGCAGTCTGTTCCCCGACGGCGTGGAGCCCGGCCTGCAGATCGAAGGCCTGCCCGAAGGGGCGGCCACCGAAGGCATGCCGGCCGACACCGTCTACACCGTCACCGAGGTCTACCCCGAGCATGTGGTGCTGGACGGCAACCACCCGCTGGCCGGCATCGGCCTGCGCATGTACCTGACGCTGCTGGATGTGCGTGCGGCGACCGAGCAGGAGGCGGAAGCCGGCTCGGTGGGTGAACCCATCTTCATGGTGCAGACCGGCGCGCCCCCCGACGAACCCCTCCACTGACGTGACAACGGGCGCCTCGGCGCCCGTTTCTCTGGAGCGGTGCCTCGATCAGGCCTTGCCGGTGGACCCGAACCCGCCCTCGCCCCGGGCGGATGCGTCGAAGCTGTCCACGCGCCGGAACGCGGCCTGCACCACCGGCACGATCACCAGCTGCGCGATGCGCTCGAAGGGCTGGATGGTGAACTCGGCCTGGCCGCGGTTCCAGCAGCTGACCAACAGCTGGCCCTGGTAGTCGCTGTCGATGAGGCCGACGAGGTTGCCCAGCACGATGCCGTGTTTGTGGCCCAGCCCCGAGCGCGGCAGGATGAGGGCCGCCAAGCCGGGGTCAGCGATGTGGATGGCCAGGCCCGTGGGGATCAGCGTGGTCTGGCCGGGGGCCAGCGTGACGGCCGCGTCCAGGCAGGCGCGCAGGTCCAGGCCGGCGCTGCCGGGCGTGGCGTAGGCGGGGATCTGCTCGGCCATGCGGGCGTCGAGCACTTGCAGGTCGATGGAATGCATCAGAGTCGTTTCGAGAGGTCTTGGATCAGCGCTCGGGCCAGGCTGAGCTTGTCGGCCCTGCCTCCCGATTCAGGCAGCTCGCGCTGGCCTTGCGCGTCGATCAGCAGCAGCGCGTTGTCGTCGCGGCCGAAGGTGGCCGGGCCCAGGTTGGCGACGATCAGCGGGATGCCCTTGCGCTGGCGCTTGGCAGCCGCGTGCTCGGCCAGCTTCTCGCTCTCGGCCGCGAAGCCGACGCAGTACGGCGGCTGGGGCAGCCTGGCGACGGCGGCAAGGATGTCGGGGTTCTCGGCCATCGCAATGGTCGGTGCCGTGGCGCCCCCTTCGGCCTTCTTGAGCTTGTGCTCATGGGCCTGGGCAGGACGCCAGTCGGCCACGGCGGCCGTCGCGATGAAGGCATGCTGCTGCGCCGCCAGGGGCAGCACGGCGTCGAACATCTGCTGCGCCGTCTGCACATCGATGCGCTGCACGCCGCGTGGCGTGGGCAGGTGCACCGGGCCGGCCACCAGCGTGACCTCGGCACCCGCCTCGGCCGCGGCGCGGGCGATGGCAAAGCCCATCTTGCCGCTGCTGTGGTTGGTGATGCCGCGCACCGGGTCGATGGGCTCGAAGGTGGGGCCGGCGGTGATGAGCAGCTGCTTGCCGCGCAGCGGCTTGGGCGCCACCAGGGCCTCGACGTCGTCGAAGATCTGCTGCGCCTCCAGCATGCGGCCGTCGCCGGTCTCGCCGCAGGCCTGGTCGCCGCTGGCCGGGCCGATCAGCGTCGCGCCATCGGCCACCAGCTGCGCGACGTTGCGCTGCGTGGCCGGGTGGGCCCACATCTCGCGGTTCATCGCCGGCACCACCAGCAGCGGACATTCAGGGATGCGCCGGGCCAGTGCAGTCAGGCTGACGAGGTCGTCCGCCCTGCCCTGCGCCAGCGCGGCGATGGCGTCGGCGCTGGCGGGCGCCAGCAACATCGCATCGGCCTCGCGGCTGAGGTTGATATGGGCCATGTTGTTGCCCGGGCGGCTGTCCCACTGGCTGGTGTAGACCGGCCGGCCGGACAGCGCCTGCATCGTGACCGCGGTAATGAACTGCTCGGCCGCCTCGGTCATCATCACCTGCACCGTCGCGCCGGCCTTCACCAGCAGCCGCGTCAGCTCGGCGATCTTGTAGCCGGCGATGCCGCCGGTCATCGCGAGCAGGATGTGTTTGCCGTGCAGCGGACTCGTCATCACTTCTTCCTGAACACCAGGTCCCAGACGCCATGCCCCAGCTTCAGGCCGCGGGCCTCGAACTTGGTCAGCGGCCGGTAGGCGGGCTTGTCAGCATAGCCGGCGGCGGTGTTCAGGAGGGTGGGCTCGGCCGACAAGACCTCCAGCATCTGCTCGGCATAGGGCTGCCAGTCCGTGGCGCAGTGCAGGTAGCCGCCGGGCTTGAGGTGCTTCACCAGGTTGGCCACGAAGGGCGGCTGGATCAGGCGGCGCTTGTTGTGGCGCTTCTTGTGCCAGGGGTCAGGGAAGAAGATGTGCACCCCGTCCAGCGCCGCCTCGCCGACCATGTCGCGCAGCACCTCCACGGCGTCGTGCTGCACGATGCGGATGTTGCCGATCTCGCGCTCGCCGATGAGCTTGAGCAGCGCACCCACGCCCGGCTCGTGCACCTCGCAGCCGATGAAGTCGTGGTCCGGCAGCGTCTGCGCGATGTCCGCGGTGGCGGCCCCCATGCCGAAGCCGATCTCCAGCACCAGCGGCGCGCTGCGACCAAAGAAGGCGGCGGGGTCGAGGCGCTCAGCCTTGTAGGGCAGCACGAACTTGGGGCCCAGCTCGGTCAACGCCTTGATCTGACCCGTGCCCATGCGGCCGGGCCGGGTGACGAAGCTCTTGATGGGGCGCCGCACCGGCGTCGCCAGGTCGTCGGGCGGCGTCTGCTCGTCGCTCATCAGCCCACCTCGGCAAGCACCAGCGGCGTGGCGGGCGGGGCCTGGTCGGCGATGGTGCAGGCGGCCAGGTAGGCGGCCACGGCACGGTCGGCCGAGGCTTCGTCGGCCGCATGGATGAGGGCCAGCGGTTCGCCGGCCTTCAGCCCGGTGCCGATGGACTTCACGGCCGAGTAGCCCACGCGCATGTCGATGGCGTCGCCGGCCTTGCGCCGGCCGCCGCCCAGTTCGACGATGAGCACGCCCAGGTCGCGCGTGGCCATGCTGGCCAGGAAACCTTCCCGCGGCGCCGGCACCGGCTTGACCACCGGCGCGGCGGCCAGGTGGGCCAGCGGGTGCTCCAGCAGGTCGGCCGGGCCGCCCAGGGCGGACACCATCTGCGCGAACTTCTCGGCGGCGGCACCACTGTCCAGGCCGGCCTGCAGCTTGAGGCGCGCAGTGGCCGTGTCGGGGGCCAGGCCGCCCAGCACCAGCATCTCGGCGGCCAGGGCCAGCGTGACCTCGTGCAGGCGCGGCTCGCGCCACTCGCCGGTCAGGTAGCGCACGGTCTCCAGGACCTCCAGCGCATTGCCCACCTCGCTGCCCAGCACCTGGTTCATGTCGGTGATCAACGCCTTGGTGCGCAGGCCGGCGCCGCCGGCCACGCCGACGATGCTTTCGGCCAGCTCGCGCGCGAACTCGGGCGTGGCAGCAAACGCACCGTTGCCGCACTTGATGTCCATGGCCAGGCCTTCGAGGCCGGCGGCCAGCTTCTTGGACAGGATGCTGGCGGTGATCAGCGGCACGCTCTCCACCGTGGCGGTCACGTCGCGCGTGGCGTAGAAGCGCTTGTCGGCCGGCGCCAGGTCGGCCGTCTGGCCGATGATGGCGCAGCCCAGCGAGCGCACGATCTGGTCGAACTTGGCCGGGTCCGGCACCGTGCTGTAGCCGGGGATGGCTTCGAGCTTGTCCACCGTGCCGCCGGTGTGGCCCAGGCCGCGGCCGGCGATCATCGGCACATAGCCGCCGCAGGCGGCCACCATGGGTGCCAGCATCAGGCTGACCTTGTCGCCCACGCCGCCGCTGCTGTGCTTGTCCAGCACCGGGCCCGGCATGTCGGGCCAGCGCATGACACGGCCGGAGTTCATCATGGCCCGCGTCAGCAGCACGGCCTCGTCACGGCCCATGCCGCGCAGGAACACGGCCATGCCGAGTGCTGCCACCTGGCCTTCGCTCCAGGAGTTGTCGACCAGGCCGCGGACGAAATGGTTGATCTGCGCTTCGTTGAGCGCCTGGCCGTCGCGCTTGGCGCGGATGATTTCTTGGGCGAGCATGGTCAGTAGCCGGAAGTCGTGGCGGCAGGCGTGCCACCGGAAAGCACCGCCTCGATGTCGGTCAGCAGGCCGCTGGCGCCGAAGCGCAGGCGCTGCGGGGTGAGCGCCGAGGCGCCCAGCGCGGCTTCGGCCTGGGCGATATAGCCGGCGGCGTCGGCCACGGAGCGCACGCCACCGGAGGCCTTGAAGCCGGCGGCGGACAGGCCGCTGGCGGCGATTTCGCGCAGCATGACGGCGGCGGCGGCGGGCGTCGCGCCGACCTTGGTCTTGCCGGTGCTGGTCTTGACGAAGTCAGCCCCGGCGGCCAGCGCCAGCCGCGTGGCCTGGGCGATGCGGTCGGCCGAGCCCAGTTCGCCCGACTCGATGATGACCTTCAGCGTCAGCGGCCGGCTGGCGAAGCGGACCTCGGACAGGAACTCGGCCACCTCGGTGCTCTGGTCGGCGAGCAGCGCGCGCCAGGGCAGCACCACGTCCACCTCGTCGCCACCGGCCTGCGCGATGGCCTCGATGTCGGCCAGCGCCTGCTGCAGGTCCAGCTTGCCGGCCGGGAAGTTGGCGACCGCCGCGACCTTGATGGCCGGCGGCAGCGCCGCGCGGGCCTGCGCGACGAAGCGCGGCCGAACGCAGACGGCCGCGACCGGGCCATGTTCGGTCTGCGCGCGGCGGCACAGCGCATCGATGTCGGCGGCGGTGTCGGCGTCGTTCAGGCTGGTCAGGTCCAGGCAGGCCAGCGCGGTACGGGCCGCGGCCTTCAGGTCGGTGCTCACAGCGTCAGGTCCGCGAAACTGGCGACGAGCGCGGCCAGGAAGGCCGAGGCGCGCTCGCCCGACAGCTGCGCCTGCTTGAGGGTCAGGTCGTGCGTCAACGCCTCGGCCGACAGGCCGGCGGCCATGTTGGTCATCAGCGCCAGGCCCATGACCTTGAGGCCGGCGTGGCGGGCCAGGATGGTCTCGGGCACGGTGCTCATGCCCACCGCGTCGGCGCCCCAGGCGGCGAACATGCGGATCTCGGCCGGCGTCTCGAACTGCGGGCCAAGCGCCCAGCAGTAGGTGCCCTCGCCCAGCATCAGGTTCTCGTGCTTGGCCAGCGCCAGCGCATGGCGGCGCAGCTCGGGGTCGTAGGCCGCGCTCATGTCGACGAAGCGCTGGCTGCCGGGCTCGCCCACCAGCGGGCTGCGCTGCGGCGCGTTGATGTGGTCGGCGATCAGCATCAGGCTGCCGGGCGGCATGTGGCTGCGCAGCGAGCCGGAGGCGTTGGTCTGCAGCAGCAGCTTGACGCCCCAGCGCTTGAGGGTGCGCAGCGCGCCGGCCATGCCGGTGCAGTCGCCGCTTTCGTAGGTGTGCGCGCGGCCGCGCAGGAAGATGACGCGCTGCTCACCGATCTTGCCGACGACGATCTCGTTGACATGGCCCTCGACCTTGGGTTGCGGGAAGGCGGCCAGCTCGGTGTACGGCAGGCTCCGCGCGTCCTGCACATGGCTGACCGCGCCGGCCCAGCCGGAGCCCAGCACGACGGCGACCTCGGGCGCGCCGCCGAACAGGGATTGCAGGGTGTCGACGCTGGCGGTGATCGCGGCGTCGAGGGTCTTGTGGTCGATCATGGGAACCTCAGAAATTCAGATGGGATGGCCCGAAGCTGTGCGGCAGCAGTTCGGCCAGGGTCCAGCGCTGGCGGATGCCGCCAGGATCGCCGGCGATGATGACAAGCTCCTCCGGCACGGAGAACTCGCGCAGCTTCTGGCGGCAGCCGCCGCAGGGCGTGATGATGTCCGGCCCGGGGCCGGTGACCAGCGCCACTCTCGCCTGCTTGCCGCCGGCCATGATCATGGCCGTCAGCGCCGAGGGCTCGGCGCACCAGCCCTGCGGGTAGGAGGCGTTCTCCATGTTGGCGCCGATGTGGATGCGGCCCTGCTCGTCCAGGAGGGCCACGCCGACCTTGTACTTGCTGTACGGCGAATGCGAGAACTCGCGCGCGCGCAGCGATTCGGCGAGCAGGCGGTCCAGCAGGTCTTGGGAAAGTTCCACTTCAGCGCTCCTTCACGTAGGGCTTGCCTAGCGACTTCGGGGCGATCGCCGAGCCGATGAAGCCCGCCAGCAGCACCACGGTCAGGATGTAGGGCAAGGCCTGGATCAGCTGCACCGGCACCTCGCCGCCGCCCCATGCGGCCGGCAACTGCAAGCCCTGCATGCGGATGGCCACCGCGTCCAGGAAGCCGAACAGCAGGCAGGCCGCCAGCGTGGGCAGCGGCTTCCACTTGCCGAAGATCATCGCGGCCAGCGCGATGAAGCCGCGGCCGGCCGTCATGTTGGGCGAGAAGGACGCGTTCTGCGCCAGCGTCAGGTAGGCGCCCGCCAGGCCGCACAGCATGCCGTTCATCAGCAGCGCCTGGTAGCGCAGGCCCTGCACCGACATGCCGGCGGCCTCCACCATGGCCGGGTTCTCGCCGACCGCGCGCAGGCGCAGCCCGGGGCGGGTGCGCTCGAGGAAGAACCACACCACCGCCACCATCAGGAAGGCGGCGTAGACCAGTGCGTTGTGGCTGAGCAGGCCATGGCCCAGCACCGACACGAACCACTGGCCCGGCTGCGGTTCGGCGAAGGCGGGCGCGAGGGCGGTGAGCCGCACCTCGGGCGCGATGGGCGGCGTCTGGCCGCCCTGCTGGAACCAGGCGATGCCCAGCACCACGGTCAGGCCCGCGGCGATCATGTTCAGCGCGACGCCGGAGACGACCTGGTCGCCCCGGTTCGTCACGCAGGCAAAGCCATGCACCATGGACGCGGCGCTGGCGGCGACGAGGGCGGCCAGCAGGCCCAGCGCGGTGGACTGCATGACCGAGGCCGTGGCCGCCGCCGCGAAGGCGGCGAACAGCATCTTGCCTTCCAGGCCCAGGTCGACGACGCCGGCCCGCTCGGACAGCACACCCGCCATCGCGCACAGCAGCAGCGGCGCGCTGACGCGCAGCGTGGAGGCCAGCACCGAGGCGATCAGGACTTCATCCATCAGCGGCCTCCCCCGTTGCGTGTCACGGCGGCATAGACCCGCGCGAACAGCGGCACGCTGACCGTGGCCATCGCACCCGAGAACAGCACGATCAGGCCCTGGGCCGTGACCACCATCTCGCGGCTGAAGCCGGGCAGCTCGAACGACACCTCGACGCCGCCCTGGTACAGCACGCCGAACAGCAGCGAGGCCAGCACGATGCCGAACGGATGGTTGCGGCCCATCAGCGACACCGCGATGCCGGTGAAGCCGGCGCCGGCGACGAAGTCCAGCGTCAGCTTGCCCTGCACGCCCGAGATCTCGTTGATGCCCACCATGCCGGCCAGCGCGCCGGACAGGCCCATGGCCAGCATGACCTGGGCGCGCGGCGCGATGCCGGCATAGTGGGCCGCGCGCGGCGCGCTGCCCACCGCCCGCACGGCGTAGCCCGCGGCGCTCTTCCACAGGAACCAGGCGACGAACACGCAGGCGGCCAGCGCCAGCAGCAGGCTGAGGTTGAGCGGCGACGAGGGCAGCTCGTAGCCCAGCGCGGCGGCCAGCTGGTGCAGCGCGGGCATGCGGGCGGCTTCGGCGAACTCGGCGGACTCCACCGCCATGCTGCCGGCCGGGCGCAGCCAGTTCACCAGCAGGTAGCCGTTCAGGCCGGCGGCGAGGAAGTTGAACATGATGGTCGTGATGACCACATGGCTGCCGCGCCAGGCCTGCAGGTAGGCCGGCAGGGCCGCCCACAGCATGCCGAACAAGGCGGCACTGACCACCAGCAGCGGCAGCAGCACGGCCGCCGGCAGGCTGGCGCCCAGCCACAGCGCCAGCAGCGCCACGCCCACGCCGCCCAGCGTCGCCTGGCCCTCGCCGCCGATGTTGAACAGCCCGGCATGGATGGCCACGGCGACCGCGAGGCCGGTGAAGATGAAGGTGGTCGCGTAGTACAGCGAATAGCCCAGGCCACGCACGCTGCCCAGGGCGCCGTTCAGCAGCACCGTCAGCGCCTGCCAGGGGCTGTGGCCGATGACCAGCACCACCAAGCCGGCCACCAGCAGCGCGACGGCCAGGTTCCACAGCGGCAGCAGGCCGATGTCGATCCAGCGCGGGAGGGTCACGGGCTGGTTCATGCGGCGGCTCGTTCTTCCTGTGCGGCCATCAGCAGGCCCAGCCGCCGTTCGTCGCAGTCCTCGATGGCGAGCTCACCCGTGATGCGGCCGGCGTTCATGACCACCACGCGGTCGGCCAGCGCCAGGATCTCGTCCAGCTCGCTGCTGACCAGCAGCACCGCGCAGCCGGCGTCGCGCAGCGCCCGCAGCTGGCCGTGGATGAACTCGATGGCACCGATGTCGACGCCGCGGGTGGGCTGGCCCACCAGCAGCACGGTCGGCTGTTCGCCGATCTCGCGGGCCAGGATGAGCTTCTGCTGGTTGCCACCGGAGAACTTGCTGGAGCCCAGGTTCTCGTCGCGCGGGCGCACGTCGAAGCGCTGCTGCATCTCGCGGGTCGCCGCCTTCATGGCCGCGTGGTTCATGGCCGCGCCGCGGCGGTACTTGGGCAGGCCCTGGTAGCCCAGCACGGCGGACTCCCAGGCCGGGAAGCTCATCACCATGCCCACCGCATGCCGGTCCTCGGGCACATGGGCCAGGCGCAGCGTGCGGGCGCGCGCCGTGTCCAGCCAGGCCTCGGGCGTGAAGCGCGTGGCACCCAGCGTCATCTCCCCGCCCTCGGGCGCACGCAGGCCCGACAGCACCTCCAGCAGCTCGCTCTGGCCGTTGCCCGACACGCCGGCCACGCCGACGATCTCGCCGGCCTTCAGCGCCAGGCTCACGCCCTTCAGCGCCGGCACGCCGTTGGCATGCCTGAGGCTCAGGCCGCTGGCCTGCAGCCGCACCTCGCCCGCCTGCGTGGCCAGGCCGGCGGGCCGGCCCAGCGTGACCTTGCGGCCCACCATGGACTCGGCCAGCGCCTCTTCGCTCCACTGCGCGATGCCACGCGTCTCGACCACCTGCCCGGCGCGCATCACCGTGACCGCGTCGCACAGGCTCATCACCTCGCGCAGCTTGTGGGTGATGAGGATCAACGTGGTGCCGCGCTCCTTCAACCGGCGCAGCGTGACGAACAGCTGGTCGGTCTCCTGCGGCGTCAGCACCGCGGTCGGCTCGTCGAGGATCAGGATCTTCGCGCCACGGTATAGCGCCTTCAGGATCTCCAGCCGCTGCAGTTCGCCCACGGGCAGGTCGCTGACCAAGGCATCAAGCTGCACGTGCAGGCCGGTCTCGGCCATCAGCGCCTCCAGCCGGGCGCGCACCCGGGCCTTGGAGGGCGCCAGGAAGAAGCCCCCCTCGGCGCCCAGCATGATGTTCTCCAGGCAGCTCAGCGTGTCGACCAGCATGAAGTGCTGGTGCACCATGCCGATGCCCAGCGCGATGGCCTGCTGCGAGTTGGCGATCTGCACGGCGCGGCCGTCGATCTCGATCCGGCCCGCGTCGGCGTGGTAGTAGCCGTACAGGATGGCCATCAGCGTGCTCTTGCCGGCGCCGTTCTCGCCGACCAGCCCATGCACGCTGCCCGCGGCGATGTCGAACGACACCTCGCGGTTGGCTTGCACGGCGCCGAAGCGCTTGGAAATGCCTTGCAGGCGGACTGCGGGCGTCATGCCGCTGGCGCTCGCCTTAGAACTTGCAGGCGTTGTCGGCCATGTAGTCGGCCACCTTCACCTTGCCGGCGATGATGTCGGCCTTCACGGCGTCGACCTTGGCCTTCAGCGCCGGGTTCAGCAGCTTGGCGTTGTGCTCGTCGGCCGCGTAGTCCACACCGCCTTCCTTCAGGCCCAGCACGCTGACGCCGGGCTTCCAGCCCTTCAGCACGTTGTAGACGGCCACGTCCACGCGCTTGACCATGGAGGTCAGCATGGTGCCGGGCTGCAGGTGGTTCTGGTTGCTGTCCACGCCGATGGCCAGCTTGCCGGCGTCCTTGGCGGCCTGGTAGACGCCCACGCCGGTGCCGCCGGCGGCGGCGAACACCACGTCCGAACCCTTGGCGAACTGCGCCTTGGCCAGCTCACCGCCGCGGGTGGGGTCGTTCCAGGCCGTGGAGGTGGTGCCCGTCATGTTGGAGAACACCTCGATCTTGGGCGAAGTGGCCTTGGCGCCCTGCTCGTAGCCGCACTGGAACTTGCGGATCAGCGGGATGTCCATGCCGCCCACGAAGCCGACCTTGCCGGTCTTGCTGACCAGGGCCGCCATGGCGCCGACGAGGTAGCTGCCCTCCTGCTCCTTGAACAGCACGGACTGGACGTTGGGCAGGTCGACCTTGGCGTCGATGATGGCGAACTGGGTCTTGGGGAAGTCCTTGGCCACCTGCTGCAGCGCCGACGCCTGGGCGAAACCGATGCTGATGATGGGGCTGGCGCCCCGCTCGGCCATGCGGCGGATGGCCTGCACGCGCTGGGTGTCGTTGCTGATCTCGAACTCGAGGTAGGGCTTGCCGGTCTCCTTCTTCCACTGTTCCGCGCCCTGGTAGCCGGCCTGGTTGAAGGATTTGTCGAACTTGCCGCCCATGTCGAAGATCACCGCTGGCCCCTTGCCCTGGGCCTGGGCCATGGCCGAGGCGACCAGAAGGGTGAGCGCAGCAAGACGGGGCAGGAAGGACGTCATGGAATGAGCGTGGACAGGGCGAAGGGGGCGCATTGTAGAAAACATCCCTCAAGTTTTACTGACTAGGAAAACACTAAGCTCCGCCCGCCCGGCCGGCACCCCGTCCGCGGGGTGGACAGGACGCCGGCCGGCGCTGGCGCTCAGGGCGCCCGGGTCAGGCGCAGGCGCCGGTGGGCGGCCCGGGCGTGCGGCAGCCAGCCGAGTGTCGCCCAACGCCGCCACATCAGCAGGCCACGGATCCACTCATCCGCCGCGTAAGCAATCCAGACGCCCACCAGGCCCATGTCCAAGTGCACGCCCAGGAACCAGCTGCCGCCGGCCAGCACCACGGCCATCGACGCCGCGCCCGCCACCACCGGGTAGCGCGCGTCGCCGGTGGCCCGCAGCGCGTTGATGACCACCAGGTTGAAGGTGCGCCCCGGCTCCACCAGCACCGTCCACCACAGCAGCGTGCAGCCCAGGCTGATGATGGCCGGGTCGGACGTGAACCGGGCCAGCAGCCAGGGCCCGGCCAGCGCGAAGCTGCCGGCCACGGCGAAGGCCACGACGAAGCCCAGCAGCAGCGACTTGCGCACCAGCTTGTGCGCGGCATGCAACTGCCCGGCGCCGACCATGTGGCCGACCAGGATCTCCACCGCGAAGCCGATGGCCAGGCCGAACATCAGGATCACGTGCAGGAACTGCATCGTGTAGGCATGGGTGGCCAGCGCATGCGCGCCCAGCTGCGCCACCGCCGCCAGGCTCACCATGAAGGCCAGCCGCCAGCCGATGTTCTCCGCCGCGCCCGGGATGCCGATGTGCAGCACGGTGGCCAGCGGCGCACGCACCAGCCGCCACCAGTCGACCGCCTGCAGCCGCAGGCCCAGCCGCGCGCGCCACAACGTGATGTGCAAGGCCAGGCCGATGCCGCGCCCGCAGAAGCAGGCCAGCGCATAGCCGGGCAGGCCCAGGTGGGGCATGGCCAGCAGCGCCACGGCCAGCGTGACGAGCTGGATGGCGATGACCACCACCAGCGCCTCGCGGCTGCGCAGATGGGCGCGCATGACGCTGGACATGTTGGCGTTCCAGGCATCCAGCAGCAGCGCCGGCGCCAGCGTCTGCAGCAGCGTGCGGGCCAGCGGCGCCACCTCGGGCGGCGTGTTCACCAGGCTCAGCAGCGGCCCGGCGGCCAGCAGGGCCACGGCCGCGCCGCCCAGGCCCAGCCAGGTGCTGGCCCCCACGACCGCGCGGGCCACGGCATCCGCCTGGTCGCGCCGGCCGGCGCCCAGTGCCTGCGTGACGGCCACGCTGACACCCGCGCCGATGACACGGAACAGCACGAACAGCGCGGCGAACACCTGGTTGGCGATGCCGAAGGCCGCGCCGCTGTTGTCGGACAGCCGGGCCGCCAGCGCGGTGCCGATGACGCCGATGCCGATGCCCAGCAGCAGCTCCAGCAGCAGCGGCCAGGTGAGCGGAAACAGCCGCGGTCGGGTGGCGGGAGCTGTCACGGCCGGCCCCTCAGGGCGTGTTTCACACAAGTCACAACAAGCTCGCCAAAATGGCCCGGCATCCTAAAGGAGTAACCATGCCGAAACCCGCCGTTCACGCCCTGTCCCGCACGCATGCGGAATTCAGCACGCCGGGCGGCCTGCGCGGGCGGTTCTTCTCGCTGCCGCGGCTGGCGCAGGAACACCCGGGCGTGGCCCGCATGCCGGTGTCGCTGCGCATCGTGCTGGAGAGCGTGCTGCGCAACTGCGACGGCCGCAAGGTCACGCCCGAGCATGTGCAGGCGCTGGCCGGCTGGCAGCCGAACGCGCCGCGCGTGGACGAGATCCCCTTCGTCGTGGCGCGCGTGGTGCTGCAGGACTTCACCGGCGTGCCGCTGCTCGCCGACCTGGCCGCGATGCGCAACGTCGCCGCCGCCATGGGCCGCGATCCCAAGGCCATCGAGCCGCTGGTGCCGGTGGACCTGGTGGTGGACCACAGCGTGATGATCGACCACTACGGCAGCCCGCAGGCGCTGGACCTCAACATGAAGCTGGAGTTCGAGCGCAACCGCGAGCGCTACGAGTTCATGAAGTGGGGCATGCAGGCCTTCGACACCTTCGGCGTCGTGCCGCCGGGCTTCGGCATCGTGCACCAGGTCAACCTGGAGTACCTGGCGCGCGGCGTGCACCGCGGCAAGGACGGCACCTACTACCCCGACTCCCTGGTCGGCACCGACAGCCACACCACCATGATCAACGGCGTCGGCGTGGTGGGCTGGGGCGTGGGCGGCATCGAGGCCGAGGCCGGCATGCTGGGCCAGCCGGTCTACTTCCTGACCCCCGACGTGGTGGGCTTCGAGCTGACCGGCCGGCTGCGCGAGGGCGTCACGGCCACCGACCTGGTGCTGACCGTCACCGAGATCCTGCGCAAGCACAAGGTGGTGGGCAAGTTCGTCGAGTTCTTCGGCGAAGGCACCGAGAGCCTGTCGGTGCCGGACCGCGCCACCATCGCCAACATGGCGCCGGAGTACGGCGCGACGATGGGCTTCTTCCCGGTGGACGGCAAGACCGTCGACTACTTCCGCGGCACCGGCCGCAGCGCCGCGGAGATCGACGCCTTCGAGGCCTACTGGCGCGCGCAGGGCCTGTTCGGCGTGCCACGCGACGGCGACATCGACTACAGCGCCGTGGTGCGGCTGGACCTGGGCAGCGTGGCCCCCAGCCTGGCCGGGCCGAAGCGCCCGCAGGACCGCATCGAGATCACCCACCTGGCCAGCCGCTTCGCCGAGCTGTTCAGCAAGCCGGTGGCCGACAACGGCTTCAACCAGCCGGCGGCCAAGCTGGCCCAGACCTTCCGCACCGACAGCGGCCTGGCGGTGAAGAACGGCGACGTGCTGATCGCCGCCATCACCTCCTGCACCAACACCAGCAACCCCGGCGTGCTGCTGGCCGCGGGCCTGCTGGCCAAGAAGGCGGTGGAAGCGGGGCTCACCGTCGCGCCGCACATCAAGACCTCGCTGGCCCCGGGCTCGCGCATCGTCACCGAGTACCTGCACAAGGCCGGGCTGCTGCCCTACCTCGAGAAGCTGGGCTTCAACGTGGCCGCCTATGGCTGCACCACCTGCATCGGCAACGCGGGCGACCTGCGGCCCGAGCTGAACCAGCTGATCCAGGACCACGACCTGGTCTGCGCCGCCGTGCTGTCGGGCAACCGCAACTTCGAGGCCCGCATCCACCCCAACCTGAAGGCCAACTTCCTGGCCAGCCCGCCGCTGGTGGTCGCCTACGCCATTGCCGGCACCATGACGCGCGACCTGATGACCGAGCCGGTGGGCCACGGCCATGGCGGCCGCGCGGTCTATCTCGGCGACATCTGGCCCAGCAGCGACGAGATCCACGCGCTGATGCGCCATGCGATGGACGCCGAGGCCTTCAAGGCCAACTACGCCAAGGTGGCGCGCGAGCCGGGCCCGCTGTGGGATGCCATCCGCGGCGTGACGGGCCAGGTCTACACCTGGCCGGCCAGCAGCTACATCGCCCGGCCGCCGTTCTTCGACGGCTTCACGATGACGCCGCCGCCGCTGGTCAGCGGCGTGCAGCGCGCCCGCATCATGGCGCTGTTCGGCGACTCCATCACCACCGACCACATCAGCCCGGCCGGCTCGTTCAAGGAGAGCACGCCGGCCGGCAAGTTCCTGCTCGCGCAGGGCGTGCGCAAGGCCGACTTCAACTCCTACGGCGCGCGCCGCGGCCACCACGAGGTGATGGTGCGCGGCACCTTCGCCAACGTGCGCGTGAAGAACCTGATGCTGCCGGCCCGCCCCGACGGCTCGCGCGAGGAAGGCGGCTACACGCTCAAGGACGGCGAGAAGACCACCATCTACGAGGCGGCCCAGGCCTACATCGCCGAGGGCACGCCCACGGTGGTCTTCGCGGGCGAGGAGTACGGCACCGGCTCCAGCCGCGACTGGGCCGCCAAGGGCACGCAGCTGCTGGGCATCAAGGCCGTCATCGCCAAGAGCTTCGAGCGCATCCACCGCAGCAACCTGATCGGCATGGGCGTGCTGCCGCTGCAGTTCAAGGCCGGGCTGGGCTGGGAGGCACTGGGCCTGACCGGGGCGGAGACCATCGACATCGCGCTGGCCGACGACATCCGGCCGCAGGGCGACGCGCTGATGACCGTCACCCGCCCCGACGGCCGCGTGCAGACGGTGCCGCTGACGCTGCGCATCGACACCGCCATCGAGGTGGACTACTACCGCCACGGCGGCATCCTGCCCTTCGTGCTGAGGCAGCTGCTCGCGCCTTGACGCCCTGCCCCGCGGCCGCGTCACTGTCAGCCCAGGCCCACAGGCCCGTCGGGCCACCGGCTGACAGACGGCGCTCGGCCCCGCCGCTACCGTCCTTCGATCCCTGGAACGGATCGTTGCGATGACCTGGAATGACTTCATCGACCGCGCTGCGGCGTCGATGCCGGACGTGAACTGGACCGATGTGCTGCCGGCGGTGCTGGCCGGTGCGGCCACCGTGCTCGTGATCAGGTTCGGCCTGCGCCTGCTGATCCGGCGCCTGCGCGCGCTGTCGGCGCGTACCCGCACCTCGGTGGACGATGCCGTCGTGCAGGTGCTGGAGCAGACCCACATGGCGCTGGTCTGGATCGTGGGGCTGCTGGTGGGCCTGACGGTGCTGCCGCTGGACGACCGCTGGCATGGCCGCGTGTCGCAGCTGTGGTTCGCGGTGGTGGCGCTGCAGCTCGGCCTTTGGTGCCAGCAGGCCCTGTCGCAGGTGCTGCTGGCCCAGCAGCGCCGGCACAGCCACACCACCGCGCTGTCCGCCTCCGCGACGCTGCTGAGCTGGGGGCTGCGCGGCGCGCTGTGGGTGGTGGTGGTGCTGGCCGTGCTGTCCAACATGGGCGTCAACATCACGGCCTTCGTGGCCTCGCTGGGCATCGGCGGCATCGCGCTGGCGCTGGCGGTGCAGAACATCCTGGGCGACCTGTTCGCCTCGCTGGCCATCGCGGTGGACAAGCCGTTCGAGGTGGGCGACTCCATCACCGTGGGCGACGTCACCGGCACGGTGGAGCGCGTAGGCCTCAAGACCACCCGCATCCGCAGCCTCGGTGGCGAGCAGATCGTCATGTCCAACGCCGAGCTGCTCAAGCGCACGGTGGCCAACTTCAAGCGCCTGCAGACGCGCCGCGTGGCCTTCACCTTCGGCGTCACCTACGACACGCCGGCCGACCAGGTCGCCGCGGTGCCGCCGCTGATCCGGGACATCGTGCGGGCCGACTCCCAGCTCGAATTCGGCCGCGCCCACTTCAAAGGCTTCGGCGACAGCGCGCTGGAGTTCGAGGTGGTCTACCGCGTGAAGGACCCGGACTACGACGTCTACATGGACCGCCAGCAGGCCCTGTACCTGGCGCTGATGCGCGCGCTGCAGCAGCGCGGCATCCACTTCGCGTTTCCCACCCAGACGCTGAACCTCGTCGGCGCCATGCCGCCGCCGACGGCGGGCGCCCGCACGGCGCCTGCCGCCCGCGGCGCGCAGGCCGTGACGTCCGCAGGATGACGCGATGAGCGGCAGCGTCGTATCCGCCGGGCCCGACCTGCTCACGGCGGCCGCCGCGACGCTGGTGGTGGTGGCCATCGCCGGCGCGCTCTACACGCACCGCTTCGGGTTGTCGCACCTGCTGGTGTTCATGGCGGTGGGCATGCTGGCCGGCGTGGACGGCCCGCTGGGCCTGCGCTTCGACAACTATGCGCTGGCGGTGCATGTGGGCAACCTGGCGTTGGCGCTGATCCTGTTCGACGGCGGCCTGCGCACGCGCTGGGCCAGCGTGCGCAGCGGCATGCTGCCCGCCGGCCTGCTGGCCACCGTGGGCGTGGCGGCCACCGCCTGCGTCGTGGCCGCCCTCGCCCACCTCGTGATGGACGTGCCCTGGGCGCAGGGGCTGCTGCTGGGTGCGGCGGTGTCGTCCACCGACGCGGCGGCGGTGTTCGCGCAGTTCAGCGCCAGCAAGCTGCGGCTGGACGAGCGGCTGACGGCCACCATCGAGGTCGAGTCGGGCATGAACGACCCGATGGCGATGGTGCTGACGCTGGGCCTGATTGCCTGGATGACGGCGCGCGGCGGCGCGGGTGCGGACGCCGCCGAGACGGTGTCCAGCCTGGGCGTGCTGATGCCGCTGCTGGGCCAGCAGCTGGGCCTGGGCCTGGCGATCGGCGTCGGCGCGGGGTTGCTGGCGGCCGCCTGGCTGCGCCGCCTGCCCATCGAGGACGACCACGACGGGCTGGCCGCGCTGCTGCTGGCGGCGCTGGGCCTGCTGCTGTTCGCCGTCACCAACCGCTGCGGCGGCTCGGGCTTCCTGGCCGTCTACATCGCCGGCCTGCTGCTGCGCCACCGCGCCGACCGGGTGGCCACGCTGAGCCTGGCCGGCCTGAACGGCTACACCTGGCTGGCCCAGGCCGCCCTCTTCCTGCTGCTGGGGCTGCTGGTGACGCCGCACGAGGTGTGGCAGCTGGTGCTGCCCGGCCTGGGCGTGGCGGCGGGGCTGATGCTGCTGGCGCGGCCGCTGGGCGTGGTGCTGTGCCTGGCGCCGCTGGGCTTCGGCTGGCGCGAGCAATGCTTCGTCGCCTGGTCGGGGCTGCGCGGCGGCGTGCCCATCGTGCTGGCGGCCTACCCGGTGCTGGCCGGCATCCCGGACGCCTGGCGGCTGTTCGACGTGGCCTTCCTGGTGGTGCTGCTGTCGCTGCTCATCCAGGGGCCCACGCTGGCGGCGCTGGCGCGCGCGCTGGGGCTGCACCAGCGCGACGCGAACCAGGGCGGCGTCGCGTCCTTCAGGGCGCGGCGAGCTGCGCCACGATGAAGTCCACCAGCACCCGCACGCGCAGCGGCATGTGCCGCTTGGCGGGATACAGCAGCGAGAACGGCCGCGACGCGCCGGCGTGCTGCGGCAGCAGCTCCTGCAGCCGACCGGTGCGTAGATCGTCCTCGACGAGGAAGCGGTAGGTCTGCAGCAGGCCCGCGCCGGCCCGCGCCAGCGTGACCGGGCCCAGGATGTCGTCCGCGCAGCGCAGCCGGCCCCGCGTGGCGACGTCCACATCGCGACCCGTGGCGTCCCTCAGCACCCAGGGCACGGGCTGGCCGGTGCGGGGCAGCAGGAACTGGATGCACTCGTGGGCCGCCAGGTCCGCCAGCTGTTGCGGTATGCCGCAACGCCGCAGGTAGTCCGGCGCGGCCACCACCACCAGGGCCGCATCCTCCAGCTTGCGCGCCACCAGCGCGGAGTCGACGGGCGCGCGCCCGCGCACCGCCAGATCGAAACCCTCCTCGGTGAAGTCGACGTTGCGGTTGCTCAGCTGGACTTCCAGCTCGACGTCCGGGTAGGCCCGGCCGAAGGCCGGCAGCAGCGGCAGGATGCGGCAATGCCCGTAGGAGGTGGGCAGGCTGATGCGGACCGGCCCGGCGGGGCGCTGCTGCTGCCCCGACAGCTCGCGCTCGGCCTCGGCCAGCTGCGCCAGCGCCTCGCGGCATTGCTCGTGGTAGCGGCGGCCGGCATCGGTCAGCCGCACCTGCCGCGTCGTGCGCTGGAACAGGCGCACCCCCAGCCGCGCCTCCATGCGCGCCACCGAACGGCTCACCGCCGCGGCCGTCAGCCCGGCCGCCTGCGCCGCCGCCGTGAAGCTCTGCCACTGCGCCGTCAGGCAGAACAGCTCGATGCTGCCCAGCTTCAAGTCGTCGAATTGCCGCGCCACTTTATCAACTTCATGTAACTAGTGAAATTACAGCCTGCCAGTTTATCGGCGCTTGAGTCATCAATAGCATCCGGGTCTCCGTCCACCCACGCCCTCGGAAGGCACTCTCATGAAGCTGTATTTCTCCCCCGCCGCCTGCTCCCTCGCCCCGCACATCCTGCTGCGGGAAACCGGCCTCCCGTTCGAGCTGGTGAAGGTCGACACCGCCCGCCATGTGACGGCCGATGGCCAGGACTTCCACACGATCAACCCCAAAGGCCAGGTGCCCGTGCTGGAACTGGCCGATGGCACCCGCCTTACCGAAGGCCCGGTCATCGCGCAGTACATCGCCGACCAGGCGGGGGCCACGCAGCTGATGCCCGCGGCCGGCACGCTGGCGCGCTACCGGGTCATGGAATGGCAGAACTACATCGGCACCGAGTTGCACAAGTCGTTCACGCCGCTGTTCCACGCCGAGCTCGATGCCGCTGCCAAGGCCAAGCTGGCCGGGCTGCTGCGCAAGAAGCTGGCCTGGCTCGACTCCCGGCTGGGCCCGGGCCCCCACCTGACCGGCGCGCCGTTCACGGCCGCCGACGCCTACCTGTTCGTGGTGCTGGGCTGGGCCCGGTTCGTCGGGCTGGAGATCGGCGACCTGGCCCATCTGCAGGCCTCCCTGCAGCGCGTGGCCGCCCGCCCGGCCGTGCAGGCCGCGCTGCACGCCGAAGGGCTGACGGGTTGAGATTCCATGGCCCGCGCCCGCGCGGGCCTTCTTCGATTGAAAGGAATGGCCATGCCCTACATCCACATCCAGGTGACCCGCGAGGGGGTCACCGCCGCACAGAAGGCCGCCCTCATCCAGGGCGCCACCAACCTCGTCGTCCACACCCTCGGCAAGGACCCCGAGGCCACCTTCGTCGTCATCGAGGAGGTCGACACCGACAACTGGGGCGTGGCCGGCGAGAGCGTCACGGCCCTGCGCCAGCGCACGCGCCAGGCCGCGGCAGGGGGGCAGCATGGCTGACCCGCGCCGCCCCGCGGTCGAAGCGGTGCTGCAGCAGTACTTCGACGGCCTGTGCCACAGCGACACCCGGCGCCTGCGCGGCGTGTTCCACCCGCAGGCGGTCTATGCCTGTGCGACGGCCGAGCCGGCGGTGATCCTGCGCATGGACGAGTATTTCCCCATCGTCGACCAGCGCCCGTCACCGGCCAGCCGCGGCGAGACGGTGCAGGAGCGCATCCTGTCGATCGAGTTCTTCGGCCCGGTCACGGCCTTCGCCAAGGTCGAATGCGCCATCCTGCCGAAGCACTTCATCGACCTGCTGACCCTGCTGCACATCGACGGCCGCTGGCAGATCATCGCCAAGGTGTTTCACTACGAACTGGACCGCTGAGCAGCCGCCGCGGCCTGGCTTCGGCCGCGCGCCGGCACCAGCCGCTGCCTGCTAGAAGGCGTGGATCAGGTGCAGCCGGCCGGCCACCCGCGTGACGACACGGCGCGGCAGCGCCGCCAGCGGCGTCGTGCCGCTACGCAGCGTGCGCGCCACCGCGGCGCGGGCAGCGTCCAGCAGCGCGCCCAGGCGCGGCCGCTCGCCACGGCATTTGGAGCGCGGGATCACCAGCGCCAGATCGAGGCTGCGCGGCCCGCCGGCATCGGGCGACTCCACCTCCAGCTGGGCGTTGACGACCAGCGTCAGCGGCGTGCTGAGGCCCACCTCGAGGTCGAGGTCGACGATGTCATCGGCGGCCACCGGCAGGGGTTGGGGCGACGGCTGCGCCTCGGCCGGCGGCGTCGTGAAGGCATGGATCTTGGACATGGGGCGGGATGTTGGCGGCGCGCGGCCTGGCGCCACGTCGGGCCGGTCGCAGCCGGCCTGTAGGACGGCGCCGATTCTCAGGCGCGCAGGCGGGTGCGCGGGCACACCGTGGGCGCGGCGAACAGCCGCCCGATCAGCGTGCGGGCGAAGAAGTAGTCGTTGCGCAGCTTCTCGCCCAGCGCGTCCAGGCCCACGCGGCCCTGCGGGTCGCAGGGGATGTCCAGGCCCGCGTCGCCCGCGGTCAGCGGCTCGAAATGCAGCAGATGGGTGGCTGTCTCTTATACACATCTGACGCTGCCGACGAAGGCTTAGGTGTA
>CAXDTK010000016.1:0-38186 GCA_963992225.1 uncultured Comamonadaceae bacterium | reverse complement strand
TACGAGATAGGAGGCCGTCTCGTGGGCTCGGAGATGTGTATAAGAGACAGCGGTGGCGCCGCTGCCGGCGGCCGGCCCGCGCGCGCCTGCCCCAGCCGCCGCGCCGGTGGCCGTAGCCGCGGCAACGCCGGCTGCAACCGCGCCGCAACCCGAGCTGTTCGATCGCACAGCGGGCGACACCCGCTATGTCGGCCGCTTCGTGCGCGAGGACGACGACACGGTCAGCGGCAGCGGCCGCGTCGAGTGGAAGAACGGCGACGTCTACGAGGGCCCGCTGCAGCGCAGCCGCCGCCACGGCGTCGGCGAGATCCGCTGGGCCAGCGGCCAGCGCTACAAGGGCGAGTGGGTCAACGACCGCGCCAGCGGCCGCGGGCTGATGGTGTTTGCCAACGGCAACCAGTTCGAGGGCACGCTGGTGGACGGCCAGCCCGAGGGCGAGGGCCAGCTGACCTATGCGTCGGGCGACGTCTACACCGGCCAGGTGCGCCAGGGCCTGCCGCACGGCAAGGGGCGCTACGTCTGGATGAGCGGCCAGCGCTACGAAGGCGAGTGGGTGGACGACAAGCCCCAGGGCATCGGCAAGATGCGCTTTGCCAACGGCAACGACTACGAGGGCCAGCTGGCCGCCGGCCTGCCGCAGGGCCGTGGCCGCATGGTGTTCCCGGGCGGCGACGTGTACGAAGGCCAGTTCGACGCCGGCAAGGCGCATGGCGAAGGCAGGTACGCCTGGAAGAGCGGCGAACGCTACGAAGGCGCCTGGGCCCGCGGCCTCAAGCATGGCCCGGGCATCTTCCACTGGCCCACCGGCGACCGCTGGGAAGGCCAGTTCAAGGACGACGAGCGCACCGACGAGGGCTTCATCGTGCGCAAGGGCAGTTGACGACGCGGCTTTCGGGCCGAGCGCCGGGCCGCTCCCAAGCCGGCCCGTCCGGCGATGTGCAAGCGGCTCGACGCCGCGTGCATCGCCGTCCCCTCGGGGGACCGCCCGGGGCACGACCGCGTTCAGCGTCGTGACCGGGCGAGGGGCTCCATTCACTCCCGCTCGAACCTGAACACCGCCACGCTGGCCATCAGGTTGGGCCGGCGGCGCACCACGCGCCCGGCCTGCAGGCCGAAGGCGTCCAGCACCTTGAGGCGGTTCTTGCGCGCCAGCACCTCGAAGTCGGCAAAGGTGCCGACGCGGATGTTGGGCGTGTCGTACCACTCGTAGGGCAGCGCCCGCGTGACCGGCATGCGGCCGAACAGCACCTGCAGCCGGTTGGGCCAGTGCGCGAAGTTGGGGAAGCTGACGATGCCCATCTTGCCGACCCGCGCCGTCTCCTTGAGCATCTGCTCGGCATTGCGCAGGTGCTGCAGCGTCTCCAGCTGCAGCACCACGTCGAAGCTCTGGTCCTCGAAGATGGACAGGCCTTCCTCCAGGTTGCGCTGGATGACGTTGACGCCGCGCTTCATGCAGGCCAGCAGGTTGGCATCGTCCAGCTCCACGCCGTAGCCGCTGCAGCCCTTGTGCTTGATCAGGTGCTCCAGCAGCTCGCCGGTGCCGCAGCCCAGGTCCAGCACGCGCGAGCCCGGCGGGACCAGCGCCGCGATGGCGGGATCGAAGCTCATACCGCCACCCCCTTGATCTGCAGCGGCCGCGCCGCCGGGCAAAGGGTGTCGGCAATGCGCTCGAAGTAGGCCCGCAGCACGCCGTGGTAGCGCGGGTCGTCGAGCAGGAAGGCGTCATGCCCGTGCGGCGCGTCGATCTCCGCGTAGGAGACGTCCAGCCGGTTGTCCAGCAGCGCCTTGACGATCTCGCGCGAGCGCGCCGGCGAGAAGCGCCAGTCGGTCGTGAAGCTGGCGATCAGGAACTTGGCCCGGGCCCGCGCGAAGGCGCGCGTCAGGTCGCCGCCATGCTCGGCCGCCGGGTCGAAGTAGTCCAGCGCGCGCGTGATCAGCAGATAGGTGTTGGCGTCGAAGTAGTCGCTGAACTTGTCGCCCTGGTAGCGCAGGTAGCTCTCGATCTGGAACTCGATCTCCTGGGTCGAGTAGCCCAGCGCGCCGCCCTTGAGCTCGCGGCCGAACTTCTCGGCCATCACGTCGTCGCTCAGGTAGGTGATGTGGCCGATCATGCGCGCCACCCGCAGGCCGCGCTTGGGCACCACGCCATGCGCGTAGTAGTGGCCGCCGTGGAAGTCGGGGTCGGTGACGATGGCGCGGCGCGCCACCTCGTTGAAGGCGATGTTCTGCGCCGACAGGTTGGGCGCGGTCGCGATGGCGATGCAGTGCGACAGCCGCTCGGGGTAGCGCAGCGCCCAGTCCAGCGCCTGCATGCCGCCCAAGCTGCCGCCCAGCACGGCCGCGAGCCGGGTGATGCCGAAGCGCTCCACCACGCGGGCCTGCGCGTCCACCCAGTCCTGCACGGTGACGACCGGGAAGTCCGCGCCCCAGGCCCGGCCGGTGGCGGGGTTGGCGTGCATCGGGCCGGTGGAGCCGAAGCAGGAGCCCAGGTTGTTGATGCCGATGACGAAGAACCGGTCGGTGTCCAGCGGCTTGCCGGGGCCGATCAGGTTGTCCCACCAGCCCTCGCTCTTGGGCTGGCCGGCGTAGGTGCCGGCCACATGGTGGCTGGCGTTCAGCGCATGGCAGACCAGCACCGCGTTGCTGCGCTCGGCATTGAGCTGTCCGTAGGTCTCGACCATCAGGTCGTAGCCGGGCAGGCTGGCGCCGCTGCGCAGCGGCAGCGGCTCGTCGAAATGGAAACTCTGGGGCGACACCTCGCCCACGCTGCGGCCCGTCATGGCCTCACTCCGCAAAAAACAAAACCGGCGCCACTTGCGGGACGCCGGTTGCTCGGAACGTCCTGTTTAGCGGCATTTGTAGAGCGCCCGCAATCGGGAACAAATCGGCGCTGGTGTGAATTGTAGGCCCCTCGCCTGGCCCGGCCGCGCCGAACGCGGGCAGGCCCAGTCGTCCGCGCCGAGGGAACGGCGCTGCTTGCGACGTACGAGCCGCAAGCATCACCAGGCGGGCCGGCTTGGGGCGGCCGGGCGCTCGGCCCCAGGCGCCCGAGGCGTCGTCACAGCCTGAACTGCGCCACCGCCCCGGTCAGCAGTTGCAGCTGCTGGCGCAGGCTGTCGGCGGCGGCGGCGGACTGCTCCACCAGCGCGGCGTTCTGCTGCGTCATGTGGTCCAGCTGGCTGACCGCGCCGTTGATGCGGCCGATGCGGGTGCTCTGGTCGGCCGCGCCGGTGGCGACCTCGCCGATCATGTCGCTGACCTTCTGCACGTTGTCGACGATCTCCTGCATGGTGTGGCCGGCATGCTGGACCAGGCGCGCGCCCGCCTCGGTGCGCTCCACGCTGGCGGTGATCAGCGACTTGATCTCGCGTGCGGCGCCGGCACTGCGCTGGGCCAGCGCCCGCACCTCGCTGGCGACCACCGCGAAGCCGCGGCCCTGCTCGCCCGCGCGGGCCGCCTCGACCGCGGCGTTCAGCGCCAGGATGTTGGTCTGGAAGGCGATGCTGTCGATCAGGCCCACGATGTCGCCGATGCGGCGCGAGCTGTCGTTGATCTCGTCCATCGTCGACACCACCTCGGCCACCTCCTGGCCGCCGCGGCGCGCCACCTCGGCGGCGCCCTCGGCCAGGCCGCGCGCCTGGCTGGCGGCATCGGCGCCGTGGCGCACGCCGCTGGTCAGGTCTTCCATGGAGCTGGTGGTCTGCTGCAGGCTGGAGGCCGCCTGCTCGGTGCGCTGGCTCAGGTCCTGGTTGCCCGACGCCACCTCGCTGCTGGCCGTCTCGATGCGCTGCGCCGATTCCTTCACCTGGTTGACCAGCCCGCGCAGGCTGGACTGCATGGAGTCCAGCGCCCGTAGCAGGTCCGACGCCTCGTCGCGGCCCACCACGCGGATGGTGTTGTTGAGGTCACCGCCGGCGATGGACTGCGCCACCGTGCAGGCATAGCGCATGGGGCTGGTGATGGTGGCGGAGTTGACCAGCGTCAGCGGCACCACCAGCACCATGACGACGCCCAGCACCGCCAGCGAACGCCAGCCGATGCGACCCATCTCGGCCGCGAACTCGGCCTCGGTGGCCTTGGCCTGCTGGTCGATCTGGCCGGTGATGCGCTCCACGCGCTGCTCGATCTCGGCCATGGTGGCCTTGGGCCGGTTGAGCATGCGGTCGGCCACGCGGGCGGTGTCGAAGCCACCGGCCTCGATCTGCGCCAGCACCGGCTGGGCGGCGCTGCGGTAATCCTGCAGCAGCTTGAGCGCCTCGCCGGCCACCGCCTGGTTGGCCGCCGCACCGCCCTGCAGGCCCTTCAGCGCGGTCACGAGCCGGTCGGCCGCGCCGTCCCAGCGCTGGCGCAGCTGACGCACCTGGTCGGGCGTCTCGTAGGCGATGACCATCTCCTTTTCCTGCAGCCGCACCTCGGCCAGCGCCTGGCGGATGGTGCTCAGGTGCTGCAGGTCGCTCAGCGTGTGGGTGGTGTAGTCGACGTTCAGCGCCATCAGCTGGCGGCCGCCCAGCAGGCCGGTCAGGCCCAGCGCGGCAAACATCGCCAGCACCATCGCGATCGCCCCGTGCATGCGGGTGCGGATGGTGAAGCTGCGCATCCAGTTGGCAATATCCATGGTGTTGTGCTCCTAACCGGTCCGCTGACGGGCGCGGAAATCCGGGACGCCGGATGCTAAGCGGCCGGCCCGCAAAGGCCCAAGCCACGTCTTGACGACGGACAACTCCGCTGCAACAAGACCGCGCCAGCCGTCAGGACTGCACACTTCGCGCGTGGCCGCGCCGCCCCGGCTGCCCTGGCCGTCAGGGCCAGTGGCGCTGGAACACCGCCGCGACCTCGGGGTGCTGCTCAACCCGCAGCAGCTGCGCATGGAAGGCCGGCCGCCGAGCCGCCAGGTCGGCCCGCGCGCCGGACCATTTGGACACCACCGTCGCCAGCAGCTCCAGCGCGCCCGGCGCGCCGGCGTCGAAGCCGACGCCGAACTGGTCGGCGAACAGCCGCCAGTGCTCATGCAGCCGCGCCCGCGTGCCGGCGCGGATCTGCGCCTTCATCGCGTCATCGCAGGGCTCGCACCAGCGCTCCGGGTAGTCCAGCACGCTGATGGCGGCATAGCAGTTGGCGGCGATGTAGACCAGCCCGCGCAGCGCCCGTGCCCGCGCCGCCGTGTCGGCCGGCAGCAGCAGGCCCGGCGGGCAGACCAGGCCCAGGTGGATGAGGATGGCCGCGCTCTCGGTCATCACCGTGCCGTCGGCCAGCACCAGCGTGGGGATCTGCCCCAGCGGGTTCACCTGCAGCAGCGCGTCGCGACCCGGGCCGGGGTTCCAGGAGGCGGCGTCCACGCCCGTGTAGGCCAGGCCGGCCCGCGCCAGCGCGGCCTCGACCACGGCCGACCCCGAGCCCTTGGTGCCATACAACGTCAACATCGGCTGACCCCTTCATCGAGCGTGCAGAATAGTTCGCCATCATGAGCCCCACGCCCGCATTGCCGCCATCCCGCAGGCCGGTCTTCGCGACCCACTTCGGCCGCGTCAGCGTGGGCGTGCAGGGCCGCGTGATGATGTCGGTGGCCGAAGGTCCCTTCGATGCCGAGCTGATGGCTGCGACGAAGCGCGCCATCGCGCTGGCCGGCAAGCGGCTGCCGGCGGACCGCCGCTTCGGCGACCTGCTGGAGATCCGCGGCAGCCTGCAGATGGATGCCGATGCGCTGGCCGCGCTGCGCGCCAGCATCGACCGCTTCGCGTCGCGCGGCCTGGTGGCGCTGTCGACCGTCTTCCTCGTGCAGCCGGGCATCGCCGGCATCGAACGCCTGCCGGCGCTGATGGACATCTGGCGCGCCAGCCGCCCGGTGCGGCGGGCCGACAGCTTCGACGCCGCCTGGGCCCTGGTCAACGCCGACCTGCAGGCCGCCGGCCTGCCGCCGCAGGCGCCGCCGCCCCGCCGCTGAACGCCGGCCTCAGCCGCCGGCCGGTGCTGGGACCGGCAGGAAAGGCCAGGGGCGCTGCGCCGGCCGCAGCTGCTCCCAGGCCGCCCCCAGCGCCAGCACGCCGGCATCGTCGAAGCGCCGGCCGATGATCTGCAGCCCGATCGGCAGGGGCCGCGGGCTCGCGGCCGTCCAGCCGGCGTTGATCGCCAGCGCCGGCTGCTCGCTCATGTTGAACGGCAGCGTGAAGGCGATGTGCTCGAACGGCCGCGCCGGGTCGTCCAGCGGGCTGGCCCGCCGCGCCGGGTAGGCCGGCATGGGCGCCACCGGCGAGAGCACGAAGTCGAACGGCTCGCAGGCGGCGTTGGCGGCCTCGCGCAGCGCCTGCATCTGGCTGTAGCCGCGGAACACCGTCGCGCCGTCGTAGCCGGCCGCGGGCGCCACCCAGTCAAGGATGTAGGGCAGCACACGGGCGCGGCGCTCGGGCGGCAGCGCCGAGATGTCCAGCCAGGAGCGCATGCGCCAGAAACGGTCGATGCCGTCGGCCATCTCGCGCGTCGTGAACGCGGCCAGCGGCTCCACGCAGGCGCCCGCCTGCTCGAAGGCGCGCGCCGCCGCGCGGATGGCCGCCTCGACCTCGGGCTGCACGGCCTCGCCCCAGCCGGCATCCAGCCACAGCCCGATGCGTAAGCCGCGTAGCGTCAGCGGCCGCGGCGCGACCGGCCCCGGCGGCAGCTGCGTCGGATCGCGCGCATCGGGCTGCGCCAGCACGGCCAGCATCAGCGCGGCATCGGCCACCGTGCGGGTCAGCGGCCCGGCGACGCGGCCGGCATAGCCCGGCTTGATCGGCACGCGGCCATGGCTGGGCTTGAGGCCCACCAGCCCGCACCAGCCGGCCGGCAGGCGGATGGAGCCGCCGATGTCGGTACCCAGGTGCAGCGGCCCGTAGCCGGCGGCGGCCGCCGCGGCGGCGCCGGCGCTGGAGCCCCCCGGCGTCAGCCGCGGGTCCCAGGGGTTGCGCGCCGGCTCGGGGTAGAGGCTGGACAGGCCCGAGCTGAGCATGCCGTAGTCGGGCATGGTGGTGCGCGCCCAGGCAATGGCGCCGGCCTCGCGCAGCCGGGCCGCGGGCGGCGCCTCGAAGTCGGCCCGCGCGTCGGCCGCCGTCGCGGCCGTGCCCAGCCGGTAGGCCGCGCCCGGCACGGCGATGTTTTCCTTCAGCGTGACGGGTACGCCGTCCAGCGGCAGCGCGGTGCCGGCAAGCCAGCGGGCCTCGCTGGCGCGGGCGGCTGCCAGCGCCGCCTCGGCATCGACCGCGCACAGCGCATGCAGCTCGCCCTCGCGCGCCCGGGCCTGCGCCAGCACCGCCGCCATCACCGCCACGGGCGACAGCTCGCCCGCGCGGTAGGCGGCCAGCAGCGCCGCCGCGCCGAGGCCGGCGATCACTTCTTCAGCTTCTCGGCGGCCTTGAGCATCGCGTCGATGTGGCCGTCGGGGTTCATGCTGGCGTGCACGGCGGCGACCTTGCCGTCGGGGGCGATCAGGTAGGAGATGCGGTCGGCCATGCTGCCGGGCACCATCTTCAGGCCGGCGTCGTAAGAATTGATGACCTTGCCCTCGGCATCGGCCGCGACGGCGAACTTGCTGCGGCAGGCCTCGACGCTGAACTTCTTCAGCGTGTCGATGTTGTCGTTGGACATGCCGATCACGGTGGTGTTCAGCGCCTTGAACTTGTCGGTCGCCTCGGCGAACTGGTGCGCCTCGACCGTGCAGCCGCTGGTGAAGGCCTTGGGATAGAAGTACAGCACCACCGGGCCCTTCTTCAGCGCCTCGGCCAGGCTGAACTTGAACGGCTGGCCGCCGACCGCGGCCTCGGCGCTGAAGTCCGGGGCGGGCGCGCCGACGTTCAGGGCGGCATGGGCAGCGCCGGCGGCGAGGGCCGACAGGGCCAGCAGGGCGGCACGAAGGTATTTCGACGACATCACGACTCCATGAGGTGGGAAGGGGTGCCCGGCCGGCCCGGGCGAGGCCGCCGCAGTATCGCGGCGCGCGACCGGCCGCGCAGCCGGGCGACGGATGGCCCCACGGGCGGCTGCGGCCGCTGCGGCGGGCTACGGCTGGCGCAGCAGGCCGTCGGCCAGCCAGCGCTGCAGCAGGCCCACCACCGCCGGCGCCGCGGCGTCGGCGTCGCCGAGTTCCGCGGCCGCGCGCTCGCACAGCCGCGCGAACGGCGCACCGGCGGCCACCTCGGCCAGCAGCACGGCCTCCAGCGGCTCCAGCGAGCGCCAGCGGGTCTCCAGGCCCTGGCGCCAGGCCAGCAGCACATGGGCATGCGGCAGCGGCTCGTCCATCACGGGCGCGTCCGCACCTGCGTCCGGGTCCCACTCGCGCAGCGCGCGCCAGGCCGGCTCGACGGCATGCGCCAGCACGACCCGCTGCACGCTGGGGTGCAGCTGCAGCACCAGGCCGGCCCAGTCGTCCGGGCCCAGCGCGGCCAGCACGGCGGCGGCCAGCAGCGGCGCCTCGGCGGCATCGAAGGCGCTGCGCAGCGCCCAGTCCATGCGGGCGATGTCCACCAGCCCGGCATGCGGCACCAGCGCCTCGCCCGCCGTGGCCATGAAGGCGGCGAGCCGGTGGCCGAACCAGCGGATGGACGGCCGCCGGCTGGGGTGGGCCGCGATGTAGGCCCGGGCCAGCGCGTCGAAGCCCTCGTCGCCCAGCGCGCGGGCCAGCACGGTGTGGTTGTCGGCCAGCGCCTCGGCCAGGCGGGCACGGTAGGCATGGCGGTAGACGGCCAGGCCGGTGGCCCAGTCGCCGGCCAGCAGGCCGGCGGGCTCGGCGCCGTCGCGGATGGCGGCGGCCAGCGCCTGCTGCTGCGCCGCGACGCTCACCGCAGCACCTCGGCGGCCAGCCGGCGCGCCTGGCCCAGCTCGTCCAGCAGCTCGGCCAGCGGCGGCATGCGGTCGTCGCGCTCGATCATGGTGGGCACCGGCCCGAAGCGGCGCAGCGCCTGGGCGTACAGCGCCCAGACCTCGGCGCGCACCGGGTGGTCGTGGGTGTCGATGACGATGTCGCCGCGGTCCTCGTGGCCGGCCAGGTGGATCTGGCGCACCGGCCCGGCGGGGATGCCGTCCAGGTAGGCCAGCGGGTCGAAGCCATGGTTGCGGCCCGACACGTAGACGTTGTTGACGTCCAGCAGCAGCTGCGCGCCGGTGGCCTTCAGCAGCTGCGCGATGAAGTCCCATTCGGTCATCTCGTCGGCCGCGAAGCGCACGTAGCTGGACACGTTCTCCAGCACCAGCGGCCGGCCGAGGATGTCCTGCACCTGGGCGATGCGCCCCGCCACATGCTCCAGCGCCGCGCGCGTCAGCGGCACCGGCAGCAGGTCGTGCAGCTGGCTGTGCGCGTCGGCGCTCCAGCACAGGTGGTCGGACACCCAGCCGGGCTGCAGGCGGTCCGCCAGGTCGCGCAGTTCGCGCAGGTGGGCCAGGTCCAGCGGCTCGGCCCCGGCCACGGACAGCGACACGCCGTGCATGACCAGCGGGTAGTCCGCGCGGATGCGCTCCAGGTGCGCCAGCGGCGCGCCGCCCGGCACCAGGTAGTTCTCGGCAATGATCTCCAGCCAGTCGGGCCGCACGGCGGCATCCACGCCCGCCTCGAAGGCCGCGTAATGCTCGACGCGCAGTCCGAGACCGAAGCCTTGGATGTGGGTCATGTCAGTCCGAAGAAGCGGCGCGGCGCTGCAAGCGCTCGCGCCTCATCCAGCGGCACTGGCGGAACCGGCTTTGCCGGGCCGCCCAGTGCGCCCCCTTGAGGGGGAGGCGCGTCAGCGCCTCGGGGGTGGGCTTATTTTTCTACCTTGCCGCCCGCCTTGGTGCACTCCTCGGCGCTCTTCTTGCTGACCCAGCCCTGGCCCTTGCAGCCGTTCTGGCCTTTGCAGCCGTGGCTGGCGGTCTTGCACTCGGAGGTGCCCTTGCAGCCGTTGACGCCGGAGCACTTGACCATGCCGTCGGCCGCGGCCGCGGTGGTCGGGACGGCGGTGGCGAACAGCGCAGCAGCGGCGGCGGCAATGCCCAGGCCGGTCTTGAGGGAAGCGTTCATGTCGAGTCTCCAGAAAGTGGATCAGTGGTTGAGATCGGGTCACCACAGGCCGATGCCGGCGCATTCCGCCATCGACTTGCCAGCGTCCGTCGGGGCCGGGGGCCTTGTCCTTACAGCCGGCCGGTGGATTCTGATGACCTGCCGTTATGACCGCAACGGTGCTCGGCATGCGTGGACCCGGGTGCCAACCGCTAGAGTGCGGCAGCTTGGCTGCCCCACATCTCATGCTGAACACCGAAACCCCGAGCACCCGGCACCCCGACCTGGACACCTACGACACGCCGGCGCTGCTGGATGCCTTCATCGACGACCAGACCGACGCCGTCGCTGCCGTCAAGGCCGCCGGGCCGCAGCTGGCCGCGGCGGTGGACGCGGCGCTGCCGCGCATCCGCGCCGGCGGGCGGCTGCTGTACGCCGGTGCCGGCACGTCCGGCCGCCTGGGCGTGCTGGACAGCGTGGAGCTGTACCCCACGTTCTCGTGGCCGCGCGAGCGCGCCGTGGCGCTGCTGGCCGGCGGGCCGCGCGCGATGTTCGTGGCCGTCGAGGGCGCCGAGGACGATGCCGAGCAGGGCGCCGAGGACATGGCCGGCCTGGCACCCGGGCCGCTGGACGTGGTGCTGGCGCTGGCCGCCTCGGGCGGCACGCCGTTCGTGCGCGGCGCGCTGCGCGCGGCCCGCGCGGCCGGGGCGCTGACCATCGGCTTTTCCAACAACCCCGGCGCGCCGGTGGTGCAGGAGGCCGAGATCGGCATCGTGCTGGACACCGGCCCCGAGGTGATCTCCGGCAGCACGCGGCTGAAGGCCGGCACCTCGCAGAAGATCGCGCTGAACACCTTCTCGTCGGCGCTGATGGTGCGGCTGCACAAGGTCTACGGCAACCTGATGGTGGATCTGAAGGCCACCAACGCCAAGCTGGTGAAGCGGGCGCTGGCCCTGACCATGCGCGCCAGCGGCGCCGGCGAGGCCCAGGCCCAGGCGGCGCTGCAGCAATGCGACCACCATGTGAAGACCGCGCTGGTGATGCTGCGCCGCGGCGTCGGCGCGGACGAGGCGCGCGCGCTGCTGGACGCGGCGGACGGCAGCGTGGGCCGGGCGCTGGGCGCATGACGCCGGACAGCCCGCCGACCGGACGGCAGCGGTCGCCATGGGCCTGGGTGCCCACGCTCTACTTCGCCCAGGGCATCCCCTATGTCGTCGTGATGACCCTGTCGGTCGTCATGTACAAGAACCTGGGCATCTCCAACACCGACATCGCGCTCTACACCAGCTGGCTCTACCTGCCCTGGGTCCTCAAGCCGCTGTGGTCGCCGCTGGCCGAGCTGTTCGGCACCAAGCGCAGCTGGATCACGCTGCTGCAGTTCCTCGTCGGCGCGGCACTCGCGGGCGTGGCGCTGACCATCCCGACCGACAAGGTGTTCCAGCTCTCGCTGGCGGTGTTCTGGCTGATGGCCTTCGCGTCCGCCTCGCACGACATCGCGGCCGACGGCTACTACATGCTGGCGCTGCCGCAGCGCAGCCAGGCCGCCTTCGTGGGCGTGCGCTCCACCTTCTACCGCCTGGCCAACATCGGCGGCCAGGGCGGGCTGGTGTATCTCGCCGGCGAGCTGACCGAACGCAGCGGCAGCGTCGTGCAGGCCTGGGCCGGGGTGTTCTGGCTGCTGGGCGGGCTGTTCGTCGCGCTGGCGCTGTGGCATCTGCTGGCGCTGCCGCGGCCGGCGGCCGACGTGCGCGGCGCCGGCCGCGGTGCGGCGCGCGGCCTGGCGGCCGACTTCTTCGCCGTCTTCGCCGGCTTCTTCAAAAAGCCCGGCATCGCCGTCATCCTGGGCTTCCTGCTGCTGTACCGCTTCCCGGAGGCGCAGCTGCTCAAGCTGGCCAGCCCCTTCCTGCTGGACCCCGTCGAGCAGGGCGGCCTGGGCCTGTCCACCAAGGCGGTGGGCATTGCCTACGGCACCGTGGGCCTCACAGCGCTGACGCTGGGCGGGCTGGTGGGCGGCTGGGTGATCTCGCGCGTGGGCCTGAAGCGGGCGCTGTGGCCGCTGGTGCTGGCCATGCACGTGCCCAACGTGGCCTTCCTGCTGCTGGCCATGACCCACCCCACCAGCCTGGCCGTCATCAGCGCCGCGCTGGCCGTCGAACAGTTCGGTTATGGCCTGGGCTTCACGGCCTACCTGATGTACATGATCCTGGTGGCCGAGGGCCCGCAGAAGACCGCGCATTACGCCATCTGCACCGGCTTCATGGCACTGGGCATGATGATCCCCGGCATGTGGAGCGGCTGGCTGCAGGACCACATCGGCTACGTGCCCTTCTTCGGCTGGGTGCTGGTGGCCACGCTGCCCAGCTTCGTGATGGCGGCACTCATCCAGGTGCCGGACGACTTCGGGAAGAAGGACGCATGACGGCCGATGCCCGGCCAGCGCCGCCCGCCGACCGCCTGCTGTCGCTGGACGCCTTCCGCGGCTTCGCGATCGCGGCCATGCTGCTGGTCAACAACCCGGGCGACTGGGGCCAGGTATACGCGCCGCTGTTGCATGCGAAGTGGCATGGCTGGACCTTCACCGACTGGGTGTTCCCGTTCTTCGTCTTCATCAGCGGCATGGCGATGACGCTCAGCCTGGCGCGCCGCGCCCAGGGCGGGGCCGACAAGGGCGCGCTGCTGCGGGCCACCTGGCGCCGGGCCCTCGTCATCGTCGGCATCGGCCTGCTGCTCAACCTCATCCCCGGCTTCGACCTCGCCACGCTGCGCATCCCCGGCGTGCTGCAGCGACTGGGCCTGTGCATGCTGCTGGCCGCGCCCATCGTCATCTGGTGCGGCGCGCGCGGCGTCGCGTTGTGGGCGCTGGCGCTGATGGCCGCTTACGCGCTGGTGCAGCTGACCGTGCCGGTGCCCGACGCCGAGGGCGTGGTCCACACCGGCCTGCTGGAGCCCGGCAAGGACGTGGGCGCCTGGCTGGACCGGCTGCTGATGGACGGCCACCTGTGGAAGCAGGCGCGCACCTGGGACCCGGAGGGCCTGCTGTCGACGCTGCCGGCCGTGTCGTCGCAGCTGCTGGGCGTGCTGGCGGGCTATGTGCTCGCCTCCGGCCGCCAGCCGGCCGAGCAGACCATGACCTGGGTGATCGCCGGCCTGGCCGCGCTGTGGCTGGGCCAGGTGCTGGACGCGTGGCTGATGCCCATCAACAAGTCGCTGTGGACGCCGGCCTTCGTGTTCGCGACGGCCGGTTGGGCGCTGCTGGTGTTCGCCGTCTTCCACTGGCTGCTGGACGCGATGCCGCAGCCGCTGGCACGCGCGCGCTGGGCGCGGCTGTGCCATCCGCTGGTCGTGTTCGGCATGAACGCGCTGTTCCTGTTCGCGCTGTCGGGCCTGCTGGCCAAGCTGCTCCAAAACATCCACCTGGGCGACGGGCGCAGCCTGCGCGCCGCGCTGTACGCGCCGCTGCGCGACTCGGGCCTGGCGCCGATGAACGCCTCCCTGCTGCACGCGCTCCTGTTCGTGCTCGTCATGTATGCCATCGCCGCGTTCATGTACCGCCGGCGCTGGTTCATCAAGGTCTGACCCATGAAACGCCGCCACCTGCTCAGCCTCGCCAGCGCACCGCTGCTGGCCGCCTGCGCCACGCCGCCCGCGCCCCCTGCCCAGCCCGCCTCGGCCGAGACGCCACCGCCCTCGCCCACCGAGGCCGCGCTGGCGCCCACGCCGGCCGCTTCCGGGCCCGCGCCGGCCAGCGCATTGCCGCCGCCACCGCCGCGCGAATGGCGGGCCGCCTGGGTCGCCACGGTCGCCAACATCGACTGGCCCAGCAAGCCCGGCCTGAGCGCCAAGGTGCAGCAGGCCGAGATCCACGCGCTGTGCGACACCGCCCAGCGCACCGGGCTGAACGCGCTGATCCTGCAGGTGCGCACCAGCGCCGACGCGCTGTACGAGTCCAGGCTGGAGCCGTGGAGCGAGTACCTCACCGGCACGCAGGGCCAGCACCCCGGCTACGACCCGCTGGCGGTGTGGCTGGCCGAATGCCGCAGCCGCGGGCTGGAGCTGCATGCCTGGCTCAACCCCTACCGCGCGCGGCACAGCACCGCCAAGTCGGCGCTGGCCGACAGCCACCTGGGCCGCACCCGACCCGACTGGGTCAAGCGTTATGGCGACCAGCTCTGGATGGACCCCGGCGAGCCGGCCGCCGCCGAGCACACGCTGGCCGTCGTGCGCGACCTGCTGACGCGCTACGCGGTGGACGGCATCCACATCGACGACTACTTCTACCCCTACCCCATCCAGGACGCCGCCAAGCAGGAGGTGGACTTTCCCGACGAGCCGAGCTGGCAGCGCTACGGCGCCGGCGGCGGCACGCTGGCGCGGGCCGACTGGCGCCGCTACAGCGTCAACCGGCTGGTGCAGCGCCTGTACGCGGTGGCGCACGAGACGCGGCCCGGCACGCGCGTGGGCATCAGCCCCTTCGGCTTGCCCAAGCCGGCGATGCGGCCCGCGGGCATCAGCGGCTTCAGCCAGTACGACAAGCTCTATGCCGACGTGGAGCTGTGGCTGCGCGAGGGCTGGCTGGACTATCTGGCGCCGCAGCTGTACTGGCCGCGCGCGCAGACCGCGCAGGCCTTCGAGCCGCTGCTGCAGGCCTGGCGGGCGCTGAACCCGCTGGGCCGGCCCATCCACCCCGGGCTGTTCACCAGCCGCATCAACGACACGCCGCAGAGCTGGCAGCCCGCCGAGGTGCTGGCCCAGATCGACGCGGTGCGGCGGCTGTCGCCCGGCAGTGGCCACATCCACTTCAGCATGGCCGCGCTGACGCAGAACCGCAAGGGCATCGCCGACGCGCTGCGCACCGGGCCTTACGCCGCCGGTGCCGCCTGAAGCCTGCGCGGCCGCTCAGCCGGCCGGGCGGGTGCGCACGCCCAGCCGCTGCCGCAGGTTGTCCAGCAACGTGCGCGCCGGCAGCGACAGCGCGCGGTCCTGGCGCCAGACCAGCTGCCACTGCCGCTTCACCGGGAAGCCCGCCACCGGCAGCACGGTCAGGCCCTCGGTGGCCGGGTCGGCCGCCAGCGTGTGGCGCGACAGCACGGCCAGGCCCAGGCCGGCACGCACCGCGTGCTTGATGGCCTCGTTGCTGCCCAGCGCCATGCGCGCCGGCCAGCTGACGCCGCGCTCGGCGAACACCTCCTCCACCACCGCCCGCGTGCCGGAGCCGGCCTCGCGGGTCAGCAGCGGCTGGTCGGTCAGGTCCTGCAGCCGCAAGCGGCGCCGCGTGGCCAGCGGGTGGTCCAGCGGCGCGATCAGCACCAGCGGGTTCTCCAGGAAGGGCCAGCGCGCCAGCGGCAGGTCCGCCGGCGGCCGCATCATCGCGGCCAGTTCGTCATTGCCGCGCACCAGGCGGGCGATGACGGCGTCGCGGTTCTCCACCGCCAGCTCGATGCGGATGCCGGGGTAGGCCCGCGCGAACGGCCCCAGCAGGTCGGGCAGGAAGTACTCGGTGGTCGTCACCGCGGCGATGCGCAGCCGCCCCTGGCGCAGCCCCTGCAGCGCGGCGGCGTCTTCCTCGAACTGCTGCCAGCAGGCGCCCATCGCCCGCACCGCCTCGGCCAGGCGACGGCCGGTCGCCGTCGGCACCAGGCCGCGGCCGCGGGCCTCGAACAGCACCATGCCCAGCCCTGCGGCCAGCTCCTTCATCTGCGTGGAGACGGTGGGCTGGGCCAGGTGCAGCGCCGCGGCCGCGCGGCCGATGCCGCCCAGCCGCACCACCGCCTCGAAGCTGCGCAGCTGCACCAGGCTGGCGCGCCAGGCCTTCTCCAGCCCCGGGGGGAATTCCTCATTCATTGGCAAATCCGATCGGTCTGATCAGAACATATCACTTGTGCAGATGAGGCTGCCTGCGCACCATCGCGCCCCGCCATGCAGAACTTCCTCGACCCCGCCATCCTGTTCTTCGTCTTCGGCCTGCTGGCCGGGGCCCTCAAGTCCAACCTGGAGATTCCCGCGCCGATTGCGCGCTTCCTGTCGCTGTACCTGCTGATGGCGCTGGGCCTGAAGGGCGGCTTCGCGCTGGCCAAGTCGGGCCTGACGGCCGACGTGGCCGTCAGCCTGGGCTGCGCGCTGGCGCTGGCGCTCGCCGTGCCGGCGCTGGGCTACGGGCTGCTCAAGCGCCTGGTGTCGCGCTTCGATGCGGCCGCCATCGCCGCCACCTACGGCTCGGTCGGCGCCGTCACCTTCATCACCGCGACGCAATATCTGGACAACCACGGCGTGGCTTTCGGCGGCCACATGGCCGCGGCCATGGCGCTGATGGAGTCGCCGGCCATCGTGATGGCGGTGGTGCTGGCGAACGTGGCCCGCCGCCGCGAGGGCGGCGCGGCCGCGCAGGGGCACGGCCTGCGGTCGGTGCTGCACGAGTCGCTGACCGACGGGGCGCAGCTGCTGCTGCTCGGCGCGATGGCGGTGGGCCTGCTCACCGGCGCGGCGGGCCAGGCGGCGATGCAGCCGTTCGCCGGCGACCTGTTCAAGGGCATGCTGGCCTTCTTCCTGCTGGACATGGGCCTGCTGGCGGCGCGCAACGTCAGCGCGCTGCGCGGCAAGCCACCCGCGCTGCTGGCCTACGCGCTGCTGGCGCCGCCGGTACATGCGACGCTGGCACTGGCGCTGGCCTGGGCCTGCGACCTGTCGCCCGGCAACGGCGCGCTGCTGATGGTGCTGGCGGCCAGCGCCTCCTACATCGCGGTGCCGGCCGTCGTGCGGGTGGCCATTCCCGAGGCCAACCCCAGCCTGTACTTCGGCATGTCGCTGGGGCTGACCTTCCCGGTCAACATCCTGGCCGGCATCCCGCTGTACAGCAGCGTGGCGCTGCGGCTGCTGTAGCCCCCCCTAACTTGCAAGGGCGGCCCCGGCTGTCACGCCGGCTTCACCGCGCCTGCCTAGCCTGCCGGCTGCCGTTTCGTGGGCCACCCCGGCGCCCGACGGCCCGATGACGGAGAGCCTCCATGCGCCGCAACTTCCTTTCGCTCGCGCTGGCCGCCCTGGCCAGCCTCAGCGCCCTGCCCGCCCACGCCGACCGCGACGACAACCGCCACGGCAACGCGGTGGCCAGCGTGCAGATGGGCCCGCGCCCCTTCTTCCTGGCCAACGAGATGAGCGAAGGCCCGCTCAAGCGCCGCCTGCAGCATTGCGCCGCCACGCGCGAGCACTTCAAGCCCACGCTGTTCTCCATCGGCCACCGCGGCGCGGCGCTGCAGTTCCCGGAGCACACCAAGGAAAGCTACGAGGCCGCCGCGCGCTCGGGCGCCGGCATCGTCGAGTGCGACGTGACCTTCACCAAGGACAAGGAGCTGGTCTGCCGCCACGCGCAGAACGACCTGCACACCACCACCAACATCCTGGCCACGCCGCTGGCGAGCAAGTGCATCAAGCCCTTCACGCCGGCCGCCTTCGACGCCGCCGGCACGCTGATCGCGCCGGCCGCCGCCGAATGCCGCACCAGCGAGCTGACGCTGGCCGAGTTCAAGACGCTGCGCGGCAAGATGGACGCCTCCAACCCGCGCGCCCGCACCGTGGCCGAGTACCTGGGCGGCACCGCCAACTGGCGCACCGACGTGCATGCCGGCCCCACCAGCGGCACGCTGCTGACGCTGAAGGAGGCGATCGCGCTGTTCCAGCGCCTGGGCGTGAAGATGACGCCGGAGCTGAAGTCGGCCAGCGTGGCCATGCCCTTCGACGGCTTCACGCAGGCCGCCTATGCTCAGAAGATGATCGACGAGCACAAGGCTGCCGGCGTGCCGGCACGCGACGTCTGGGCGCAGAGCTTCGACATCAACGACGTGCTGTACTGGGTGAAGAACGAGCCAGCCTTCGGCCGCCAGGCGGTCTACCTGGACGACGCCAACGTGGTGGCCGACCTGCCCACCTTCGAGCAGCTCAAGGCCTACCGCGCCGCCGGCATCCGCATCGTCGCGCCGCCGCTGTTCGCGCTGCTGACGGCCGACACCAGCGGCAACATCCTGCCCTCGCAGTACGCCCGCAACGCCAAGGCCGCGGGGCTGGACATCATCACCTGGACGCTGGAGCGCAGCGGCATCCTGGCCGATGGCGGCAACGGCTTCTACTTCCAGACCTTCGACAGCGCCATCAAGCGTGAAGGCGACGTCTACCGCGTGCTGGACGTGCTGGCCGAAGACATCGGCGTGCTGGGCGTGTTCTCCGACTGGCCAGCGACGACCAGCTTCTACGCCAACTGCACCGGCCAGAAGTAACCGGGCTCGCCCCGGCGGTGCCGGCCCCCGCGTTGCGGGAGGCCGGTTCCACGGAGCCGGGATCGCGCGCCCTGCATCCGCGGGGTCGCTCCCCAATCCTTGGGGTGGGCAGCGGCGGCGTCCGGGGGGCCAATCGCGCATCAGCCTCCAGGAGACTTCCATGCGCCGCACCCTCATCGCCCTCGCGCTATCCGCCCTGGGCATCGCCCAGGCCGCCACCGTGTCCGTGTACACCAGCCTGGCCAGCTGGGAGGCCGCCATCAGCGGCTCCGCCCAGCTGCAGGACTTCGGCAGCTTCTCGGCCGGCGACGACCTGACCGGCGTGGCGGTGCTGCCGGGCGTCACGCTGGGCAGCAACATGGGCGCCGTGCGGGTGTTCGGCGCGGCCAACGCCGCGTTCGCCACCGGCCCCGCGCGCCTGGCGGGCAACGCCTACTACAGCGCCTCCTACGCGCTGCCCTTCCTGGCCGCGGCGCTGGACATCACGGCGTTCGAGTCCATCCCCGGCGAACCCACGACGGCCGTGGACGAGGGCCTGCTGTCCTTCCTGTTCAGCGACGGCAGCACGCGCGACCTCGCCATCGCCGGCGGTGACGGCGCGCCGATCTTCATCGGCATCGTCTCCGACACCGTCATCACCTCCTTGCGCTGGACCGAGGCCCACGAGCAGGGCAGCGTGAACGAGGAGACCGCGCTGGACAACCTGCGCGTGGCCATGCGCGCGCCCAACCAGCTGCCGCTGCCCGGCTCGCTGCCGCTGGCGGCGCTGGCGCTGGGCCTGCTGCCGTTCGTGCGCCGCCGCTGAGCGGCGCTCAGCCGGCGGGCGCGATGGGTGCCAGGCGCGGCAATTCGTCGTCGGTCCAGAGCCGGAAGCGGGCCACGAAATGCCGGCCCGAGCCGTCTTCCAGCCCGAAGCTGCCGCTGTTGCCCGGCGCCACGTCCAGCGTCATCTGCAGCCCGGCCAGGTAGTCGCACTGCGCCAGGCTGGCGTAGACCGGTACGCCGGCCACCTCGCCCAGCCGGCGGTCGTCGGCGCCCAGCTTCAGCTCGTGCACGGTGAAGCACATCGGCGCGCTGCCGGCGCAGCAGCCGTGCGACTGGTAGAACAGCAGCGCGCCGTGCTCGCGCTTGAGCTGATCGATCAGCACCTGCGCGGCCGGCGTGGCCTCAACGCGTGAAATGGGCTCGGACATTGGCGGTCTCGATGGGAAAGGGGCGGGCCGAGCGCCGGGCCGCCCCAAGCCGGCCCGCGCTGGCGATGTGCGCGGCGGTCAAACCGCCACGCATCGCCGTCCCCTCGGGGGACCGACCAGGCTCGCACGCGTCCAGCGATGCGAGCCAGGGCGAGGGGCCGCGTGGTTTCAGAAGAAGCCCAGCGCGTTCGGGCTGTAGCTGACCAGCAGGTTCTTGGTCTGCTGGTAGTGGTCCAGCATGGCCTTGTGGGTCTCGCGGCCGATGCCGGACTCCTTGTAGCCGCCGAAGGCCGCATGCGCCGGGTAGGCGTGGTAGCAGTTGGTCCACACGCGGCCGGCCTGGATGCCGCGGCCCATGCGGTAGGCGCGGCTGCCGTCGCGGCTCCACACGCCGGCGCCCAGGCCATAAGGCGTGTCGTTGGCGATGCGCAGGGCCTCGGCCTCATCCTTGAAGGTGGTCACGGCCAGCACCGGGCCGAAGATCTCCTCGCGGAAGATGCGCATGTCGTTGTGGCCCTGGAACAGCGTCGGCTGGATGTAGTAGCCGCCGGCCAGGTCGCCGCCCAGCTGCGCGCGCTCGCCGCCGATCAGCACCTTGGCGCCCTCTTCCTTGCCCAGCGCCAGGTAGGTCTGGATCTTGTCCATCTGCATGGACGAGGCCTGCGCGCCCATCATGGTGTCGGTGTCCAGCGGATTGCCCTGCTTGATGGCCGCGACGCGCTTGAGCGCACGCTCGATGAACTTGTCGTAGATGCTCTCCTGGATCAGCGCGCGGCTGGGGCAGGTGCAGACCTCGCCCTGGTTGAACGCGAACAGCACCAGGCCCTCGATGGCCTTGTCGAGGAAGGCGTCGTCGGCCGCCATCACGTCCTCGAAGAAGATGTTGGGGCTCTTGCCGCCCAGCTCCAGCGTGGCCGGGATCAGGTTGCTGGCCGCGGCCTGCGCGATGACCTTGCCGGTGGCGGTGCTGCCGGTGAAGGCGATCTTGGCGATGCGCTTGCTGTTGGCCAGCGGCATGCCGGCCTCGCGGCCGAAGCCGTTGACGATGTTCAGCACGCCGGCGGGCAGCAGGTCGGCGATCAGCTCGGTCAGGATCAGCAGGCTGATGGGCGTGCTCTCGGCGGGCTTGAGCACCACGCAGTTGCCGGCGCCCAGCGCCGGCGCCAGCTTCCAGGCCGCCATCAGGATGGGGAAGTTCCACGGAATGATCTGGCCCACGACGCCCAGCGGCTCGTGGAAGTGGTACGCGATGGTGTGGTGGTCGATCTCGCTGAGCGCGCCTTCCTGCGCCCGCACGCAGCCGGCGAAGTAGCGGAAATGGTCCACCGCCAGCGGGATGTCGGCGTTCAGCGTCTCACGGATGGGCTTGCCGTTGTCGACCGTCTCGGCGTAGGCCAGCAGCTCCAGGTTCTGCTCGATGCGGTCGGCGATCTGCAGCAGGATGTTGGCGCGCGCGGCGGGCGGCGTGGCGGCCCAGCCGGCGGCAGCGGCATGGGCGGCGTCCAGCGCCTTCTCGATGTCTGCGGCGCCCGAGCGCGCGGCCTGGGTGTAGACCTTGCCGCTGATGGGCGTGATGACGTCGAAGTACTGGCCCTCGACGGGCGGCTGGAACTTGCCGCCGATGAAGTTGTCGTAGCGGGGCTTGAAGGCGATCTTGGCACCGGCTTGGCCGGGGGCGGCGTAAACAGTCATGGGGTGTCTCCTGCTTGAGGTTGTGGCAGGTCCAGCTTCGCAGAACCCGTGCCAGGCCGCAGCCGGCGCTGCCGGGCACCCTGCAGCGCCCAGGGCTGCGGGAAACCACCGGCCGACTGTTGCACCCTGGAGCAGTCGCCGCCAGGACGGGACAGCGCGCCGCGAACGCGCGCGCCGACTGCTCCAGCCCTGCGGTGGAACAGCGCTGCGCAGCCCTGGCACAGGGGTGCGTAGAAGCCAGCAGGCCGGGCGCCGCAGCACGGCCGCGACTGCTCCACGGCGCCGCGAAATGGGCGCCTGGGCGTCTGGCATGGAGCTTGCGCCTTGAGCGCCATCCGCCCGCCGCGACACGGCGGCCCGCGGACATCCATCAACACAGGAGACACCACCATGCAACTCAAGCCCCTCGCCGCCCTGCTGACCGCAGGCCTCGGCCTGCTGGCCGTCGGCAGCGCGCCGGCCGCCGTGACCGAGCAGATGATCCAGGCCTCGGCCAAGTCCGGCCAGGAGGTCCTGTCGTGGGGCCTGGGTACCGAGGGCCAGCGCCACTCGCCGCTCAAGCAGATCAACACGGGCAACGCGGCGAAGCTGGTGCCGGCCTGGGCCTTCTCCTTCGGCGGCGAGAAGCAGCGCGGCCAGGAGTCGCAGCCGCTGATCCACAACGGCAAGATGTTCGTGACGGCGTCCTACTCGCGCATCTTCGCGCTCGACGCCGCCACCGGCGCCAAGCTGTGGAAGTACGAGCACCGCCTGCCCGACGGCATCATGCCCTGCTGCGACGTCGTCAACCGCGGCGCCGCCCTGTTCGACAACCTCGTCATCTTCGCCACGCTGGACGCACAGCTCGTGGCGCTGGACCAGGCCACCGGCGACGTGGTCTGGAAGGAAAAGATCGACGACTACGCGGCCGGCTACTCCGCCACGGCCGCGCCCATCATTGCCCAGGGCCTGCTGCTGACCGGCGTGTCGGGCGGTGAGTTCGGCGTGGTGGGCCGCGTCGAGGCACGCGACCCCCGGACCGGCAAGATGGTCTGGGTGCGCCCGACGGTGGAAGGCCACATGGGCTACACCTGGGACAAGGCCGGCAAGAAGACCGAGAACGGCATCTCCGGCACCCAGGGCAAGAGCTGGCCGGGCGACCTGTGGAAGACCGGCGGCGCGGCCACCTGGCTGGGCGGCACCTACGACGCCAAGACCGGCCTGGCCTATTTCGGCACCGGCAACCCGGCGCCGTGGAACAGCCACCTGCGCCAGGGCGACAACCTGTTCAGCTGCGCCACCGTGGCCATCGACGTGAAGACCGGCCAGATCAAGTGGCACTACCAGGGCACGCCCAACGACGGCTGGGACTTCGACGGCGTCAACGAGTTCGTCACCTTCGACATGGATGGCAAGCGCATGGGCGCCAAGGCCGACCGCAACGGCTACTTCTACGTGCTGGACGCCGTCAACGGCCAGCTGGCCAACGCCTTCCCCTTCGTCAAGAAGATCACCTGGGCCTCGGGCATCGACCTGAAGACCGGCCGCCCGAACTTCGTGCCCGAGAACCGCCCGGGCGACCCGACCGCCGGCGCCGACGGCAAGAAGGGCAACTCGGTGTTCTCGGCGCCCTCCTTCCTGGGCGGCAAGAACCAGATGCCCATGGCCTACAGCCCCGACACCAAGCTGTTCTACGTGCCGGCCAACGAATGGGGCATGGAGATCTGGAACGAGCCCATCGCCTACAAGAAGGGCGCGGCCTACCTGGGCGCCGGCTTCACGATCAAGACGCTGAACGACGACTACATCGGCGCCATGCGCGCCATCGACCCCAAGACCGGTAGGATCGTCTGGGAAGTGAAGAACAACGCGCCGCTGTGGGGCGGCGTGCTGACCACCGCCGGCAACCTGGTGTTCTGGGGCACGCCGGAGGGCTGGCTGAAGGCCGCCGACGCCAAGACCGGCAAGGTGGTCTGGCAGTTCCAGACCGGCTCGGGCGTCGTCGCGCCGCCGGTGTCCTGGCAGCAGAACGGCGAGCAGTACATCAGCGTGGTGTCCGGCTGGGGCGGCGCGGTGCCGCTGTGGGGGGGTGACGTGGCCAAGAAGGTCAGCTACCTGGAGCAGGGCGGCATGGTCTGGGTGTTCAAGCTGCCGAAATAGGACCACCCCCTACTCGCTTCGCGAGCCCCCTCAAGGGGGCACCGCTGGTGGCCCGGCAGAGCCGGTTCCACGGCGGTCGCTTGAGGGGCTCGCGTTCCGCTTCGCATCTGGAAAACGAACATGTCTCACCCTACCCGCCGCATCTTTGTGATGCAGGCCACCCTGGCCACGCTGGCCTGCCCGGCGAGCGCGCAGACCTCGCCTGTCGACGAGGCCAGCGACACCGCCGTGGCGCTCGGCTACAAGCACGACACCACCAAGGTCGACACGGCCAAGTTCCCCAAGCACCAGGCCAGCCAGCACTGCGCCAACTGCCAGTTCTGGCAGGCCAAGCCCACCGACGCATGGAGCGGCTGCTCGATGTTCGGCCGCAAGGCGCAGGTGGCCAAGAACGGCTGGTGCGCCGCCTGGATCAAGACGCCGGGCTGACCGGCCCGCGCCGTGGCGCATGGCCTGGCCGCCTCACTGCCAGGCCTGCAGCTCCAGCGTGCGCGAGCCGCCCACCAGCATCGGCGAGGTGGACGGCTCGCTGCGCTCCATCTTCACCAGGCCCACGCCGCGGCAATACCACTCCAGCGTCGTCAGCGGCTGGTCGCGGAAGCCGCTGATGGGGTCGACGAAGATGCGCACCGTGGCGCTGCCGCGCACGCGCAGGCACGGCGAGAAGCGCCCCGCCGGCACTTGCACCGCGTCGGCCACGGCCTCGATCTGATAGGCCATCGGGATGCTGGGGTGGCTGTGCCTGATCTCGCGCGGGTACTCGTGGGTGCGCATCAGCAGATAGGCCGTGGTCGGCGCCGTCCACTGCGTGCCGACGACGAAGGGCGCCTTCAGCACGAAGCGCCCCGGCGCATCGGCCACCGGGTCGGCCTGCATGTCGCCCTTGCTGGCGACGCGCACGACGCCGCCCTCGTCGGCGCGCAGCCAGTAGTTGATGCCGCTGTCGCTGCGGCGCAGCCAGGCGGGCTTGTCGTCCAGCACCAGCGTCTCGGCGCCCAGCGTGCGCAGCGTGAGGCTCTCGCGCTCGACGCTGTCGGCGCCGCTGCGCGTGGTGACCGTGTAGGTCCAGCGGTGCCCCGCCTGCAACGGGAACCAGGCCTCGTTGTCCGCACCCGGCGAGCGGCCGCAGCCGGCCAGCGCCGCGATCAGCAGCGGCAGGCAGCGGCGCATCAAGCCGGGGCATTGCGGGTCGGGGCGGGACGGGGCGAGCGGCTTCATCTCACTTCTCCGGCAGTTGCGGCAACGGCATGTCGCGCAGCTTGACCTGCTGCTCGTCGCTGCCCGGGCGCAGCCAGGCCAGGCCCTTGCGCGGCTTGGCCTCGGCGGTGCCGAGCTGGCTGATGCCGTTGCGCACCTTCTTCAGGCCCTCGTTGAGCAGGCCGTGCAGGTCCTTGCTGTAAGGCAGCCGGTGGGCGCGCGGCTGAGCGGCGGGTTGGCCGTCCTCCACCGCATTGACCCAGACGTACAGGGCGCCGTCGCGCCGCGGGCCGGGCTCCTCGATGACGGCGGCCAGCAGCACGAAGCGCTCGGGCAGCGGGTCGCCGCTGGGCCAGCCCCACAGCGTGTGGATGGCGCCCTCGGCATAGAAGTAGAAGACGCTCACCGCGACCACCAGCAGGCCGCGCAGCCAGGCCGGCCAGCGCGACTGCAGCAGGGCCAGGGTGCACAGCAGCAGCAGTGCGGCGAAGCTGAGGATGATGGGCAGGGTCATGGTCTTTGCATCAGGCTCTTGGGCAGGGTGTTGACGTGGGTGACGCTGCCGTCGGGCAGCAGCGTGAAGCGCACGGCGGTCGCCTCGTCGCCCTGGCGCGCCAGCTGGACGGTGCCGTAGAAGACGACGTCGGCGCGCGGGTTGACCTTGATGACCGTGACGGTCACCGGCACCGGCTGGCCGTCGTGCGACTGGTAGTACTGCGCGTTGACGACATGCTCGCCCGGCACGATGCCGCGGAAGGTCACCACCTCCTGGCGGAACGGGCTGCGGATGCGCTGGCCGTTGACGATGGTCGAGGCGTTGCCCTCGCCGCGGTCGTCGCGGTCCAGGTACATCAGCCCGGCCTCGCGCTGGCGGAACCACACCAGGTTGCCGCCGGGGTCCTGCACCCAGGTGTCGATGTCGTTGGGGCTGTTGTCGGGCCAGGCGACATTGATCAGGTACTCGGCCTTGGAGGGCACGTCGCCGGCCTTGGTGGCGCGCGGGTTCATGGCCAGCAGCGCCACGATGAAGCAGAAGACGAAGCCGATCAGCAGGTTGAACAGCATGTCGTAGAAGGGGTCGACCTCGGCCTCCCGCGAACGGCGGCGCCTGCTCATCCCGGGCCCCCCTCCGCGGGCCGAGCGCCGGGCCGCTCCGGAGCCGGCCCGTCCTGGCGATGTGCTGGCGGCTCGACGCCGCAGGCGTCACCGTCCACTCGGGGGACCGGCCGAGGTCCGCCTTGGACGAGGGGCTCCATGCCGGCACGCTGGATGTCGGCCACCAACGCATCGGCGAAGCGGTCCAGCCGGGTCAGCTGCAGGCCCAGCAGGATGTTGCCCACCAGCCCCACCATGGTCGTCAGCAGCGCCACGCCCAGGCCGGCCGTCAGGCTGCGCAGCAGCTCCTGCGACTGCGCCGGGTCGAAGCTCTGCAGCTTGCCGATGGTCAGCGCCAGCATCGAGAAACCGATGACCTTGCCCAGCAACCCCAGCTTGAGCTGGATGCCGTTGACCCACCAGGCCGTGCCGTGCGGGCCGTGGCTGTGCTCCAGCAGCAGGTCGGCGGCGGTGCCGGCGTCGTGCGCCAGGGCAGCCCGGTACTCGGCCGCCCAGCAGCGCTCGTCGGCGCGGGCCAGCTGCGGCCGGGCCAGCAGCTGGCGCTGGCGCTGCAGCTCGCGCGAACGCTGGCCGCACCACAGCGTCGCGCACAGGAACACGGCGAGGATGACCACCGTCAGCCCGGTCGGGTCGGCGCCCAGCAGCAGCGCCCAGACGCCCTTGAGGCCCAGCAGCCAGGTGCAGAAGGCGAAGGCGCCGCACAGCGTCAGCCATTCGAGCCACAGCGGCTCGGCCGGACGAAGGCGGGACGGGGAAGGCAGACTCATAGCTCGATCACCATGCCGTCGTGCGCCACCTCGATGCCGTGCGCGGCCAGCTCGCGGCGCTCGGCGCCGCCGCGGTCGAGGACGGGGTTGCTGTGGTGGATGTGGGTCAGCACCTTGCGCGCCGCGCCGCTGGCCCGCAGCGCGTCGATCATGCCGGGCCGCTCGCCATGGCGGCGTTGCGGCAGGTGGCCCTTGTCGCTGGCGCTCAAGGCGCCCACGCCGGCCTCCTGCATGCCCAGCTCGGTCCAGAACGTGCCGTCGACGATGACGCAGTCCGCGCGCTGCATGCGGTCCTGCTCGGCCGCGCCGACGCCGGCCAGCGCCGGCGCCAGGAACAGGCTGCGGCCGCTGCGCAGGTCCTGCACCTGCAGCGCGATGCACTCGCCGGCCGCCTCGCTGCGCAGCCGCGCATGCCGGGGCGCGCGCGCCGGCACGGCGACCGCGGTGAAGCTCAGCGCCGGGAAGCCCGGGATCTCGAACACCGCGCTGCGCGTGTCGCCGGCGATGGGCAGCATGCGCCAGCGCACGCGGCAGTAACTCTCCAGCACGTGCAGCAGCGGCAGCTCGGCCGTCAGGTCCTCGAACACCAGCGGCGTCGCGTAGACCTCCAGCTCGCGGCTCTCGCGCAGGCTCAGCAGGCCGGCGACATGGTGCAGCCGCGAGTCCAGCAGCACGACGGCGCGGATGGGCTGGTCCCCAGGATGGCCGGCATGGCCGGGCTGCAGCGCCGGCGTGGCGCGGATCTGCTGCGGCAGGTCGGGGCTGGCGTTGATGAGCAGCCAGCCCTCGCCGGGCCGGCCGTCCTGCGACAGCGCGATGGCGCTCTGCGTGCGCGCGCTGGCGTCGAGTTCGCCGCGGCGCCAGGCGCTGCACAGCCGGCAATGGCAGTTCCACAGCGGGAAGCCGCCACCGGCACCGGAGCCGAGCACGAGGAGCTTCATGACGGGCTCCGGACGGAAGGAAGGGACATGGGGGCAGGCAGTCGGGGCGATGCACCGACCGGTGCAAGACCCGTGCCTTGCCTGAAACGCCCCCGGCTGTGCCGTCAATGGGGGGTTTTGCTCCAGCGCGGTACAGCGCGTGGCCGGCGTCCCTCCGGGAAAGTCCCCGGCCTGCGCTGAGGCCCGGGAACAACGCTCAGGCCGTCACTCGGGCTGCTGGGCCGTGTTCCAGCGCAGCTTGCGGTAGATGGTGTTGCGGCTGATGCGCAGCTGCTTGGAAGCCAGCGAGATGTTGCCGCCCACCGCCTCCAGCGTGGCGCGGATCATGTCGATCTCGGCCTGCTCCAGCGTGCGCGCCGCCACGGGCTCCGCGACAGCCGCGGGAACCGGCAGCGCCGCATGGGACGGGTGCTGCGACTGCGGCGCATACGGCGGGCTGGCCACCGCGGCCTCGAAGGCCGGCCAGGCCGGCGCCGGTGCCGGCGCCACGCCGCCGGCGACGCGCTGCATGTCCTCCAGGAAGTCGTCCGACAGATGCGCCGTGGTGATCTGGCGCTCGCCGGCCGACATCACGGCCGCCGTGCGCAGCACGTTGGCCAGCTGGCGGATGTTGCCGGGCCACGAGTAGCGCCGGAACATGGAGAGCACCTGCGGGCTCAGCTCGGGCGTGTCCTGCGGGCGCTCGGCCAGCAGGATGCGGCGCACGATGGCCTCCAGGTCGGTGCGCTCGCGCAGCGCCGGCAGCCGCAGCGCCAGGCCGTTGAGGCGGTAGTACAAGTCCTCGCGGAAGCTCTGCTGCTCGATCATCTCGCGTAGGTTGCGGTGGGTGGCGCCGATGACGGCGATGTCCACCGCGATGGACTTGGTGCTGCCCAGCGGCGTCACGCTGCGCTCCTGCAGCGCGCGCAGCAGGCGCGCCTGCAGCGGCAGCGGCATGTCGCCGATCTCGTCGAGGAACAGCGTGCCGCCGTTGGCCTGCACCAGCCGCCCCGGCGCGCCCTTGCGCCGCGCGCCGGTGAACGCCCCCTCCTCGTAGCCGAACAGCTCGGCCTCGATCAGGCTCTCGGGGATGGACGCGCAGTTGACGGCCACGAAGGGCTGGCGCGCGCGCGCCGAGTCGTGGTGCACGGCGCGCGCCAGCAGCTCCTTGCCGGTGCCGGTCTCGCCCAGCACCAGCAGCGGGATGCCGCGGTCCAGCACGCGCTTGACCTTCTGGATGACGGTCTCCAGCTGCGGGTCGCCGGTGCGCAGGTATTGCAGGCCGGAGAAGCGCTGCGCGCCGCCGGCGGCCTCGGCGCCGGCGTCCACCTCGCGCACCAGCGCGGGCAGGGTCTCGCCGACGTCGGCCACGTCCGCCGCGTCCATCGTGCGCAGGCCCGCCACCACCGGTCGCGAGGGCCAGTCGAAGCGCGCACTGACGAAGAAGGTCTGGCCGGTCGGCAGGCACAGCTGCATGGGCGGCGACAGCGGCATGCGGAAATGGTCGTAGACGGCCGCCGGCGTGGTGCCCAGCAGGCTGCTCAGGCTGCGCGCGCGCAGCTCGGCGCCGCTCATGCCCAGCTGGTCCAGCGCCGCGCGGTTGGCGCCCAGCAGCCGCCCGTCCGGCGACACCACCAGGATGCCCTCCAGCAGCGTGCCGATGAACTCGGGCCGGCTGTGGAAGTGCAGGCGCAGGCGGTTGTTGTAGTCGTCCGAGAGCCAGTGGTTCTCGATCATGCGGGCCGACATGCGCACCAGGCCCATGGTGTGCTGGTGGTAGCCGCGGTGGTCGCCGGTCACGTCCAGCACGCCCAGCATGTTGCCGCGCGGGTCGAAGATGGGCGCGGCCGAGCAGGTCAGGAAGTTGTTGGCATGGATGAAGTGCTCACCGCCGTGCACCAGCGTGGGCGCCTCCTCGAACAGCGCCGTGCCGATGGCGTTGGTGCCCTTGGCATGCTCGGCCCAGTTCTCGCCCGGCGCCAGCGCCACGCGGTGCGCCCGGGCCAGGAAGCTGTCGTCGCCCACCGCGTGCAGGATGGTGCCCTGCGCATCGGTCAGCACGATCATGCTCTCGGTGTTGACGATCTGCTCGTAGAGCAGCTGCATCACCGGTGCGGCATGCGTGTACAGGCGCTGGTTGCGTTCCCGGGCCAGGTTGAGGTCGCTGCGGACCAGCGGGTCCAGCGCGCATTTCTCGTGGCGCTTCAGGCCCAGCGCCTCGCTGCGCTGGTGGCTGCGCTCGATGAATGCCTGTCGCGGCGGCGCCGGTGGCGCCGGGTTGCCCGGCACTTCGGTCTCGATGGTGGGCATAGAGGCTTTCGTTGGCCTGCCTCCACAAGCTTGTCTCCGGAGGCTGCGCGGTGCCGGCGCCTGGCCGGCCCGCGCTCGTCGTTCTGTCTGCGGCCATCCTGTCGCAAACCGATCCGGCTGTCCATCCGCGCCGGTCCCGCGGGCAGGGCGCAAGTGTGTCAAGTTGGAGCAGATCCATCCTGGCATGTGGCTTGCAGCGGCTGGACCGAGCCCCCGGGCCCGCAGATTCGACAACGACGGAGACAACCCATGAAACTCAACCAACCCCTGGTCATCGCCGGCAGCCTGTGCATCGCCGCGGTCATGGCCACCGTGCAGGCCTGGGCCCACGGCGACGTCACGCCGCAGGCCGTGGACACCTCCAGCCTGCCGCCGCTGGGCGAGGCCTGGCGGGGCGAGAACCCCTACCGCAGCAACGACGCGGCGATCAAGATCGGCAGCTCGGCCTACAACCAGAACTGCGCCCGCTGCCACGGCCTGGAGGCCATCTCGGGCGGCATCGCCCCCGACCTGCGCCGCCTCGACAACGACTGCTCCACGCTGAAGGACGAGGCCCGCAAGGCCGCCTGCGTGAAGGAGAACGACGACTACTTCCTGAACACCGTGCGCCACGGCCGCAGCCGCAACGGCGCGGTCTACATGCCGCCCTTCGAGGGCACCTTCACGCAGGAGGCCATCTGGGCCGTCAAGTCCTACCTCGAAACCCGCCGGGAGAAGCCGCTGTGAGGCGCCGCGACCTGCTCGCCGCCGCCGCACTGGGGGCCTGGGGCGCCAGCGCCGGCGCCGCCACGCTGGCCCAGGTGCGCGAGCGCGGCCGCCTGATCGTGGGGCTGTACGAGGACATGCCGCCCTTCCACGTCAAGGGCCGCGGCATCGACATGGAGCTGGGCCAGGCGCTGGCCGAGGCGCTGGGCCTGAAGTTCGCGCCGCTGCCCTTCCATGCCGACGAGAACATGGCCGACGACCTGCGCAACATGGTCTGGAAGGGTCATTACCTGGGCCATGGGCCCGCCGACGTGCTGCTGCATGTGCCGGTGGACCGCCCGCTGATCGAGGCCACGCCGCAGGCGCGCATCTTCGGCCCCTACTACCGCGAGCGCGTCGTGCTGGCGCGGCGTGTGGCCGAGCTGCCGGTGCTGGACAGCCTGTCCCAGCTCGGCGTGGCCAAGGTGGCCGTGCCGGGCCAGACGCTGGCCGGCTGGCTGATGATCGGCGCGGACGGCGGCGCCTACCGCGACCAGCTGCTGACGCAATGGAAGGACGGCTGCGAGGCCGCCCGTGCGCTGCAGCGCGGCGAGGTGTCCGCCGCAGCCGGCCTGGCCTCGGAGCTGGAGACGGTGCTGGCGGGCGACAACGCCTTCCGCATCGAGCCCCTGCCCGCACCGCGCGCGCCGCGCGACGGCTGGGCCGCCGGCATGGCCGTGAAGCGCGACGCCACCGACCTGGCCGAGGCGCTGCAGGAGGCGCTGAACGGCCTGGTGCGGCAGGGCCGCGTGGGCGAGATCTTTGCCAAGTACAAGGTGGCCTGGCGCGCGGCCTGAGCCCCGCCCCGCCCCACCGAACCCGGAGACACCATGAACCAGCATTTCGCGCCGGCGGCGCGAAGGACCGCCCTTGCGCTGGCGGCTGCCGCCAGCACGGCCCACGCCCAGCCGGCCAAGACCGTCCTCGACCCCGTGGTCGTCACGGCCACGCGCATCGAGGCCACCGCCTTCGACGTGCCGGCCCCTATCACGCACCTGTCCGGCGAGGCGCTGCGCGACGGCCGCGCCCAGGTCAACCTCTCCGAGGGCCTGGCTGCCGTGCCGGGCCTGCTGGCGCGCGACCGCCAGAACTACGCCCAGGACGTGCAGATCTCCGTGCGCGGCTTCGGCGCGCGGGCCAGCTTCGGCATCCGCGGCGTGCGCCTGTACGTGGACGACATCCCCGCCACGCTGCCCGACGGGCAGGGCCAGATCACCAACGTGGAGATCGGCACGGTGGGCCGCGTGGAGGTGCTGCGCGGGCCGTTCTCGGCGCTGTACGGCAACTCGTCCGGCGGCGTCATCAGCGTCTATTCCGAGGCGCCCGACGGCCCGCCGCGCGTGGACGCCGGCGTGGCCTTCGGCAGCGACGGCCTGCGGCGCGTGGCCGCCGCCAGCAGCGGCAAGGCGGGCGCGTTCGCCTACACGCTGGGCGCCAGCCGCTTCGAGACCGACGGCTACCGCCAGCACAGCCGCACCGAGCGCCGCCTGGCCAACGCCCGGCTGAGCTGGCAGCTGGGCAGCGCCACGCAGCTGACGCTGGTCGCCAACCAGGTGGAGCTGCCCGAGGCCCAGGACCCGCTGGGCCTGACCCGCGCGCAATGGCAGGCCGACCCGCGCGGCGTCGACCCCGGCGCGCTGAGCTTCGACACCCGCAAGACCATGGCCCAGACCCAGGGCGGCCTGGTGCTGGAACACGGCATCGATGCCGCCAACACGCTGCGCCTGATGGTCTACCGCGGCCACCGCACGACGCTGCAGTTCCAGTCCATCCCGGTCAACACGCAGGCCAACGCGCTGCACCCCGGCGGCGTCATCGACCTGTCGCGCGACTACGAGGGCGCCGACCTGCGCTGGCGCTGGAAGGGCGCGACCGTCAACCTGGTGGCCGGCATCGCCGCCGACGAGCTGCGCGAGCACCGCGTCGGCACGCAGAACTACCTCGGCACGCCGCCGGCCGCCGAACTGGGCGTGCGGGGCCCGCTGCGCCGCGACGAGGCCAACCGCGTCAGCAACGCCGACCCCTACCTGCAGGCCGAATGGCGGCCCACGCCGGCCTGGCTGCTGAGCGCCGGCCTGCGCCGCGCCAAGGTCGACTTCCGCTCCACCGACGCCTACATCACCCGCGTCAACCCCGACGACAGCGGCGCCGCCTCGTACGCCGCCAACCTGCCGGTGCTGGGCGTGAGCTACGCGGTGCACGCCGGGCTGCGCGTCTACGCCACGGCCGGCCGCGGCTTCGAGACGCCCACGCTGAACGAGCTGGCCTACCGGCCCGGCGGCGGCACCGGGCTGAACTTCGGCCTGCGGGCCTCGCTCAGCCGCAGCGCCGAGGTGGGTCTGAAGGCCCGCCCCTGGGACGGCGCGGAGGTCGCGCTGGCGCTGTTCCAGACCGGCACGAAGAACGAGATCGTCACGCAGACCAACCAGGGCGGCCGCGCCACCTTCCAGAACGCCGGCGCCACGCGCCGCCGCGGGCTGGAGGCCTCGGGCAGCCTGCAGCTCGGCGCCTCGCTGCAGGCCCAGCTCGCGGCCACCTGGCTGGACGCGCGCTACCGCGACGGCTTCCTGACCTGCACGGCCACGCCCTGCGCGGCCGCCAACAGCCTGATCGCCGCCGACAACCGCATCCCCGGCATCGCCCGCACCGCGCTGTACGGCGCGCTGACCTGGCAGCCGCTGGCCGGCTGGCGCACCGGGCTGGAGGCGCGCGCGCTGAGCAAGGTCTACGTCAACGACCTCAACAACGACGCCGCGCCCGGCTACGCGACGCTGGCCGCCCACGTCGGCTACCAGTTCAGCGCCGGCCCCTGGGCGCTGGGCGCGCTGCTGCGCGTCGACAACCTGGCCGACCGCCGCTACGCCGGCTCCGTCATCGTCAACGACGGCAACGGCCGCTTCTTCGAGCCCGCACCCGGCCGCACCTGGCTGGCCAGCGCGACCGCCAGCTACCGCTTCTGACCCCGGAGTCCATCATGCAGAAACTGCTGCCCGCCCTGACCCTGCTCGTCACGGCCATCGCCTCGGCCCATGCCGGCCCGCTGGCCTATGTGTCCAACGAGGGCTCGGGCACGCTGAGCGTCATCGACACCGCCACCGACGCCGTGCTGTACGAGCTGCCGGCCGGCGCCAAGCCGCGCGGCGCCGTCATCAGCCCCGACGGCCGCCGCGCCTATGTCAGCGACCAGCCCGGCAACCGCCTGGTCGTGCTGGACCTGGCCGCGCGCCGCCTGGCCGGCGAGATCCCGCTGGGCGAGTCGCCCGAGGGCCTGGGCCAGTCGCCCGACGGTCGCTGGGTGGTGGCCGCCGTCGAGGAGGCCAACGAGGTGGTCTTCGTCGACACGCGCACGCTGGCGCGCAGCTTCGCCGTCAAGGTCGGCGGCAGGAACCCCGAGCACGCCGTCTTCAGCCCCGATGGCCGCTGGGTGCTGGTCAGCGCCGAGGAGGGCGGCGCGGTGGACGTCATCGACGTGGACCAGCGCGCCCAGGTCGCGCAGATCCCGGTCGGCACGCGGCCGCGCGGCATCGGCTTCTCGCCCGACGGCCGGCGCGCCTTCGTGGCGGCCGAGATGTCCAACGAGATCTACGTCATCGACGCCCTGACCTTCACCGTGCAGCACAAGCTCCGGGCCGGCGCCAAGAGCAACGGCATCAGCGTGCACCCGGACGGCCGGCGCGTCTTCATCTCCAACGGCGGCGACGCCAGCGTCTCGGTGCTGGACGTGGACAGCATGACGCTGGTCGCCACCATCCCGGTCGGCCAGCGGCCGTGGAACATGGCGCTGACGCCCGACGGCCGCAAGCTCTACGTGGCCTGCGGCCGCTCGGGCGCGGTGTCGGTCATCGACACCGTGACGCTGCAGCGCGTGGCCGAGGTGGCGGTCGGCAAGCTGCCCTGGGGCGTGGTGATCCGCTGAGCGCCGGCGCACCGCCATGCCAAGCCGCCGTCACCGGCTCTGTGGGGCCGCGCTGGCCCTGGCCGTGCCGGCCGCGGCCGGCGCGCAGGTGCAGCTGGCGCGGGTGGAGGTCGTCGGCGCGTCGCCGCTGCCGGGCGTGGACATTCCCCGGGAGCGCATCGCCGCGAACCTGCAGACCGCCGGCGCCGCCGACATCGAGCGCAGCCAGGCGCTGGACCTGAGCGCCTTCATGAACCGGCGCCTGGCCAGCGTCCACCTCAACGAGGTGCAGGGCAACCCCTTGCAGCCCGACGTGAACTTCCGCGGCTACACGGCCTCGCCGCTGCTGGGCTCGCAGCAAGGCCTGTCGCTGTACCTGGACGGCGTGCGCATGAACCAGCCGTTCGGCGACGTGGTGAGCTGGGACCTGATCCCCAAGGCCGCCATCGCCTCGCTCACGCTGCACCCCGGCTCCAACCCGCTGTTCGGCCTGAACACGCTGGGCGGGGCGCTGAGCGTGCAGACCAAGGACGGGTTGCGCCATGCCGGCAGCTCGGTGCAGGCGCTGGCCGGCTCGCACCGCCGCAGCGCCGTCGAATTCGAGCAGGGCGGCCACCGCGACGACGGCCTGCATTGGTTCGTCACCGGCAACCAGTTCCACGAGCGCGGCTGGCGCGACGCGTCACCGTCCACCGCGAGCCAGCTGTTCGCCAAGCTGGGCCGGCAGGGCGACGCCACCGACCTCACGCTCAGCGCCGCGCTGGCCCGCACGCGCCTGAACGGCAACGGGCTGCAGGAGCAACGCCTGCTCGCCGCCGACCGCGCCAGCGTCTACACCCAGCCGGACCGCACCGGCAACCGCTCCCTGCTGCTGCACCTCGCGCTGTCGCACCGCCTGGCCGCGCCCTGGCGGCTGAGCGTCAACGCCCATGCGCGCCAGATCCGCACCCGCACCACCAACGGCGACCTCAATGACGACGCGCTGGACCAGTCGCTCTACCAGCCCAATGCCGCCGAGCGCGCGGCGCTGGCGGCGGCCGGCTACGGCGGCTTCCCAAGCGCCGGCGAGAGCGCGGCCGGCACGCCCTTCCCGCGCTGGCGCTGCATCGCCCAGGCGCTGCTGCGCGACGAGCCCGCCGAGAAATGCAACGGCGTCATCCACCAGACACGCACCCACCAGCGCCAGCACGGCTTCAGCGTCCAGCTCGGCCATGACGGCCGGCTGCTGGGCCTGCCCAGCCAGTCGCTGCTGGGCGCGGTGGCCGACTTCAGCCGCAGCCATTTCGTGCAGGGCACGGAGCTGGGCTACCTGAACCCCGACCGCAGCGTCACCGGCGTCGGGGCCTTCGGCGACGGCGTCAGCGGCGGCAGCGTGGACGGCGCGCCCTACGACAGCCGCGTCGACCTGCGCGGCCGCACGCGCACGCTGAGCGTCTTCGCCAGCAGCCTGCTCACGCTGGCACCGGGCATGCACCTGACGCTGTCGGGCCGCCACAACCACACCCGGCTGCGCAACCGCGACGCCATCACGCCCGGCGGCGCTGCCGCCAACCGGGGCTCGCTGGATGGCGACCACCGCTTCAGCCGCCTCAACCCGGCGCTGGGCCTGACCTTCACGCCCGCCGCCGGCCTCCACGCCTGGGCCGGCGTCAACCAGGGCAGCCGCGACCCCTCCTCCATCGAGCTGGGCTGCGCCGACCCCGCCAACCCCTGCAAGCTGCCCAATGCGATGGCCGGCGACCCGCCGCTCCGGCAGGTCGTCACGACCACCGTGGAGGCCGGCCTGCGCGGCGGCAGGGCCGGCCAGGCTCTGGCCTGGAGCCTGGGCCTGTTCCGCGCCGACAACCGCGACGACCTGCTCTTCGTCGCCGACGACGCGGCCGGCTTCGGCTACTTCAGGAACTTCGGCAGGACGCGCCGCCAGGGGCTGGAGCTGGGCTTCAGCGCGCAGCCGGCCCGGGGCCTCGCGGCCGGCGCCAACCTGACGCTGCTAGCCGCCACCTATCGCAGCCCCGAGCTCGTCAACGGCGCCGCCAACAGCAGCAACGACGCGGCCCGGGCGGGCTTCCCCGGCGTGGACGGCAACATCGCCATCCGCCCCGGCGACCGCATCCCGCTGGTGCCGCGGCGCATGTTCAAGCTGCATGCCGACCTGGACCTCGGCGCGGCCTGGAGCCTGGGCGCGGATGCGGTCGCGATGAGCGGCGCGCCCGCCCGCGGCAACGAGAACGGCCAGCACCGGCCCGACGGCAGCCACTACCTGGGCCCCGGGCGTAGCGCCGGCTACGCGGTCGTCAACGTCAACGCGGCCTGGAAACCGGCGCCCGGCCTGCGCCTGTTCGCCCAGGTCGCCAACCTGTTCGACCGCGCCTACGCCAGCGCCGCGCAGCTGGGCCCCACGGGCTTCGACGCCGCCGGCCACTTCCAGAGCCGCCCGTTCGCGGCCAACGCCCAAGACGACCGGCCGCTGCGCCACGCGAGCTTCTTCGCCCCGGGCGCGCCGCGCAGCGTGTCAGTGGGCCTCAAGTACGCGTACTAGCCCTCGGCCACTGCTGCGTGCCGCCACAACCGCGCTGCGGCGCGGCACAGCCCGCCGGCGGCGCCACGCCACACCCCGGCTCGGGGCACACCCTCGGCAGCGTGCCAGCGCGGCACGCCCCGCTGTCCCCACTGCGCCGCGCGGCAACGCCCGCGCGCCGCACCCGCTCCACGGCGGCACTGGCACAGCCCTTGCGCAAACGGCATCGGCAACACCACAACCACCAGGAGACAACATGGCCACCATCACCCGCGCCCAGCGCCCCTCGCTGACGCTCATCGCCGCCCTGCTCGCCGCGGCCGGCACCGCCCACGCCGCCGACTTCAAGGCCGGCGAATGGGACCTCAGCCTCGGCGGCATCGTCAACGCCTACTACACCCACACCAGCTGCAGCGGCTCGCAGGCCGTCGGCGGCCTGGCGCTGGCCTCGCAGGCGCTGGGCTGCGGTGGCAGCAGCGGCCGCACCGTGATCGGCAACGGCCTGCTGCCCAACGCGCTGACCACCACCGCCAAGACGCGCCAGGAGGGCATCGACATCGGCGCCACGCTGATGATCGGCGCCGCCGTCGCGTCCGGCGATGCCATCTCCAACAACAGCAACGTGGACGTGCGCCAGGGCTTCTTCACCTTCGGCACCGCCGACATGGGCACCGTCAAGCTGGGCCGCGACTACGGCCTTTTCGGCGCCACCGCCATCCTGGGCGACATGACGCTGATCGGCGCCGGCGCGCCGGTCAGCGCGACGCAGCGCAACCGCGTCACGCTGGGCCATATCGGCTCCGGCTACACCTATCTCGGCACCTACGGCCAGCTGGCCTACAGCCTGCCCACCAGCGGCGGCTTCAGCGCCACCGTCGCGCTGATGAGCCCGGTGGACGCCAGCGGCACCTCCTTCACCGGCCGCAACTCGCCGCAGCTGCAGGCGCTGGCCACCGTCGCGTTCGGCGGCGGCAAGGCCTGGCTGGGCGCCAAGAGCCAGAAGTTCGAAGGCCCGGCCAACACCGGCTTCACGATGAACGGCGTGGAGCTGGGCGCCAGCGTCACCGCCGGCGCGCTGGGGCTGTCGGCCAACCTGCAGTCCGGCAAGGGACTGGGCGTGCTGTCCGACGGCGACAGCGGCAACCGCAAGCAGACCAATGTGCTGCTGCAGGCCACCTGGCAGGCCACGGCCAAGACCAAGCTGGGCCTGAACTGGGGCGAGAGCCGGCTGAAGGACGGCGCCGCCGCCGACCTGCGCAGCAACAGCAACGTCACCGCGGGCCTGTACTACGGGCTGACGAAGAGCGTCACGCTGGTGGGCGAGCTGAGCCGCACGCGCTCCCAGCCGGTGGTCGGCGAGGCGGCGCGCATGAACGGCGTCGCGCTCGGCGGCATCGTGTTCTTCTGACCCCGGGGCGGTCCGCGGCGCCGCCGCGG
>CAXDTK010000015.1:0-38721 GCA_963992225.1 uncultured Comamonadaceae bacterium | reverse complement strand
ATACGAGATAGAGTCCGTCTCGTGGGCTCGGAGATGTGTATAAGAGACAGCTTCTGCGCCGGCCTGGCGATGCAGTACGCCGGCGTGGGCCTGCCGCGCCAGCTCTACACCGCGCTGGGCGGCCGCAACAGCCTGCCCGTGATGCTGGGCGAGGCCGTGGCCATCGCGCTGGTGCTGCTGCTCATCGCCGCGGTCTGGGGTTACCTGACGCTGCGCCCGGCGCGCCGCCGGCACCGTCCCTACGTGGCCTGGCTGATGTCGGGCATCGGCCTGGCCTGGGCCGGCTGGCTGATCTTCGGCGCCTTCAGCTTCGCGCTGAAGCCGCGCGCCTACTCCGCGCCGCTGCAGACGCTGCTGCTGTCCTCCAGCGCGGCGCCGCTGTTCGGGGCGCTCAACATCTTCGGCGTGCTGGGCGGCGCCTGGGTGGCCGGCACGCTGGCCAAGCGCAAGCAGCTGAGCCTGCCGGTCACGCGCTCGCGCCACCTGGGCCAGGCCGACGAGCCCGCCCGCGAGGCGGCCGACAGCACCGTCTCCACGCTGGGCCCCACCACCGTCTCGCCGCCCTACTGAGCAGGGCCTCCGGCCGTGCCGCGCCCGGCCTGCGCCCGCTGCGAGCGCCCGCTGTCGACCTGCCTGTGCGCCACGCTGCCGGCGCCGCCGCTGGCGCACCGCACGCGGCTGCTGGTTCTGCAGCACCCGGCCGAGGCCGGCCATGCGAAGAACACCGCCGCGCTGCTGACGCTGGGCCTGCAGGCCGCGGCGCTGCGGCGCGGCGAGGTGTTCGACGCCGCGCTGGCCGGCCCGGGCACGGCGCTGCTCTACCCCGGCGCGGGGCCGCCGCTGCCACCGGCGGGCATCGAGCAACTCATCCTGCTGGACGGCAGCTGGCGCCAGAGCCGGCGCCTGCTGGCCGCCAACCCCTGGCTGGCCGCGCTGCCCCGCCTGGCGCTGCCGCCGCAGCCCGGGCGCTACGCGCTGCGCCGCGCCCATTGCCCGGGCCAGCTGTCGACGCTGGAGGCCGGGCTGCATGCGCTGGCACTGCTGGAGGGCGGGCCGGCGCGCTTCGCGCCGCTGTGGGCGGCCTTCGATGCTTTCGTCCGAGCGGGCCTGGCCCGGCGGGGTGAAACCGGTTTGCCCTAGCATTTCGGGATGCCTGCCTTCCTGCGCTCCCGATTCCTGGCCCTCGGCCTCACGCTTGGCCTGACGCTGCTGCTCACGCCACCGGCCGCCCTGGCCGCCCCGCTCGAGGGCGCCACCGAGCATGTGCAGGCGCGCCTGGTGTCCAGCCAGGCGACGGTGGCGCCGGGCCAGCGCTTCACGGTCGCGCTGGAACAGGTCATCAAGCCGCACTGGCACACCTACTGGCTCAACCCCGGCGACTCCGGCCAGGCCACCAGCCTGGCCTGGGCCGGCACCGAGGCCGGGCCCATCCAGTGGCCCACGCCGTCGGTGCAGGCCATCGGCCCGCTGGTCAACTACGGCTACGAGGGCCGCGCCGCGCTGCTGATCGACATCAGCGTGCCGGCCGACGCCCGGCCGGGCGGGCGCTTCCAGCCCAGCGCGGAGGTGCGCTGGCTGGTCTGCAAGGATGTCTGCATCCCCGAGCAGGTCAGCCTGGGGCTGGACCTGCCGGTGGCGGCGCAGGCCCAGGCCGGGCCGGATGCCGCGCTGGTCGAGGAGTGGCGCGGCCGCATCCCCCAGCCGGCGCCGTTCGCCGTGCAGCTGAAGCCGGCGCCGCAGGGCATGCAGCTCGCCGGCCCGACGGCCGGCGTCACCAAGGCCTATTTCTTCGCCGACACCTGGGGCGCGGTGGCCCACAGCGCCCCGCAGGTGCTGAAGGCCGAGGCCGGTGGCTGGACGCTGGACCTGGCCGCCGGCGACGAGCCGCTGGCCGCCGGCAAGCCGCTGTCGGGCGTCATCGTGCTGACCGGCGCCGCCGGCGAGCAGGCCTGGACGGTGTCGGCCCCGATGCCCGAGGGCGCCGGCAAGGGCCCCGGCCCGGCGGGCATGGGCGCGCCCGCGGCCGAGCCGGCGGCGCCGGCCGCCGCGCCGGTCAGCGAGCTGGGCCTGCTGCCCGCGCTGGCACTGGCGCTGCTGGGCGGCCTGATCCTGAACCTGATGCCCTGCGTGTTCCCGGTGCTGTCCATCAAGGCGCTGGCGCTGGTCAACAAGGGCGACCACAAGGCCGAGGGGCTGGCCTACACGGCCGGCGTGCTGGCCAGCTTCGCGGTGCTGGCCGGCGTGCTGATCGCGCTGCGTGCCGGCGGCCAGCAGGTGGGCTGGGGCTTCCAGTTCCATTCGCCGGTGTTCGTGCTGGTGGTGGCCTACCTGCTGTTCCTGGTGGGCCTGAGCCTGTCGGGCCTGTTCGAGATCGGCGGCAGCTTCACCGGCCTGGGCACCAGCCTGGCCGCGAAGCAGGGCCTGGCGGGCAGCTTCTTCACCGGCGTGCTGGCCGCGGTGGTGGCCACGCCCTGCACGGCGCCGTTCATGGGTGCGGCGCTGGCGTTCGCGCTGTCCCAGCCGGCCGCCGTCATGCTGGCCGTCTTCCTGGCGCTGGGCCTGGGGCTGGCAATGCCCTTCCTGGTGCTGGCGTTCTGGCCCGCGGCGCAGCGCTGGCTGCCGCGGCCGGGCGCCTGGATGGACCGCTTCAAGCAGGCGCTGGCCTTCCCGATGTATGCCGCGGTGGTGTGGCTGCTGTGGGTGCTGGCTCAGCAGACCGGGCCGGACGGCGTGGGCCTGGCGCTGCTGGGCCTGCTGCTGATCGCCTTCGGCCTGTGGTGGCGGCGCAGCAGCGGTGGCAGCGCCCTGGGCACCGGCGCGGCGCTGGCCAGCGTCGTGCTGGCGCTGCTGGCCGCGGCCTGGATCAAGCCGATGGCCGCCGACGTGCGCGCCGCGGGCAGCACCGCCAGCGAGGCTTACAGCGCCGAGCGCGTGGCCGAACTGCGCGCCCAGAACAAGCCGGTCTTCATCAACATGACGGCGTCCTGGTGCATCTCCTGCCTGGTCAACGAGCGCGTCGCGCTGTCGCGACCGGAGGTGAAGGAGACCTTCGCCAAGGCCGGCGTCGCCTACCTGAAGGGCGACTGGACCCGCGAGGACCCCGCCATCACCGCGGTGCTCAAGGCCCATGGCCGCTCGGGCGTCCCGCTGTACCTGTACTACGCGCCCGGCGCCGCCGAGGCGGTCGTGCTGCCGCAGATTCTCACCCCCGGCCTCGTCATCGAGGCGGTTTCCGCCCCCGCAACCCCCCGGAGTTCGACATGATGAACCTGCTTCGCCGTGCCCTCGTTGCCGCTGCCGCCAGCGCGGCGCTGGCCCCCGCGCTGGTGCTGGCCGCCGCCAACGTGGAGGCGCCGGCCCCCGCCTTCACCGCCACCACGGCCGACGGCAAGACCGTCTCGCTGGCCGACTTCAAGGGCAAGACGGTGGTGCTGGAGTGGACCAACCACGACTGCCCCTTCGTCAAGAAGCACTACAGCAGCAGCAACATGCAGAGCCAGCAGAAGGCCGCCACCGGCCAGGGCGTGGTCTGGCTGCAGGTGATCTCGTCGGCACCGGGCCAGCAAGGCCATGTGGACGGCGCCACCGCGCAGAAGCTCAACGCCGACCGCGGCGCCGCGCCCACCGCCACGCTGCTGGACCCCCAGGGCGACCTCGGCCGGCTCTACGGCGCCCAGACGACGCCGCACCTGTACGTCATCAAGGGCGACGGCACGCTGGCCTACAAGGGCGGCATCGACAGCATCCCCAGCGCCAAGGTGGACGACATCGCCAAGGCCGAGCCCTTCGTCACCGAGGCGCTGGCCGCCGTGGCCGCCGGCCGCAAGGTCGAGAAGGCGTCGACCCGGCCCTATGGCTGCGCGGTGAAATACGGCGGCTGATCGCCGGCCCCGTTCCTCCCCCTGCACCGCCCGGCCCGCCGGGCGGTTTTGTTTTTCCAAGCCATGCAAGCCCTGCTCGACGCCATCGCCACGATGGCCTTCCCCACCGGCGCCCAGCGCCTGTTCCACGGCCGCGGCGGCCGCTTCCCCGGCTGCGAGCACCTGGCGCTGGACGCCTACCCGCCGGTCTGGCTGCTGACCTCATTCAGGCCGCTGGACGAGGCGGCGCTGGCGCAGATCGGCGCCGTGCTGGCCGCGCGCTGGCGCGACATCGCCCCCGCCGGCGAGCCGCTGAACTGGGTCTACCAGTGCCGTGGCGAGCAGGCCGAGACGCGCCTGATGGCCGGCGCCGTGCCCGAGCCCCATGTCGTCAGCGAGGCCGGCACGCGCTACCTGGTGCACCTGCTGCGCGGCCAGAACCACGGCCTCTTCCTGGACATGGCCGAGGGCCGGCGCTGGGTGCGCGAGCAGGTGAAGCCCGGCGCCAAGGTGCTCAACCTGTTTGCCTACACCTGCGCGTTCTCGGTGGTGGCGCTGCAGGCCGGCGCGGCCGAGGTGGTGAACGTGGACATGGCCTCGGGCGCGCTGGCCACCGGGCGCATCAACCATGAGCTCAACGGCGTGAAGGCCGGCGCGAAGTTCCTGGCCCATGACATCTTCAGCTCCTGGGGCAAGCTGACCCGCGGCGGGCCCTACGACCTGGTCATCTGCGACCCGCCCAGCTTCCAGAAGGGCAGCTTCGTCGCCACCAAGGACTACGCGCGGCTGGCCCGGCGGCTGCCCGCGCTGCTGGCGCCGGGCGGCCGGGCGCTGCTGTGCCTGAATGCGCCGGAGCTGGGCCTGGACTTCCTGCGCGGCGTGGTGGCGGAGCAGGCGCCGGAGCTGGCGTTCGTCACGCGGGTGGCCAACCCGCCGGCGTTCGAGGACATCTCCGCCGACCGGGCCCTGAAGGTGCTGGTGTACACGGCGGCTGCGGGTTAACCCGAGGTATAGTCGGCCGCTTCACCGCAAGGCCGAGGTCACACGCCGACCGCCTTGCCGGCCACAAGCCCGAACGGTGTCGGGAGAGTCCGCGCGCCACCCGCGCGGCGCCGAAGGAGCAACCGCCCCGGAAACTCTCAGGCTCATGGACCGATACCGTGGTTGAACTCTGCAGAGTTGCCGGCAGCCTGACGTCCGCCGGTGCGCCGAAGGAGCAAGCCCGGCCCGCGAGGCCGCGCGAATCTCTCAGGTGTCAGCGACAGAGGGGGCGGCGACCACCGGGTCCGGTGGCGTCCTGCGGCATGTCGACGTCGACACGAGAACTCTCATGAACCCCACCTCCTTCCGCCCCGGCCGCATCGCCGCGGCCTGCCTGGCCCTGTCCGCCCTGTCCGCTGCGCCCGCGCACGCCGCGGAACCCCTGGTCGTCAAGATCGGCCATGTCGCCCCGCTCAGCGGCCCGGCCGCCCACCTCGGCCGCGACAACGAGAACGGTGTGCGCATGGCCCTCGAGGAACTGAACGCCAGGGGCGTGCAGATCGGCGGCCGCACGGCGCGCTTCGTGCTGCTGGCCGAGGACGACGCCGGCGACCCCAAGCAGGGCACCGCCGCCGCGCAGAAGCTGGTCGACAACAAGGTCAACGGCGTGGTCGGCCACCTGAACTCCGGCACCGCCATCCCGGCCGCGCGCATCTACGCCGATGCCGGCATCCCGCAGATCGCGCCGTCTGTGACCAACCCGCGCTACACCCGCCAGGGCTTCAAGACCACCTTCCGCATGGTGGCCGATGACGGCCAGCTCGGCGGCACGCTGGGCCGCTACGCGGTGCAGACGCTCAAGGCCCGCACCGTCGCCGTCATCGACGACCGCACCGCCTACGGCCAGGGCGTCGCCAGCGAGTTCGAGAAGGCCGCCAAGGCGGCCGGCGCGACCATCGCCAAGCGCGAGTTCACCAACGACAAGGCCACCGACTTCACCGGCATCCTGACCGGCATCAAGGCCGCCAAGCCCGACATCGTCTTCTACGGCGGCATGGACGCGGTCGCCGGCCCGATGCTGCGCCAGATGAAGCAGCTGGGCGTCACGGCGAAGTTCATGGGCGGCGACGGCGTCTGCACCGCCGAGCTGCCCAAGCTGGCCTCGGGCCAGGTGCCCGACGGCCAGGTGGTCTGCGCCATCGCCGGCGGCATCGACGCCGCGCAGCGGCCGGCCTTCGACAAGTTCAAGGCCGACTTCAAGAAGAAGTTCGGCGCCGAGGTGCAGATCTACTCGCCCTACACCTACGACGCCACCCAGGCGATGGTGGCGGCCATGGTCAAGGCCGGCTCGGCCGACCCGGCGAAGTACCTGCCGGTGTTGCAGAAGATCAGCCATGCGGGCGTCACCGGCACCGTCGCGTTCGACGACAGGGGCGACATCCGCAACGGCGCGCTGACGCTGTTCACCTACAAGGGCGGCCAGCGCGAGGAACTCGGCGTCGTGCGCTGAAACCTCGGGCGGCCGCACCGCCCGTCAGCCCAGCCGGCCGAGGGCCTGCAGCAGCCTGTCGCGCGCCGCGGCATCGTCCACCGCCTCGGCCAGCCGGTTGAAGAACACCGCGCGGCTGTCGGTGCCGGCCGCGGCGCGCCGCACCAGCACCTTGGCGATGGGCCCCACCTGCTGGGCCAGCAGCGCCTGGGCCTGTGCCAGCACCGCGTCGTTCAGCGGCCCGCCCAGGGCGGTGGTGCCGGCCGATCCGCCCGACCCGCCCGGCGCGGGGCCCGCGCCGCGGGTGCTGCCAGCCGTCTTCACGCTGCCGCCGGTGGCCAGGCTGGCCTGGCCCAGGAAGGCGTCGCGGGCGCGCGGGTCGGTCACCTGCTCGGCCAGCCGGCCATAGAGCTCGCCCAGGTCCTGGCAGTCGCGCGCGGCGCGCCGCACCAGCACGCTGGCCAGCGGCCCGACATGGCGGGCCAGCGACTGCTCGGCCTGGGCCAGCACCGCCTGGTCCCAGTGCGTGGGCGGCGGCGTGCCGGTGGCCGGGTTGCCCGTCGACGGGCCGCCCAGGGACGGCGGGGCCAGCGTGGGGGCCGACAGCGGCGGCCGTGCCGGGCGCGGCGGCGCCATCATCAGCGTCTTCTCCCAGCCGCTGTCGTCGATCTGCGGGCCCGCGCCGTCGAGCAGCGCCTGCTTGAACGCCTCGGCGCTGGGGAAGCGGTCGGCGGGCTGCTTGGCCAGCGCGCGGGCCACGATGGCGTCGAACCAGCCGGCGCGCTGCGCGTCCAGCGCCGACGGCGGCTCCGGCGGCTCGTTGACGACCTTGTACATCAGCGCCTCGGTGGTGCCCGCGAACGGCGCGCGGCGGGTCAGCAGCTGGTAGAGCACCACGCCGGCCCCGTAGATGTCCACGCGCCGGTCCATGGGCCGGCCGAGGAACTGCTCGGGCGCCATGTGGCTGGGCGTGCCCACCATGTAGTGGGTCTGGGTGAGGTCCTGCGACTCGATGCGCGCGATGCCGAAGTCGGCCACCTTGAGCCGGCCGCAGGCCATCAGGATGATGTTGGCCGGCTTGACGTCGCGGTGCCAGACGCCCTTGTCGTGGGCATGGCCCAGCGCATCCAGCAGCTGGCTCATGAGGCCGGCGATGTCGGTGTCGGTGAAGCGCACCTTGGCGCCGAGGCAGCTGGCCAGCGAGCGACCCTCGACGTACTCCATCGCGATGTAGGCCATCTGCGCGTCGCGGCCGAAGTCGTAGACGGCCACGATGCCCGGGTGCATCAGCCGGCCGGCGGCCTGCGCCTCGTTGCGAAAGCGCGAGGCCGGCGCGCCCGGGCTGTCGTCGGCGGCGTCCAGGCTCTGGCGGATGGTCTTGAGCGCGACGGTGCGCTGGATGTCGGGGTCGAAGCCCTTGTAGACGACGCCCATCGCGCCCTCGCCGAGCACCTCGGTGATACGGTACTTGCCCAGCTGCGCGGGATGCTTCATGCCCGCCCCTCGGCCCGTGCGTACACCGGCCGGTCCCCCGCGGGGACGCGGGCCGGCTGGGCAGCGGCCCGGCGCTCGGCCCGCTGCGTGTCGTTCACGAGATGACTCACGCGTCCAACAGCTTCATGGCCTGCACGACGCTGGCGCGCATGCGAGAGAACGAGTCCGACAGCGTGGCGATCTCGTCGCGGCCGGCGGCCTTGAACTCGGGCGCGTCCAGGTCGCCCTGGCTGACGCGGTCGGCCAGCGCCGACAGCCGCGTCACCGGCCGCACCACCAGCAGCCACACCATCAGGTTCAGCACGATGCCCACGACCAGGAACACGCCCGCCAGCGACGTGATGAAGACCTGGAAGACCTTGTCGGCCCGCTGCAGCGGCACGCCCAGCGGCACCGAGACGATCTGCGCGCCGATGACCTCGTTGAGGTTCCAGCCGAAGCCGTTGGCCGGGCCGTACTTGGCCACCATCGTCGCCGGCGCGGCGTCCACGCTGCTGTGGCAGGCCAGGCAGGCAGGGTCGGTGATGCGCAGCGGGCGGGCGATGTAGAGCGACGGGCCGGCCGGCGTGTCGCGCGTGCCCACCGTCTCCTTCAGCTCTGCGGCGCTCCTGAACTGACCCACGATGTCGGCCTCCCAGGCGGTGGCGCGGTCACGCGGGTTGGTCGGGTTGAGCGTCGCCTCCTTGTAGGCGAACTCGGGGTGCTTGGCCAGCAGCGCGCCCAGCACCGCGGTGGCCGAGTAGCTGGGCACCGTCTGGGGCAGGAACTCGTGCGTCATCTGCGCCACCAGCAGCGGCTTGATCTGGGTGTTGGTGTAGTTGCGCACCGCCAGCGCCTTCTCCATCAGCAGCCGGGCGCTGCCGATGACCTCCTGCTGGGCGTTGTCCTGCAGCAGCTGGCGTGCGATGTAGCCGCTGGTGGCAATGCCCAGGCTCATCACCAGCAGGTAGACCAGGTTGAATTTAACGAGCAGTTTCATCGGCGTTCCTGGAGCAACCGTCAATGGTAGTGCGCGGCGGTGAAGATGCCGGAGCGCCCCCGCCCGGCGCCGCGGGCGTGGCCAAAACGCGGCGTATTGCACGCCGGTTCGCGTTGCTGCGGAGGCGCGCCCGACGTACCGTCATTCATCATGGGGTACGGCCCGCAGCCGAAGGAGGGGTAGGCATGTCACGGCGGATCAGCGCAGCGCGGATGCGGCCGGGGCTGGTGGTGGCCCTGGCCGCGCTGGCCTGCGCCGGCGCGCTGGCGCAGGGCGCCGACGCCGGCCCGGGCAGGCGCGAGCAGATCGAGCGCCAGGCCCAGCAGGTGGCCTGGCTGGAGCAGTCGGGCCGCCCGCAGGAAGCCTTGCAGATGCTCAAGGCGCTGCAGCAGCTGCAGGACGAGGCCCGGCGCGAGGAGCGCGCGCGCGAGTCGGCGCGCCAGCGCGAACTGCTGGCGGTCGAGCGGCGCAGCCAGGAGCTGGAGCGGCTGAAGCTGGAGTCGGAGCGGGGGGCCGCCGAGCTGGCCAGCCGCGATGCCGCGCGGCGGCTGATGGTCGCCGGCGCGCTGGCGGCGCTGCTGGCCTGCGCGGTGCTGGCGCAATGGCTGCTGCTGCTGCGCCGCCGCCAGCGCACGCTGACGGCCAGCCGCCGGCGGCTGCAGGACAGCAGTGCCCGCGACCCGCTGACGCGGCTGTTCAACCGCCGCCATGCCGAGGCGGAGATGGCGCGCTGGCAGGCTGCCGGGCGCGAGCGCGTGGCCCTGCTGCTGCTGGACGTGGACCATTTCAAGCAGGTCAACGACAGCCATGGCCATGCCGCGGGCGACGCTGTGCTGCAGGGCCTGGCGCGGCGCCTGGAGCCGCTGGTGCGAGACGGCGACGTGCTGGCCCGCTGGGGTGGCGAGGAGTTCCTGCTGCTGCTGCCCGGCACGGACCTCGCCGGCGCGCTGGCCATCACGCGCCGGCTGCTGGCCAGCGTGGGCGGCCAGCCCTTCGAGGCCGGCACCGGGGCGGCGCTGCGGGTCACGGTGTCGGTGGGCGTGGCGGTCTGGCCCGGCGAGCCCGGCCAGACCTGGGCACAGGCGCTGCAGCGGGCGGACCAGGCGCTGTACCGGTCCAAGGCCGAGGGCCGCAACCGCGCCAGCGCCGCGCTGCCGGCCGGCGGAGGGGCCGACTGGGTCACCGTGGCGGGACCGGCGGCCGCTGCGGACGCCGCCGCGCAGGGAGGGCGGCCATGACGGCACGCGCGCTGGTGGTGCTGCTGGGCGCGCTGGCCTGCGCGGCGCCGTGGCACGACGCGCGGGCGGGCGCGGCCGACCCGCGGCAGCGGACCGCGGACGTGCAGGCCGTGCTGGACGACTTCGGCCAGCGCGGTGTCGGCGCCGTCGACGTGGACCTGCAGCGGCTGCGCGATGCCGGTCCGCTGCCCGACAGCGCGCCGCAGGCGCTGCGCCGCGAATACCAGTCGGCGCTAGCCCAGCTGGCGCCGACGGCCGAGGAGGCGCAGGCCGCCGTGGCGGTGCTGGAGGCGATGGCGGCCCGCGAAGGCTGCCGCGACTGCACGACCGAGCTGCTGCTGCTGCGCCTCAACCAGGTCATCGACGAGGGCAACACGGCCCGGGTGCGCACGCTGCTGGAGCAGCTGCGCGCGCGGGAGCCCATGGCGGCGCCGCGAGGCCGGTTCGGCATGGCGCTGGCCCAGGCCCGCGCGCTGGACCTGCTGGGCGACGCCAAGGGCGCGCTGGAGGCCGCGCTGCAGGCCGTGCAGCTGGCCTCGCAGCAGGGCGTCAAGAGCGACCAGGTGGCCGGCCTGGAGCAGCTGGCGCGCGCCAACAGCTCGCGGCGCGATTTCAGCCGCGCGCTGCAGTACTTCGGCGAGGCGCTGAAGCTGGCGCGGGCCGTGGGCAATACGCGTTTCATCGTCAGCCAGCTCATCAACCTGGGTTATGTGCATGCCGCGCTGAAGGACCGGCCGCGTCAATACGAGGCGCTGCGCGAGGCCCTGGCGCTGACGCGTGCCGACCCGCCCAATCCGTTCGCCGAGTTGATCTGCCTGAACAACCTGGCGCATTACTTCAACGGCGACAAGGACGGGCACGGCAAGGCCTATGCCCACGCGCTGCAGGCCGAACAGCTGGCGGCCAGGCTCGGCGACCGCGTCACGTTGGCGTTCACGCGGGCCAACCGCGGTGTGGCGATGGTGCACCTGGGCCAGGTGGAGGCCGGGCTGGTGCTGGCGCGCAGCGGCGTGGAGGCGGTGCGTGCGATGGGGCTGACACTGGAGACGGCGGACCTGCTGGAGCAGCTGTCGCTGGCCTACGAGGCCGCACAGCGCCCCACCGAGGCCATCGCCGCGCTGCGCGAGCGCATGGTCACGCTGGACGGCATGGCGCGCGCCCAGGACGAGCGGGCGGTGCAGGAGCTGCACGAGCATTTCGAGGCCGAGCGTCGCACGCACGAGATCGAACGCCTTGCACTGCTGACGCGGCGCAACGAGGCCGAGGTCGAGGCCCGCAAACTGCAACAGCGCTTCTGGGGCGTGGCCGCGCTGGCGCTGGTGCTGACCGGCGTGCTGGCGGCCCGCGGCGTGGCGCTGCTGCGGCGCCGCAACCGGTCGCTGGAGGCCGTCAACGCGCAACTGGACGAGGCCGCGCGCCGCGACGCGCTGACCGGCGTGTTCAACCGCCGCCACGCGGCCGGGCTGCTGGGCAGCCGGCGCGCGGACGCGGGCGGTGCGCCCCTGGGCCTGGTGCTGATCGACATCGACCATTTCAAACGCATCAACGACCTGCACGGCCATGCCGCCGGCGACACCGTGCTCAAGGCCGTGGCGCGCCGGCTGCAGGCCAGCCTGCGCGACGGCGACACCGTGGTGCGCTGGGGCGGCGAGGAGTTCTTGCTGCTGCTGCCCGGCTGCGAGGGTAGCCACCTGGAGCAGCTGGCGGCGCGGCTGCTGGCCGGGCTGGCCGACACGCCCGTGCCGCTGGGCGACGGCGTGGCGCTGCGCGTGGCCGCGTCCGCCGGCGCGGCGGTCTGGCCGGCTCATTCCGGGCAGCCCTGGGAGGACGCCGTGCACCTGGCCGACCAGGCCCTGTACCTCGCCAAGCAGGGCGGGCGCAACCGCGCCACCTGCGTGGGCCCGGTCGCGGACGGGGTGGTGGCGGACGCGGCGCGGCTGGCGCGGCTGCGCGACGACCTGGCGGCGGCCGCCGCCGCCGGCGACGTGGTGCTGACGACGCTGGCCGGACCGGCCGGGAGCGGCGCATGAGCCGGCCAGCGCGCGCCGCCCCGGTGCTGGCCGGCCTGCTGGCGCTGGCCGCGGCCGGCAGCCGCGCCGCCGATGCCGCCGATGCCGCGGCGGACCCGGTCGTGCTGCAGTACATGGAGCAGGCGCCCATGTCCGGCACCGGCCCGGACGGGCAGCCCCGCGGGCAGCTGGTGGACCACATGCGCCGGCTGGCGGCGGCCGGCGGGCTGCAGTTGCGCTGGGAGCCGGTGCCGCTCAAGCGCAGCCTGCTGGAGCTGCGCCAGAACACGCGGGCGCAATGCGTGCTCGGGATCTTCCGCAACGCCGAACGCGAGCGCTTCACCCGCTTCAGCCGCCCCCTCTGGACCACCGACCCGCAGTGGCTGGTGGCCCGGCCGGAGATCGCGGACCGGCTGCGCCGCCATGCCCATGCCCGGATGGCCCTGGCCGACCCGGCGCTGCGGCTGCTGGTCTACGACGGCGTGTCCTACGGCGAGACGCTGGACCAGTGGATCCGTGAACGCAGCGGGCCCACGCAGCGGCTGCCGGCGGCTCACGACCGCATGCTGGACATGCTCGCGCGCGGCCGGGCCGACTTCGCCATCCTGTCGGAGGCCGAGCTGGCGGGTGCGCGCCGTGCCGGCGTGCGCGGCGCGGCGGCGGTGGAGCTGGTGCGGCTGCCGGGGGCGCCGCCGCCGACCCTGCGCTACCTGGGCTGCTCGCACAAGGTCTCGCCGGCCTGGATGGAGGCCTTCGACCGCCTCGCCGCGCAACTGCCCGGTGCGCCCACGCCCGCGGACTGATCGCAGGCGACAGCCCCGCGTCAGCGCCTGCCCGCATCTCCCGCCATACTGCCGCCATGCGCATCCTGCTCGTCGAAGACGACGAACAACTCGTCGAAACCACCGCCCGCGCGCTGCGTTCGCAGGGCTGGGTCGTTGACTGCACGGCGCGCGGCGAGCCGGTGCCGCGGTCGCTGCGCGAGGATGCCTACGACCTGCTGATCCTGGACATCGGCCTGGCCGGCATCGACGGCTTCGAAACGCTGCGCCGCGTGCGCGCCGACGGGCTGCCGGTGCCGGTGCTGATCCTGACCGCGCGCGACGCCGTCGAGGACCGCGTGCGCGGCCTGGAGGGCGGCGCGGACGACTACCTCGTCAAGCCCTTCGCGCTGACCGAGCTGGTGGCCCGTGCCCGCGCGCTGGTGCGCCGCAGCCAGGCCCGCACCAGCAACCAGCTGCAGCTGGCCCGCATCCGCATCGACCAGGAGGCGCGCCGCGCCTACATCGACGACGAGCCGCTGGCGCTGTCGGCGCGCGAGTGGGACGTGCTGGGCTTCCTGATGGCGCGTGCCGGCAAGGTGGTGCCCAAGGAGCACATCGCGCTGGCCAGCAATGCCTGGGACCAGGGCGTCAGCGACAACGCCATCGAGGTCTGCCTGTCGCGGCTGCGCGCCAAGATCGAACCGGGTGGCGTGCAGCTGCGCACCGTGCGCGGCCTGGGCTACCTGCTCGAGGAACTGCCGCAGGGCCTGTGAACGGGCGGGCCACCCATGGCTGAGGGCCGGCGCTCCAGCCTGCACCGCCGGCTGTTCGGCTGGCTGATGCTGCCGCTGCTGGTGGCGCTGCCGCTGCTGGGCGTGGCGCTGTACGAGCAGGTGCAGCGCAGTGCGCAGAGCTGGCTGGACGAGGGCCTGGAGGACACCGCGCTGACGCTGGCCGGGCAGATTGACCTGCGCGGCGGCCGGCCGCGCATCGACATCAGCGCCACCATGGACCGGGCGCTGCGCTTCGACCGCCAGGACGATGTCTTCTACCTGGTGCTGGGGCCGGGCGGCGAGGTGCTGCAGGGCGATGCCGGCCTGACCGAGCTGCTGCCGCGGCCGCCGCCGCAGACCGCCGGCGAGGTGCACTACGGCGACGTGCGGCTGCGCGACCGCGGCCTGCGGCTGGTGCAGCTGGGCCGCGAGTGCGGCGCCCAGGCCTGCCAGGTGCTGGTGGCCGAGACGCTGCACAAGCGCGACGCGCTGCAGCGCGAGATCGGCGGCCTGGTGGCGCTCAACGGCGCCACGCTGGCGCTGCTGCTGGCGCTGGCCGGCTGGTGGGCCATCCGCCAGGGCCTGACGCCGCTGACCGGCCTGAGCGCCGAGCTGGAGCGCCGCGACCTGCACCGCCTGACGCCGCTGACGGCCGAGCTGCCGCGCGAGCTGGTGCCGCTGCAGGCCGCGTTCAACCGCCTGTTCGAGCGGCTGGCGCGCGCGGCCGGCGCGCAGCGCGAGTTCCTGGCCGACGCGGCCCACCAGCTGCGCACGCCGCTGACCTCGCTGCAGACCGAGATCGAGCTGGCGCTGCTGGAGCCGCACGACCAGCGCCTGGACCCGCTGCTGCAGCGGCTGCGCCAGCGTGTCGTGCGCAGCGCCCGCCTGGCCCAGCAGCTGCTGTCGCTGGCGCGGGCCGAGGACCGCAGCGTCGACGTGGGCCAGCGCATCGACCTGCGCGACATCGCCGTCGAGAGCGGCCAGGACTGGGCGCACCGCGCGCTGCCCTCGGGCGTGGACCTGGGCTTCGAGCTGGCCGAGGCGCCCGTGCTGGGCCATGCCTTCCTGCTGCGCGAGGGGCTGGAGAACCTGATCCACAACGCCGTCAGCTACGCCGGCCCGGGCGCCCGCATCACGGTGCGCTGCGGCACCTCGCCGGGCGGCGCCTGGCTGGAGGTGGAGGACAACGGCCCCGGCATCCCGCCCGCCGAGCGGCCGGCGGCGCTGCAGCGCTTCCGCCGCGGCGACAAGGCCAGCGGCACCGGCAGCGGCCTGGGGCTGGCGATCGCGGCCGACATCGCCGCCCGGCATGGCGGGCGGCTGGAGCTGCTGGATGCCCACGCCGGCCCGGGCCTGCGCGCGCGCGTCAGCCTGCCGCCGCTGCCGCCGGACGGGACGCCGGCGGTCTGAGCCGGTGCCTCCCGGTGACCCGTCGGCGCCTGCGGGTGCCCGGGCGGGCCCGGGCGCGGGGCTGACGCGGCCACTAGACTGACAGGCCTGCCGTTGGAGCACCCGCATGCTGCCTGCCCCCATCCCCGCCGACGACGAGCAGCGGCTGCGCGCGCTGCGCGAGCTGCTGATCCTGGACACGCCCCCCGAGGAGCGCTTCGACCGCATCGTCGCCTTCGCCGCCGACGAGTTCGAGGTGCCCATCGCGCTCATCAGCCTGATCGACCGCGGGCGCCAGTGGTTCAAGGCCCGCGTGGGCCTGGAGGTCTGCGAGACCGCGCGCGAGATCTCGTTCTGCGGCCACGCCATCCTGCAGCCGGAGGTCTTCACGGTGCTGGACGCCGCCCGCGACCCGCGCTTTGCCGACAACCCGCTGGTGCTGGGCGCGCCCTTCATCCGCTTCTACGCCGGCGCGCCGCTGGTGCTGCCGGGCGGCGCGGCCGTGGGCACGCTGTGCCTGATCGACGCCCGGCCGCGCACGTTCGACGCGATGGACCGGGCCATCCTGGGCACGCTGCGCGACCTGACCGTGGCCGAGCTGGTGGGGCAGGGGGTGACGGCATGAGCGCCGTGCGCAGGGGGCACCCATGACCGCCGCCGTCGCGCCCCGCGGCCGGCTGCTGCTGGTGGAGCCGCAGTTCGTGCTGCGCCGCACCGTGTCGACGATGGCGCGCGAGATGGGCTTGGCCGACGTGGTGGAGGCGACCGGCGTCGCCGGCGCCGAGCGCCTGCTGTACGAGCAGCGCTTCGATGCACTGCTGGTCGCGCTCGACGACGACGGCGGTGCGCTGGAGCTGGTGCGGCGCGTGCGGGCCGGCCAGTCGTCGCAGCCCGCCGACCTGCCGGTGGCCGTGATGGCGCCGGCCTGCGACCTGGCGCTGGCCACGCGCGTCAAGCAGCTCGACGTCTGCCGGCTGCTGCTCAAGCCCTTCAAGGTGCGCGGCATGCTGGACGTGATCGCCGCACTGGGCGCACCGGCGCCGCTGGCGCGCGGCTAGAAAAGGCGGCCGCTTGGCCGCTATTCGGCCGTTGCCCGGGCAGGCGACGGTCTAGCATCGTGCCTCCATGACCCGCCGCGTCCTTTTCTCCGCCGCCTGGCTGGCGCTCGTGCTGGCCGGCTGCGGCACGCCCAGCCAGCCGCTGCCGATGGCCGTCACCGCCGCCGATGCGCTGCAGGTCCGCGCCTGGGTGCCCGAGGCGCTGCAGCGCCAGGTGGCCGTGGCCGCGGTGCAGGGCGGCGAGGCGACCGGCCGCTGGTGGGGTTCGCGCGTCAGCGCCGCCGCGCTGACGCAGGCGCTGGAGGAGTCGCTCTACACGGTGGGCATGCGGCCGCTGTCGCCCGAGCCGGCGCCGCGCTTCGAGCTGCGCGCCGAGCTGGCGCCGCTGGAGCAGCCGCGGGTGCCGGTGGCCGGCGTGACGGTGGGCGTGGCGGTGGCCTACACGCTGCTGGACAAGGCCAGCGGCCGGGTCGTCTACCAGCGCCGCATCGCCAACACCGACGAGGCCCGCTTCGGCGAGGCCATGCTGTCGCCGCCGGAGCGGCTGCGCATCGCCAACGAGCGGGCGCTGCGCGCCAACATCAACCTGCTGCTGCGCGACCTGGTGACGCTGCGTCCCTGAGCTCGTGGCGGCGCTGCCCGGCCGTCAGCCACAGCGCCAGCGCGCACAGCGCGCCCAGCACGCTGGCGCTGCCGAAGAACAGCATCATGGGCCCGTAGCCCGCCGGGTTGGCGGCGCTGGCGGCGGCCTGGTCGTTGAGCCACCCGGCCAGCAGGTTGGCCCCGCCGATGCCGGCGTTCTGCGCCACCCACATCAGGCCGATCGCGGTGCCGAAGCGGTTCGGCGCCACCAGCCGGCTGGCCAGCGGCCACATCACGGCCGGCACCAGCGAGTAGCTGATGCCGATCAGCACCGTGGGCAGCCACAGCGCGCCGCGGGTCAGCGCCATCAGCGCCAGCGCGACCGGCAGCAGCAGCGCACCGAAGGCCAGGAAGGGCGCGTAGCGGCGCAGCCGGTCGCACAGCCAGCCGAAGGCCGGCGTGGCGAACACGGCGGCCAGGAACACATGGCTGTTCATCTGGCCGGCGCTCGCCAGGTCCAGCCCGTGCACATGCTGGAAGTAGGTGATGGAGAAGGTGCTGCGGAAGGCCAGGATCACCGAGTACCACAGCACGCACAGCGCCAGCAGGTACCAGTAGGCGCGGCCGAAATGCAGCAGGTCGCGGGCGACGAAGCGCTCGGCGGCGGGCGCCGCGGCCAGCCCGTGGCCGTGGCGGCGGTCCAGCCCCGCATAGGCCAGCGCCGCGGCGAAGGAGGTGGCCGCCACCGCCGTGGCCAGCACCAGCGGCGGCTGCCAGCCCTGCGCGTAGAGGGCCGGGAACCAGCCCGGCGACATGTCGGCCGCATACGAGCCCAGCCGGCCGATGGCCAGCACCAGGCCCATCGCCAGCGCCACGGCGCCGCCGCCGAAATATTGCGCGATGGCCGCCAGCGTCGCGATGCCGAAGGTCTCGGCGCCGATGCCGTACAGCAGCCGCCCCGCGGCCATGCCGGCGAAGCCCGGGCTGAAGGCCGTCAGCGCCGCGCCGGCCGCGCAGACCGCGGCGGTCGCGAGCGTCATGCGCGCGGCGCCGAAGCGGTCCACCAGCACGCCGCCCAGCAGGATCAGCACGATGTTGGGCAGACTGTAGATCGCATTGAGCAGGCCGATCTGGCTGCTGCTGAAGCCGCGCTGCTGCTGCAGCAGGTCGGCCACCGGGCCGATGGAGTCGTAGACGTAGTAGTTGCCGAATTGCGCCAGCGCCACCAGCGCGCCGACGATCCAGGCCGTGCGGCGGCCGGGCTGAGGGGTCATGGAAATCCTTGTGATGGGGGCAGCGGCGTTCAGAGCCGGCGATGGGCCAGCGCGGGCAGCTGCTGGCGCACCTGCGCCAGCCGGGCCGGGTCGATCTCGGCGCACACCACGCCCTCGCCCTCGGGCAGCTGCGCCAGCACCTCGCCCCAGGGGTCCACGATCATGCTGTGGCCCCAGGTGCGGCGGCCGTTCGGGTGCCGCCCGCCCTGGGCCGGCGCAATGACGTAGCACTGGTTCTCCACCGCGCGGGCGCGCAGCAGCAGCTCCCAGTGCTTCTCGCCGGTCGTGTAGGTGAAGGCGGCCGGCACCGCCAGCAGCTCGCAGGGGTTGTAGGCGCGGTACAGCTCGGGGAAGCGCAGGTCGTAGCAGATCGACAGGCCCACGCGCAGGCCGTCCGCGCTGAACAGCGTGGGCGCGCTGCCGGCCTCCAGCACGCGGGCCTCGTCGTAGCTCTCGCGGCCGTTGTCGTAGGCGAACAGGTGCATCTTGTCGTAGCGGGCCACCACCTCGCCGTCGGGCGCGAACACCAGCGTCGTGTTGCGCACGCGGTCGGGCGTCTCGGCCTGCATCGGCAGCGTGCCGCCGATGACCCACAGCCCCAGCTCGCGCGCCGCGGTCGACAGCAGGGCCTGGATGGGGCCCTGGCCGGGCGTTTCGGCATGGGCCAGCTTGTCGCTGTCGTGCTGGCCCATCAGGCAGAAGTACTCCGGCAGCGCGGCCAGCCGGGCGCCCTGGGCGGCGGCGGCTTCGAGCAGCCGGCGGGCAGCGGGGAGGCTGGCGGCCAGGCCGCGGCCGGAGTCCATCGGGCAGGCGGCGATCTTCATGGCGTGGCGGCGCGGCAGGCGCGGGCAGGGGCGGTCATGCGGCGATGCTAGCGCGCCCCGACTCCTTCAACGGCGCGCCGCGGCGGGTGGGTGGTGGGCTCAGGGCGCGCTGGCCGCCGCGGCCGCGCTGGCGGCCCGGGCGGCGGCGCTTTCCACCTTCTCGACCTTGGGGTCGTCCCAGCTGCCGCTGATGTGGAACTCGCGCGTGTTGGCCGCGGCCACCGGGCGGCTCAGGATCAGCTGCGCCAGGAAGGCGCCCAGCGCGATGGCCGGGTTGATGGCCGCGTAGGCCAGCGACGCCCCGCCGGCCGACACCTCGGGCACCACCACCACGCGCAGGTTCTGCGTCTCGGCGGCCAGGTCGGTGCTGCCCTCCACCAGCACGGCGGCCTGCAGGCCGCGGATGCGGATGTTGTCGCTGCGGGCGATGCCGGCGGCGATCTTCACGTCGCCGGTCACGCCGTCGAAGGTGAAGCCCTCGGCGAACACGTCGCGGAAGTCCAGCAGCAGCCGGCGCGGCAGCGACTGCAGGCTCAGCACGCCCAGCAGCCGGCCCACGCCGGGCTCGGCCTTCAGGAAGGTGCCGGTGTCGAGCTGGACGTTCAGCGTGCCGGCCATGCTGGGGTAATGCGGCGCCAGCGGCGAGCCGTCCCAGCCGATCTGCCCGGTCAGCTGGCCCTTGCCGCCGCGCAGCACCTGGCCCTGGCCCATGCGCTCCAGCAGCTTGCCGGCGTCGGCGACGTCCAGCTGCCAGTCCAGCTGCGTGCGGCGGCGGCCGTCGCCGCTCCAGCGGCCGCTGGCGGCCAGCGTGGCCTCGGGCGACTGCAGCTGCAGCTTCTCCAGCTTCCAGTCGCGCGCCGCGGCGGGGGCCTGGGCCAGCACCTGCAGCCGGCCCAGCCGCTTGCCGCGCAGCTCGAAGTCGTCCACCTCGATGTCCAGCGACGGCAGCGGGCTGCTGCCGGCGGCCGCCTTGGCCGGGTCCATCAGCTCGCTGACCGACTCGGCCTCCGAGCGCGGCAGCGACAGCCGCACCAGCCGGGCCTGCACGGCGTCCACCTGGCCGCCCTGCACGCCCCGGAGCTCGATGCGACCCGACAGCTGCTCGGCGTCGACGTTGAGCCGCCAGTTCGCGCCGTCGCGGGCCACCATCGCGGTCACCCGGCCGAGCTGGCGGCCGCCCACCTTCAGCGCCTGGCTGCGCAGTGCGATCTGGCTGGGCAGCAGGCCGGCGTCGTCGCCCGCCGCGGCGGCGCCGCTGCCGGAGGCGCTGCCCGCGCCGCTGCCGCCCAGCGCGCCCAGCCGCTGCTGCCAGGCGTCCAGGTCCAGGCTGGCCACGTTGGCCTGCAGCAGCACGCCGGTGGCGGGCAGCGCCGGCAGCCTGTCCTGCACCGCCAGCGCGCCGCGCAGCACCTGCGAGCTGGCGCCCGACACGTCGCGCTGCAGCTGGGCCTGCAGCAGCGGTGCGGCGGCGCTGCCCACTTCCAGGCGCAGCTCGTCGCGGCCCGTGCCGGTGGGCGTCATCAGCAGGCGCAGCGGCAGCTGGGCCTCGGCCTCCTTGCGCGCCGGCGCCGGCAGGTCCAGCGCCAGGCCCTGCAGGCTGCTGGTCACGCTCAGCTCGCTCTGGCCCTCCTTGCCCACGGCGAGCTGGAAGCGGTAGGCCGCCTGGCCGCTGGCGGCCTGCGCCAGCCGCGTGACGGCGCCCAGTTCGGTGGCGCGCCGCAGCCCCTCGGCCGTGGCCTGGCCCTGCACCGCGAAGCGCAGGCCGCCGCCCGGCAGGCTGCCGCCTTCGATGCCGGCGTCGCCGCCCAGCAGCCGCGCGGTGACGCCGGCCAGCTGCAGGCCCTTGCGGTCGAAGTCGACGCGCCCGCGCACGCTGCCCAGCGGCGGCAGCTCGGGGCGCAGCTTCAGGTCCACGCCGCCCAGCTGCAGCTGGCCCTTCAGCGTGGTCTGGCTGCTGTCCTCCAGCGGGATGCTGAGGCCCAGCTTCAGCGCCACCGGGCCCTGGGCCGTGGTGCTGCTCAGCGCGTGGCCCAGCCATTCGTCCAGCGGCGAGGCGCGCACGAAATGCAGCAGGTCGGCGCCCGCGCCGCGGCCCGTGCCCTCCAGCGCCAGCACGCGGTTGCGGTGCAGGTCCTTGATGCCGCCGTTCACGCCGCTCAGCTCGTAGCCCAGCATCCTGGCGCGGCCGTTGCGGATCTGCATGCCGGCGCGCTCGAACACCAGCTCGGCATCCACGCCCTCCATGGCCGGCCAGTTGGTGCCCTGGTCGCTGGGCGGCACATAGGCCAGCGTGACGCCCTGGGTCTGGGTGGCGACGCGGAAGACGCCGCTGGCGCGCGGGCCGTCGAACGGGAACTCGGCCAGCTCGCCGCGGATGCGCACCGTGGTGTTGCGCGCCTCGCCGCCCAGCACCGCACGCGCCACATAGCTGCGCGTGGCCGGCAGGCTCAGCGGGATGTAGCGCGCCACGCGGGTGGCGTCCACGCGCTGGGCGCGGCCGCTCAGGTCCAGGAAGCCCGGCGTGGTGGCGCCGGCGGCGCGCCGCCAGGTCACGTCGAACTCGCCGCTGAGGTCGGGCGACTGCAACTGCAGGTCGCGCAGCTTCAGCTCCACCTCGCCCGGCGGCTTGCCGTCGGCCACCGGTGCCGGCAGCCGCCAGCTGAGCTGGGTGGACAGCCGGGTGATGGGCAGGCGCGGGTCCTCGAACAGGCCCGGCAGCGTCACGTCGCCGTCCTGCACCCGCAGCCGCGCCAGGCCGCCGCGCTCGCTGGCGTCCAGTTCCAGGCTGGCGCCGCTCAGCCCCGGGCGGCCCAGCCGGCCCTCGGCCTCGGCCGGCCGGGCGGCCAGCGCCAGGCCGTCCAGCTGCGCCTTGACGCGGTAGCTGCGCGGGGCGTCCAGCGCGCCCTGCCACTGGCCCGCAAGCGCGGTCAGCACGCCCTGCGGCGCCAGCTCGGCCAGCAGCTGGTGGGCGCGCTCGCCCAGCGGCAGGCGCTGGCCGATCTGGGCCATCAGCGCGAAGTCCAGGCGCTGGGCGCTGACCTCGCCGCCCAGCACCTCGTCGGCCTGGCCCAGCTGCAGCTTCACGCCCCAGTCGGAGCGCGGCCAGGTCACGCCATCGCCGCTGACGAAGCCCAGCTGGCGGGCCTGCAGGCTCAGGGCCCCCTTGGCGCGCGCCACGTCCAGGCGGCCCTCGATCTGCTCCAGGTCCAGCTCGGGCGCGCTGTCCAGCAGCCGCAGCCGCACCGAGCGCAGCGCCAGGTCCAGCGTCGCGCCGACCGGCTGGCCGTCGCGGATGTCGGCCCAGGCGCGCACGGCGCCGTCGCCCTCGCTGAGCTGGAAGGGCAGGTCGACATGGCGGCGCAGCTGGCGCAGGTCGGCGCGCGGCAGCTCGGCGAACAACTGGCCGCTCCAGTGCTGGAACTGGCCGGGGCGCTTCAGCAGGCTCTGGCGGAACTGGCCGCGCAGCGTGAAGCGCTGGCCCCAGTCGGCCGGCGGCGTGGCGTCCAGGCGCAGGTCATGGCGGCGCAGGCCGTTGCGCATCAGGAAGTTCAGCGCCGACAGCTCCAGCGGCCGGGCGTCGGCGCGCTTCTCGTCGACCCAGCGCACGCGGCCGCCCACGATGGCCAGCTCGGGCTGGCTGAACAGCCAGTCCATGCCGGCCTCGGTGGTGCCGGCGTCGCTGCGCTCGGCCTCGTCCAGGCCCATGCCGCCGATGAAGATGCGGCCCTGGGCGTCGCGGCGGATGACCAGCTCGGGCGCGTCCACGCGCAGCTGCGAGAAGCGCGGCTGCAGCACCAGCAGCGACTGCGCCGACAGCACCGCGGCCACCCGCGGCAGCGTCAGCGCCGGGCGGCCGGCGGCGTCCAGCACCCGCACATCGCCCAGTTCCATGCGCGGCATCCAGCCGCCGGACTCGACGCTGATGCGGCCGATGCGCAGCTCTACCCCCAGCGCCTTTGAGGCTTCCTTTTCCAGCCAGGGCCGCCAGTCGTTGGCGTGCGGGAGAATGCCCCAGTGCAACACGCCCCAAGCCACGCCCCCCAGTGCCCACAGCAGCGCCAGCAACAGCAGCGCCCAGCGCACACCGATCCAGCACAGGCGCAAAGGCCAGCTGGCGGCACGGGAGCATTGGTGGAGGGCGGCCGAGAAGAAGTCAGACACGTTGTCGCGGGGCACGTGAAAAACCGGCCGGCGATCAATCTAGCACAGGGCCATGAGCGAACTGTTTCCCGTCGTTGCTGAACACAGCCGCTATGTCCAGCGGGTGCGGCGCCGCTATGCGGCCGAACTGCCGCTGCTGCCCGCGGGCCTGCCCGACCGGGCGGTCATCGCGGCGCTGATCGAGACGCTGCTCGCGAGCCGGCCCGATCGGTCGCTCGCCAGCGCGCTGCGCGTGGCCCGCCACCTGGTGCTGGAGCGGCTGGCGGTGCTGGACATCGAGCAGGGCGCGAGCGTGGCGGATGTCACGCTGGCCATGACCCACCTGGCCGAGGTCACGCTGGACCTGGCGTTGGCCGATGCCCGCCGCGAGCTGGACGCCCTCCACGGCGCGCCGCGCACGCCCGACGGCGCCGACATCGCCTTCTGGGTGGTGGGCATGGGCAAGCTGGGCGCGCGCGAGCTGAACGTGTCGTCCGACATCGACCTGATCTATGTCTACGAGGACGACGGCGCCACCCATGGCACCCGCCCGATCTCGGCGCACGAATACTTCGCCCATGTCGCCAAGCGGCTGTATGCGCTGATCGGCGACGTGACCGACGACGGCCAGGTGTTCCGCGTCGACCTGGCGCTGCGCCCCAACGGCAAGAGCGGCCCGCCGGTCGTCAGCCTGGGCATGCTGGAGGAGTATTTCTTCGTGCAGGGCCGCGAGTGGGAGCGCTTTGCGTGGCTGAAGAGCCGCATCGTCGCGCCGCTGACCGGCCCCGGCGCGCCGGGCGACCCGCGCACGCTGGCGCTGCGCAGCCTGGTCACGCCCTTCGTCTACCGCCGTTACCTGGACTACGGCGTGTTCGAGGGCCTGCGGCAGCTGCACGGCAAGATCCGCAGCGAGGCCAAGGCGCGCGCCGCCGGGCGGCCCGAGCGGGCCAACGACGTCAAGCTGTCGCGCGGCGGCATCCGCGAGATCGAGTTCATCGTGCAGCTGCTGCAGGTGGTGCGTGGCGGCCAGTTCCCCGAGATCCGCACCCGCTCCACCGTCAAGGCGCTGGCCCAGCTGGCCGCCGGCGGGCTGATGAAGCCGGAGACGGCGGCCAAGCTCAGCGAGGCCTATGTCTTCCTGCGCCGGGTGGAGCACCGCATCCAGTTCCTGGACGACCAGCAGACCCACTGCCTGCCGCAGGCCGATGCCGACCTGGCCTGGATCGCCGCGTCGCTGGGGCTGAAGTGCAGCCGGGAGACCTGCGAGCTGTTCGAACAGCTGGGCGAGGTGCGCGAGCTGGTGGCCACCGAGTTCGACGCCCTGCTGCACGAGGGCGGCAAGCCGCCGGGCCAGGGCGGCGGCTGCAAGAACGGCCAGTGCGGCGGCCCGAAACCGGCCGTGGATGGCGAGGACTTCCTGCAAGGCCTGCCGGCGCCGCTGGCCACCGCGGTGCGCGCGCTGGCCGAGACGCCCCGCGTGCAGGGCCTGCGCGAGGAGTCGCGCCAGCGGCTGGCCAAGCTGTTCCAGCGTGCGGCGCAGGCGGTCGAGGCGGGCGAATGCTCGCTGGACGCGGCGCTGCGCTTCGTCGATTGGGTGGGGCCGCTGCTGCGGCGGGAGAGTTATCTCGCGCTGCTGGTGGAGCGGCCGGCCGTGCAGCAGCGCCTGCTGCGCCTGCTGGGCCTGGCGCGCTGGCCCATCCGCTACCTGATGCAGCACCCCGGCGTCATCGACGAGCTGGCCGACCCGCTGCTGCTGACCGCCCGCTTCGACCGCCAGGCCTTCCTGGCCGACCTGCTGGACCGCGAGCGCGGCTGGGCCCGCAGCGGCGAGGCCGACGAGGAGGCGCTGCTGGACACGCTGCGCCGCGCCCACCATGCCGAGGTGTTCCGCACGCTGGTGCGCGACGTGGAGGGCTGCATCACGGTGGAGCAGGTGGCCGACGACCTGTCCATGCTGGCCGACGCGGTGCTGCAGATCGCCATCACCTGGGCCTGGGCGCGCTTCTCCAAGGCCCACCGCGACGAGCCGCGGCTGGCCGTCATCGCCTACGGCAAGCTGGGCGGCAAGGAGCTGGGCTATGGCGGCGACCTGGACGTGGTGTTCGTCTTCGACGACGACGACGAGAACGCGTCCGAGATCTACGGCGCCTTCGTGCGCCGTCTCATTACCTGGCTGACGCTGCGCACCGCGGCCGGCGAGCTGTTCGACATCGACACCGCGCTGCGGCCCAACGGCAACTCCGGCCTGCTGGTCACGTCGCTGACCCATTTCGAGGCCTACCAGACCGGCCGCGGCAGCAACACCGCCTGGACCTGGGAGCACCAGGCCATCACGCGGGCGCGCTTCTGCGCCGGCAACGCCGCGCTGGCCCAGCGCTGCGAGGGCGTGCGCCGCCAGGTGCTGACGGCGCCGCGCGACGCCCAGGCCCTGAAGACCGAGGTGCAGGCCATGCGCGAGAAGGTGCGCGCGGCGCGGCCGGTGCGTGACGAGCTGTTCGATGTGAAGCACAGCGAGGGCGGCATGATGGACGCCGAGTTCGCGCTGCAGACGCTGGTGCTGGCCCATGGCGCCCACCACCCCGAGCTGCTGGACAACCTGGGCAACATCGCGTTGCTGCAGCGCTGCGAGTCGGTGGGCCTGCTGCCGGCCGGCGTGGGCGTGGCCGCGGCCAACGCCTACCGCGAGCTGCGCCGCGTGCAGCACAAGGCCCGGCTGGACGAGCAGTCCACCGCGCTGGACGCCGATGCCGCCGCCCCGCTGGCGGCGCACCGCGACGCCGTGCGCGCGCTCTGGCGGGCCGTCTTTGGCTGAGTCGGGCAAGGCCTGGGCGCTGCTCTGCGCGCTGCTGGCCAAGCTGTCGCTGTTCGTCTGGCTGCTGGCACCCGCCGCGGCGCTGGATTGGCAGCTGGACCGCATCGCCGCCCAGCCCTGGCGGGTGTGGAGCGCGGCGCTGGTGCACCTGAGCCTGCTGCACCTGGCCGCCAACCTGGCCGGCTGCGCGGTGCTGGCGCTGCTGGGCTGGCGCGCCGCGCTGCCGCTGCGCGCGGCCGGGGCCTGGCTGCTGGCCTGGCCGCTGACGCAGCTGGGCCTGCTGCTGCGCCCCGAGCTGAGCCGCTACGCCGGGCTGTCGGGCGTGCTGCATGCCGGCGTGGCCATTGCCGCGGCGGTGCTGATCGGCCGTGCCGGGCGCGAGCGCTGGCTGGGCCTGGGCATCGCGGCGGGGCTGGCCGCCAAGCTGGCGTTGGAGTCGCCGCTGGGGCCGGTGCTGCGCGCGGTGCCGGGCTTCGACTTCGCGGTCGCGCCCTTCGCCCACCTCAGCGGTGCGCTGGCCGGGGTGCTCGGCTGGGGCCTGGCCTGGGCCCTGACAATGGCGCCCAACCCACAAAAATCAAAGAGGCCCCCCGATGGGACGTGAAGCCACCTGTACCGCCCGCGTCGGCACGGAGACCGCCGAGGTCACCGCGCTGCTGGAATCCACCGCCATCGTGCTGCGCGGCGACATCAAGCGCCGCTACGAGATCGCCGCGCTGCAGAACCTGCGGCTGGCCGGCGAGGAGCTGCTGTTCGAGGCCGGGGACGAGACCGTCGCGCTGGCGCTGGGCGCCAAGGAGGGCGAGCGCTGGCTGAAGAAGCTGCAGACGCCGCCGCCCACGCTGGCCGCCAAGCTGGGCGTCAGCGCCGACACTCCGGCGCTGCTGATCGGCCCCACCGTCGGCGCGCTGGACCCGGCGCTGGCCGAGGCGCTGGCCGGCGGCATCACCACCAACGTGCGCGAGGCGCGCATGCTGGTGGCGGTGCTCAGCAAGCCGTCCGAGCTGCCGCGCATGGCCGAGTTCCATGCCGACATGATCTGCAAGACCGTCTGGGTGGTGTACCCCAAGGGCCCGGACGCCAGCCCGTCCGACGCCGAGGTGCGCACCGCGATGCGCGGCTGGGGCTATGTGGACAACAAGACCACCGCCGTGTCCGAGCGGCTGACGGCCACGCGCTACGTGCGCAGCGAGCCGCCGGTGAAAAAGCGCGCGCGCAAGCGCTAGACAGAGGCTGCCCCTCGCCCAGTCTGGCCGTGCTGGACGCCGGCGAGCCTGGTCGGTCCCCCCAGGGGACGGCGATGTTCGCGGCATGGAGCCGCAAGCATCGCCAGCGCGGGCCGGCTTGGGGCGGCCCGGCGCTCGGCCCGCAGGGTTCAAGCATCGCGGTGAAGCGCCGACGCTTCGGTCTCTAGATGACGTTGGCCTCCAGCAGCGGCCGGCCCTCCAGCAGCCGCTGCGGCGTGAGCGCGTCGATCAGCGGCGCGTCCAGCCCGGCGATCAACCGCGCCATCGAGAAGCCCACCGCCGGCGCCTGCTGCATGCCGTGGCCCGAGAAGCCGCAGGCCGTGAAGGCGTTGGCCCAGCCCGGCAGCCGGCCGGCCAGGCCGTTGTGGTCGAAGGCGTTCATCTCGTAGTAGCCGGCCCAGGCCGAGCGCACGCGCAGCGCCTCCAGCGCCGGCACGCGGGCCGCCAGCGTGGGCCACAGCAACTCGTCGAACAGCCCATGGTCGATGGCGTGCAGCGGCGCGTCGGCCGCGTCCTCGCCGCGCGGCGGGCCGCCGGCCAGGATGAGCGCCCCCTCGGTGCGGAACCAGAAGCCACTGGGGTCGATGACCAGCGGGCAGCCGGGCAGGGCGGCCGGCGTCTCCAGCACGAACACGTCGCGCTTGCGGGCGCTGACCGGCAGCGTGAGGCCCAGCGCGGCGCCCAGCGGGGCGCTCCAGGCCCCGGCCGCGACGACGACCGCGTCGCCGGCCACGCGGCCGCCGTCGGCGCAGCGCACGCCGGTCACGCGGTCGGCCGCGGTGTCGAAGCCGACCGCCGCGCCGGTGACGAAGCGGGCGCCGCAGGTGATGGCCTTGCGGCGGAAGGCGCGGTGCAGCGCCGGGCCGTCGAACCAGCCCTCGCCGCTCAGGCCCAGCGAGCCCAGTGCCAGGTCGTCCACCGCCAGCCAGGGAAAGCGCGCCGCCAGTTCGGCCGGCGCGAGCAGTGCCACGTCCACGCCCTCGGCGCGCTGCAGCGCATGCAGCCGGCGCAGCGTCGCGGCGCCGGCCGGCGTGGCCAGGTACAGGTAGCCCGGCTCGACCAGGCCGATGGCGGGCCGGTCGTCGGCCACCGCCAGTTCGTCGGCCACGCGGCGCAGGAAGCCCATGCTCCAGCGCGACAGCGCCATGTTGACCGGCTGCGAGAACTGCTGGCGGATGGAACTCAGCGACAGCGAGCTGGAGGCCTGCGCGTAGCTCGGGTCGCGCTCGACGACGGTGACGGCGGCGCCATGGTCGCGGGCCAGGAAGCAGGCGGTCGCGGCGCCCATCACGCCGCCGCCCAGGATGACGACATCGGACATGCTGGCAGCATAGAGGCCATGACCACCCCGACCCGCCAGACCCATCTCGACCCCCGCGCCGTTGCCCTGCTGCTGCTGTGCTGCCTGCTGTGGGGCATCAACCAGGTGGCGGCCAAGGCGGCGCTGACCGAGATCGGCCCGCTGTGGCAGGCCGGGCTGCGCTCGGTGGTGGCGGGGGCGCTGGTGTGGCTGTGGTCGGCCTGGCGCGGCATCGCGCTGTTCCGGCGCGACGGCAGCCTGGGCGGCGGGCTGCTGGCCGGGCTGCTGTTCGCGGCCGAGTTCGCCTGCATCTTCGTGGGGCTGCAGTACACCAGCGCCTCGCGCATGGTGGTGTTCATCTACCTGTCGCCCTTCGTCGTCGCGCTGGGCATGCCCTTCATCGCCCATGGCGAGAAGCTGACGGGCCGGCAGTGGGCCGGGCTGGTGCTGGCGTTCGGCGCGGTGGCGTTCGCGTTCGCCGAGGGCTTCACGGCGCCGCACAGCGCCACGCAGTGGTGGGGCGACGCGCTGGGCGTGGCCGCGGGCGTGCTGTGGGGCGGCACGACGCTGGCCATCCGCGGCACGCGGCTGAGCGCCGCGGCGGCCGAGAAGACGCTGCTGTACCAGCTGGGCGTGTCGGGCCTGGCGCTGTGCGCGGCGGCCGCCTTTGCCGGCGAGGCGCTGCCGCTGGCCTGGTCGCCGCGGCTGCTGGGGCTGTTCGGCTTCCAGGCCGTCATCGTGTCGTTCGCCAGCTACCTGGCCTGGTTCTGGCTGATGCGGCATTACGCCGCCACCAAGCTGGCCGTGTTCACGCTCAGCACGCCGCTGTTCGGGCTGCTGGCCGGCGCGCTGCTGCTGGGCGAGGGCATCAGCGCGCGGCTGGTGCTGGCGCTGGCCGCGCTGGCGGCCGGCATCCTGCTGGTGACCGGCCGCGCCCGCGGCTGATGTCGCCCGCGCGCCAGCGCCCGCCCGGGGCGGCTGCATAGACTGCGGGCCTCATTCCAGGAGACACCATGATCACGCTGTGCGGCATCCCGCTCTCGAACTACTACAACAAGGTCAAGCTGGCCCTGCTGGAGAAGGGCATCCCCTTCACCGAGGAATACGTCAAGACCCATTCCCACGACGAGGCCGTGCTGGCCTGCTCGCCGCTGGGCAAGGTGCCGTTCATCAAGACGCCGCAGGGCCCGCTGTGCGAGAGCCAGGTCATCAACGACTACCTGGAGGCCGCCTACCCCGCGACGCCGCTGATGCCGGCCGACCCCTACGAGGCCGCCAAGGTGCGCGAGCTGATCGTCTACGTGGAGCTGCACCTGGAGCTGGTGGCGCGCGAGCTGTACGCCGAGGCCTTCTTCGGCGGCAAGGTCAGCGACGGCACCAAGCAGCGCGTGGCCCGCGTGCTGCCCGAGAACATCAAGGCCTTCAGGCGACTGGCCAAGTTCGGCCCCTACCTGGCGGGCGACCGCTTCACGCTGGCCGACTGCGCCGGCTGGGTCAGCCTGCCGCTGGTGGGCATGGCCACCAAGACCATCTACGGCGAGGACCTGCTGGCCGCCGGCGGGGTGGACTGGAAACCCTACGCCAAGCTGATCGGCGAGCGGCCCCATGCCCAGGCCGTGGCGGCCGACCGCAAGGCCGACCAGGAGCGCTCGCTGGCGGCCAACCGCGCGCAGTGAGCCGCGCGCGCGGGGCGCCGCGCGTGCTTCTTGCGCAGCGCCGGCGGGTTCGTCGCCGGGCGCTCACATTTGGCACCAAATTGGCAGGGGGCCGCGCCTAAACTGGTTCTCCCCCCATCGCTCAGGCCCCGCCATGAAGTCGTTGCGCACCTTGCTGACCGCCCTTGCCGCCGCGTTGCTGGCCGCGCCCGCGCTGGCGCAGCCCGAACCGGAGGCGCGCGTCATCGTGCGCTTCAAGGCGCAGGCCGACAGCGTGCGCGCCAAGGCGCTGGCCCTGCGTGCCAGCCGCGGCGAGGCGCGCGAGATCGCGCAGACCCGCGCCACCGCGCTGGGCCTGCGCACCGGCCAGCGGCTGGCCGCGGGGTTGAGCCTGGACGAGCGCACCCATGTCGTGCTGGCGCGCGGCCTGAGCGGCGCGCAGCTGGCGCAGCGGCTGGCGGCCGACCCGGAGGTCGAGCTGGTTGCGGTGGACGGCCGGCGCAAGCACCTGGCGCTGCCCAACGACCCGCTGTTCGGCGGCGCCACGGTGAACCCCGAGACGACCTCGGGCGGCATCCAGAACCGGGTCATCGACCAGTGGTACCTGAAGGCGCCCAGCAGCACGCCGGGCCAGGTGGTGTCCAGCATCAACGCGCCGGCGGCCTGGGACATCACGACCGGTGCGGCCGGCGTGGTGGTGGCCGTGCTGGACACCGGCGTGCGGTTGGACCACCCCGACCTGGCCGGCAAGTTCGTCGCCGGCCATGACTTCATCGGCTATGGCAACCCGGGCGCCATGGCGACGGCCATCGCCAACGACGGCGACGGCAGCGACGCCGACCCGGCCGACCCAGGCGACTGGGTCAGCTCGACCGACGTGTCGGGCGGCACGCTGGGCAGCGGCTGCGACACCAGCGACATCGCCAACAGCTCCTGGCATGGCACGCGCGTGTCGGGCCTCATCGGTGCCGCCAGCAACAACGGCGTGGGCATGGCCGGCGTGGGCTGGGGCCTGAAGATCCTGCCGGTGCGCGTGCTGGGCAAATGCGGCGGCTACGACAGCGACATCATGGCCGGCATGAAGTGGGCGGCCGGCATCGCGGTGCCGGGCCTGCCCGCCAACGCCAACAAGGCCAAGGTGCTCAACCTCAGCCTGGGCGGCACCGGCAGCTGCGCCACCACCGGCACGGGCGGCCTGTACCGCGACACGATCACGCAGGTCAACGCCGCGGGCGCCACCGTGGTCGTCGCAGCCGGCAATTCCGCCGGCCAGGCGGTGGGCCTGCCGGGCAACTGCCCCGGCGTCGTCACCGTGGCGGCGCTGCGGCATGTCGGCACCAAGGTCGGCTTCTCCAGCGTCGGCCCCGAGGTCACCATCGCCGCGCCGGGCGGCAACTGCATCAACACCGGCACCAGCCAGCCCTGCCTGTACCCGATGGTCAGCACCACCAACAGCGGCACCACCACCCCGGTGACGGCGGACGGCAGCTACACCAACAGCCGCGCCTCGGTGGGCACCAGCTTCTCGGCGCCCATCGTCAGCGGCATCGTGGGCCTGATGGCCTCGGTGCGGCCCGGGCTGACCGCGAGCGAGGCCACGGCCATCCTGAAGCAGACGGCGCGGCCCTTCCCCACCAGCGGTGGCGGCAGCGCGGCCGACGGCAACCCGCCGGTCTGCAGCGCGCCCACCAGCGCCGAGCAGCTGGAGTGCTACTGCACCACCAGCACCTGCGGCGCCGGCATGGTGGACGCGGCCGCGGCGCTGAGCCTGACGCAGGCGATGAACGCCGCCACGGTGGCCATCACGCAGGCCCCGGCCAGCGGCCTGACCGCCGGCCAGACGCTGACGCTGACCGCCGCGGCCAGCGGCCTGCCCAGCGGCCGCACCGTGGCGTCGACGGCCTGGAGCGTGGTCAACAACGGCGGCATCGTCGGCGCCTTCGCGTCGGGCGCCAACACCGCCACGGCCACCATCACGCCCACGGCGGCCGGCAGCTTCACGGTGCGGGCCGACGTGACCGACAACACCGGGCTGGTCTACAGCCAGACCGCCACCATCACTGTCGCGGCCGCGCCGGTCGTGACGCCGCCGGCCACCACCTCGGGGGGCGGCGGAGGCGGCGGGGCGGTCAGCGTGGCGTGGCTGCTGGCGCTGCTGGCCGCGGCGCTCAGCCTGACGCCGCGGACGCCGCGGCAGGCGCTGCGCTGCAGGGCCTGAAGCCGCCGGCCAACGCGGCATCGCGGCTGGCCTTGAGCCGGCCCGCCAGCAGGCCGTCGGCCTGCGGCAGCACCAGCAGGTGGCGGGTCTGCGGGGGCTTGAGCGCCAGCACGCGCAGGCCCTTCAGGCCGCGCCGGTCCAGCGCCGCGATCTCGGCCGTCGCGTCGGCCTGGCTGTCGTGGCGGCTCAGCACGAAGGCCGGCTGCTCGGCCGGCAGGCCTTCCAGCGGTTCGTACTTCAGCCGCATCTGCTTGTAGGTGGCTTCCTTGCGGGCGCGGAAGTCGGGGTCGCCCAGCTTGATCGTCGCCACCACCCACACGCCCGGCAGCTCGCTGCTGCGCACCTGTGCCTCCACGCCCGCGCCGCCGGCGCTGCGCAGCGCCGCCTGGGCCGCGGCCAGCGCCGTGTCGCCGTCCAGCGGGCCCAGCTCCAGGCAGCTGCGCTGGGCCAGCGCCGCCACCGCGCTGGCGGCCAGCGGCTGGATGCGCTCGGGGTGCTGCTGCGCGGCCAGCCGCTGCGGCTCGCGCCCGCCCTGGGCGGACAGGCCGGTGACGGCGTCCAGCCAGCCGCGCGACCAGACGAAGAACAAGGCGTTGACCGCCAGCAACACCAGCACCACGACGCGCATCACAGGGCAGTCTCCCATCTGAGGCTCAGTTCGCCGCCGCTCAGCGGCAGGATGCCGGTGGCGGTTTCCAGCAGCAGTTCGCCGCCCGCACCGACGCCGCGCGCGATGCCGTCCTGGGCGCCCACGCGCACGCGCCGGCCGGCGGCCAGGTCGCGGCGGGCGAAGGCGGCCTGCCAGGGCGCGAAGCCCAGCGTCTGGAAATCGGCCAGCAGCGCGCGCAGCGCCGGGGCCAGGCGGTCCAGCGTGGCGGCGGCGGTGGCGGCCGGGTCCAGCGTGTGCAGCGCGGCATGGCCGCTGGCGAAGGCGCCGCGGTCCGCATCGGGCGGCAGCGGTGCCAGGTTGAGGCCGATGCCGATGACGACGCCGCGCTGCTGCGCCGGCAGCGGCACGGTCTCGATCAGGATGCCGCCCAGCTTGGCGCCGTCCAGGAACAGGTCGTTGGGCCACTTCAGCCGGATGCGCTCGCCGCCCGGGTCCAGCGTGTCGGCCACCGTGCAGCCCACGGCCAGCGACAGGCCGGACAGGTCCAGCTCGGCCGGCAGCGGCAGCGCGACGGAGAAGGTCAGCGCGGCGTCATCGCCGGCTTGATCGGTCAGCCAGGCCCGGCCCAGCCGGCCACGGCCGGCGGTCTGGCGGCCGGCCGACAGGATCAGCGGCCCGCCGCCGTCGCGCAGGTGCGCCAGCGCTTCGGTGTTGGTCGAGCCGCATTCGGCGAGGTGGCGCCGCTCCATGGCGTCAGCGGCCCGAGCGGCGGGTCTTGGGCGCCAGCATGGTGCCGCGGCAGGTGGCGGCGCCGCACCAGCAGGCGAACTGCTTCTTGACCTTGGCCGTGTGGCGCTCGTCCAGCACCAGGCCGTAGTCGTAGAACAACTCCTCGCCGGGCTGCAGGTCGCGCAGCGCGTTGACGTAGACGCGGCCGTCGATCTCCTCGGCCTCGCAGTTGGGCTCGCAGGCGTGGTTGATCCAGCGCGAGTCGTTGCCGCCGTACAGCGCGTCGATGACGCGGCCGTCGTCGAGGTGGAAGTAGAAGGTGTGGTTGGGCTGCGCCGGGTCGTGCGGGTGGCGCGCCACGGCCTCGTCCCAGCTGATGCGCTCGCCGGTGTACTCGATGATGCGCGCGCCCGCCGGGATGGGTGCGGTGGCGTAGACACCGCGCCCATGCACGCCGGAATCACGGACTTCGATCTTGCGGCGTGGGGTTTTTGGCGTCATCGGCGCTGTGGTACGGTGATTTCATGGGTGCGCGCGTGCGTGGGCATGCGCGCGAGGCCCGGATTGTAGGCAGGGGATTTTGAGTCTCCTGCCCCGAGGGAAGCCGAAGAGAAACCGAGAGATGAGCAAGACACTGATCATTGCGGAGAAGCCCTCCGTCGCGCAGGACATCGTCCGGGCGCTGACGCCCGTGGCCGGCAAGTTCGACAAGCACGACGACCATTTCGAGAACGAGCAGTACGTCGTCAGCTCGGCCGTGGGTCACCTGGTGGAGATCGCCGCGCCGGAGGAGTTCGACGTCAAGCGCGGCAAGTGGAGCTTCGCCAACCTGCCGGTGATCCCGCCGCATTTCGACCTCAACCCCATCGACAAGAACAAGGGCCGGCTCAACGCGCTGACCAAGCTGATCCGCCGCAAGGACGTGACGGCGCTGATCAACGCCTGCGACGCGGGCCGCGAGGGCGAGCTGATCTTCCGGCTGATTGAACAGTACGCCACGCCGGCCAAGGGCCCGCTGAACAAGCCCATCCAGCGCTTGTGGCTGCAATCGATGACGCCGGCCGCCATCCGCGACGGCTTCGAGAAGCTGCGCAGCGACGCGCAGATGCTGCCGCTGGCCGACGCCGCGCGCTGCCGCTCCGAGGCCGACTGGCTGGTGGGCATCAACGGCACGCGGGCGATGACGGCCTTCAACTCGCGCGACGGCGGCTTCTTCCTGACCACTGTGGGCCGGGTGCAGACGCCCACGCTGTCCATCGTCGTGGAGCGCGAGGAGAAGATCCGCAAGCATGTGTCGCGCGACTACTGGGAGCTGCGCGCCAGCTTCGACGCGCAGGCGGGCCAGTACGAGGGCAAGTGGTTCGACCCGGCGTGGAAGAAGAACGACGACCTGGAGCGCCGCGCCGACCGGCTGTGGAACGCCGCCGAGGCCGAGGCCATCGCCAAGGCCGTGCTGGGCCAGCCCGCCACGGTGACCGAGGAAAGCAAGCCCAGCACCACCAGCTGCGGCGCGCTGTACGACCTGACGACGCTGCAGCGCGAGGCCAACTCGCGCTTCGGCTTCTCGGCCAAGACGACGCTGTCCATCGCGCAGGCGCTGTACGAGAAGCACAAGGTGCTGACCTACCCGCGGACGGACTCGCGCTTCCTGCCCGAGGACTACCTGGCCGTGGCCAAGGACACGGCCAAGATGCTGGCGACCGAGGACCTGCCGGGCCCGCTGTCCGCGCTGTCGCAGCATGCCGCCACGGCGCTGAAGGAGGGCTACATCAAGCCCACCAAGAAGGTGTTCGACAACGCCAAGGTGTCGGACCACTTCGCCATCATCCCGACACTGCAGGCGCCCAAGGCGCTGACCGAGGTGGAGGCCAAGCTGTACGACATGGTGGTCAAGCGCTTCCTGGCGGTGTTCTTCCCGCCGGCCGAGTTCCTGGTCACCACGCGCATCAGCAAGGTGGAGGCCGCGGGCAAGACCCACCAGTTCCAGACCAACGGCAAGGTGCTGGTCAAGCCGGGCTGGCTGGCGGTCTACGGCAAGGACGTGGACGACGAGGACGCCAACTTGGTGCCGGTGCAGCCGAACGAGGTGGTGCGCACCGAGAGCGTGGACGTGAAGGCGCTGCAGACCAAGCCGCCCGCGCGCTACACCGAGGCGACGCTGCTGAGCGCGATGGAAGGCGCCGGCAAGCTGATCGACGACGACGAGCTGCGCGAGGCCATGGCCGAGAAGGGCCTGGGCACGCCGGCCACGCGCGCGGCCACCATCGAGGGCCTGATCAACGAGAAGTACATGCTGCGCGAGGGCCGCGAGCTGATCCCCACCGCCAAGGCCTTCCAGCTGATGACGCTGCTGCGCGGCCTGGAGGTGGAAGACCTGACCAAGCCCGAGCTGACCGGCGACTGGGAAAGCAAGCTGGCCCAGATGGAGAAGGGCAAGCTCAAGCGCGAGCAGTTCATGGCCGAGATCGCGGCCATGACCGAGAAGATGGTCGCCAAGGCCAAGGGCTACGACCGCGACACCATCCCCGGCGACTACGCGACGCTGAAGACACCCTGCCCCAAGTGCGGCGGCGTGGTGAAGGAGAACTACCGCCGCTTCACCTGCACCGGCCAGCGTGCCGACGGCAGCGACGCCTGCGGCTTCAGCATCGGCAAGATCCCGGGCGGGCGCAGCTTCGAGCTGCACGAGGTGGAGACCTTCCTGCGCGACCACAAGATCGGCCCGCTGGAGGGCTTCCGCTCCAAGGCCGGCTGGCCGTTCACGGCCGAGCTGGCGCTGGTGTACGACGAGGAAATCGCGAACTGGAAGCTGGAGTTCGACTTCGGCGAGGACGCCAAGAAGGCCGAGGGCGACGGCGAGCCGGTGGACTTCTCCGGCCAGAACTCGCTGGGCGCCTGCCCCAAGTGCCAGGGCCATGTCTACGAGCATGGCGCCAACTACGTCTGCGAGCGCTCGGTGGGCGAGACCGTCACCTGCGACTTCAAGACCGGCAAGGTCATCCTGACCCAGCCCATCGACACCGCGCAGGTGCACAAGCTGCTGACGGACGGCAAGACCGATCTGCTGGAGAACTTCGTCTCCAACAAGACCCGCCGCAAGTTCAAGGCCTTCCTGGCCTATGACAAGAAGGAGGGCAAGGTCGTCTTCGAGTTCGAGCCGCGCGCGGCCAAGCCGGGGGCCAAGGCGGCGCCGGCCAAGAAGGCGGCACGCAAGACCACGGCGGCCGCCAAGGCCTGAGCGGGGCCACGAATGCCCCTATGCTCGCCGCACGAGCCCGCTCGAACGGGCGGTAAGGGAGGCGGATGGCGAACGCGCCGATGAGCATGGGCATCCAGGCCCGCCTGACCGCGGGGCTTGCGCTGGTGGCCAGCCTGCTGGTGCTGGCGGTGGGCTGGGCCTGGACCGCCTACGAGGAAGACCAGCTGCTGCAGGCGCTGCGCCAGCGCGAGGTGCGCATGGCGGCCGTCGTCGAGCGCGGCTTCGCCGGCCCGATCTGGAACCTCGACCATGTCGCCATCGACAACCTGCTCGACGCCGTCATGGCCGACCCCGAGGTGCATGGCATCGAGCTGAAGGGCCTGGGGCTGCGTGGCGGCCTGGCGCGGCGGGAGCGCGTCGAGCCGGCCAACGGCCCGGTGCGGCGCGAGTTCCCCATCGTCTACGAGGCCACCGCGGATGCGCCCGGTGCCGAGGTCGGCACGGCGGTGCTGACCTTCACGCGTGACCAGGTCGACGAGCAGATCCGGCGCACGCAGCTGTTCATCGTCGGCCTGCTGGCGGTGGTGCTGGTGGGCATCGTGCTGGCGAGCTGGCTGCTGGTGCGCTGGCTGGTGTGTCGGCCCGTGGTGCGGCTGGGGGCGCTGGCCCAGCGCGTCGCCAAGGGCGACCTGGGCGCGCAGGAGACGGTGGAGCGCGACGACGAGATCGGCGAGCTGACGGCCCGCTTCAACGCCATGAGCCTGAAGCTGCGCAGCGCGGCCGACCAGGTGCAGCTCAGCTCCGAGGGCCTGCGTGCCAGCGAGGCGCGCTACCGCAGCCTGTTCGAGAACGCGACGGAGGGCATCTTCCAGGCCGACGCGCAGGGCCGCGTGCTGAGCATGAACCGTGCATTCACGCAGATGCTGGGACTGGGGTCGCAGAGCCCGGTGGGCCGGCGGCTGCGCGAGGTGACCGGCATCGCCCGCGAGGAGATGCTGCGCGTGTCCGCCGTGATGGCGCAGCGGGGCAAGATCCAGCAGGCCCAGCTGCAGCTGCGGTCGCAGAGCGGCCGGCCGCTGTGGGTGGAGCTGAGCGCCCACTGGGTGGAGGTCGAGGGCGGCCAGCGCCGCATCGAGGGCATGGTCAGCGACATCTCGCTGCGCCACCAGGCCGAGGCCGAGCTGACCCGCCACCGCGATCATCTGGAGGACCTGGTGGCCGAGCGCACCGCCGAGCTGCAGGAAGCCAAGGCCCGCGCCGAGGCGGCCAACTTCGCCAAGGGCCGCTTCCTGGCCACCATGAGCCACGAGTTCCGCACGCCGCTGAACGCTATCCTGGGCTTCACGCAGCTGATGCAGATGGAGGAGAGCATCCCGGCGCCGCACCAGGCGCGGCTGCAGCTGATGCGCGATTCGGGCCTGCACCTGCTGGAGCTCATCAACGACGTGCTGGACATGGCCAGCATCGAGGCCGGCAAGGTGTCGCTCAAGCCGGCCGCCGCGGACCTGCGCGCGCTGATCGACATGGCCTGCGACAGCGTGCGGCTGCGCGCCGAGCAGAAGCACCTCAGCTTCGTGCTGGACGTCGACCCGCGCCTGCCCGCGCAGGTGGTGGTGGACGGCCAGCGGCTGCGCCAGGTGCTGCTCAACCTGCTGTCCAACGCGGTCAAGTTCACCGACGCGGGCACCGTGACGCTGTCGGCCTGGATCGCCGGCCCGCAGCGGCCCGGCGAGGTGCAGCTGCGCTTCGAGGTGGTCGACAGCGGCATCGGCATGACGATGGCCCAGCAGGCACGGCTGTTCCAGGCCTTCGAGCAGGTGTCCGACGCCTCGCGCCGCCTCGGCGGCACCGGGCTGGGCCTGTCCATCAGCCAGCAGCTGGTGCGCCTGATGGGCAGCCAGATCAACGTGCGCAGCACGGCCGGGCAGGGGAGCAATTTCTGGTTCGAGCTCAGCCTGGTCATCGCGTGAGCCGATGGTCGTGTTCCGGGCCGAGCGCCGGGCCGCCCCAAGCCGGCCCGCCTGGCGGGGGGGGGGGGGGGCGGGCCCCCCCCCCCCCCCCCCCCCCCCGGGCCGCCCCCCCCCCCCCCCCCGGCGC
>CAXDTK010000014.1:0-39257 GCA_963992225.1 uncultured Comamonadaceae bacterium | reverse complement strand
TCGTCGGCAGCGTCAGATGTGTATAAGAGACAGCCCCAGCGGAAGTCGGCGGGGAAGTCCTGGCGTGTCGGGATGGGCGCGGCCCGGGAAGACGGCAAGGGCGAGTCCATCTGGGACCGCTTCTGCCGCGAGCCCGGCCGCATCCGCGACGGTTCCAACGGCGACGTGGCCTGCGACCACTACCACCGCTGGCCGCAGGACCTGGACATGGCCAAGTCGCTGGGCGTCAACGCCTACCGCTTCTCGATCGCCTGGCCGCGCATCCTTCCCGGCGGGCGTGGGGCGGTCAACGAGGCGGGCCTGGCCTTCTACGACCGGCTGGTGGACGGCATGCTGGCGCGCGGCCTGGACCCCTGGGCCACGCTCTACCACTGGGACCTGCCGCAGCCGCTGCAGGCGCAGGGCGGCTGGACCTCGCGCGCCACGGTCGACGCCTTCCTCGAATACACCGACATCGTCACGCGCCGCCTGGGCGATCGCGTCAAGCACTGGATCACGCACAACGAGCCCTGGTGCTCCTGCATGATGGGCTACTGGGAGGGCGTGCACGCGCCCGGCGGCAGCAGCCTGCCCGACGCGCTGCAGGCCTGCCACCATGTGCTGCTGTCGCACGGGCTGGCGGTGCCGCTGATCCGCCGCAACGTGCCGGGCGCGGATGTCGGCATCACGCTCAGCCTGCATCCCATCACCGCGGCGTCGGACAGCGCGGCGGACACCGCCGCGGCGCAGCGCCATGACGGGCTGCGCAACCGCTGGTTCCTGGACCCGCTGTTCGGCCGCGGCTACCCGGCCGACACGCTGGCCTTGCTGGGCGACGCCGCGCCGCGGGTGGCGGCGGGCGACCTGGACGCCATCGCCACGCCCACCGACTTCCTCGGCGTGAACTACTACTTCCCCGAGCAGGTGGCCGACGACCCCCGCGCCTCGCACAGCCCCATGCGGGCCCGCCTAGTCGAGAAGGCCGGCGTCGAGCGCACCGGCTTCGGCTGGGAGGTGTCGCCGCAGGGCCTGGTGGACCTGCTGACCCGGTTGCAGCGCGACTACGCCCCGCCCGTCATCCAGCTCACCGAGAACGGTTCCACTTTCGAGGATGTGCTCACGCCCGAGGGCCGCGTGCACGACGCGCAGCGCCTGTCCTACCTGCAGCGCCACCTGGCCGCGCTCAAGCAGGCGGTGGAGGCCGGCGTGCCGGTGAAGGGCTACTTCGCCTGGAGCCTGCTGGACAACTTCGAGTGGGCCGAGGGCTACCTGCGCCGCTTCGGCCTGGCCTACGTGGACTACGCCACCCAGCAGCGCACGCTGAAGGACAGCGGCCGCTGGTATGGCCAGTTTCTGAATGAATGATTAACGAGACCGGAGCCCCGCTTCGCGGGGTACGGCCGGTTTCTAAATGAAATATTACAGGGTCCACCCTGAGGCGGCCGCGGCGTCCCGGGGCGACACTGCGCGCCGCTGGACACCAAGATTCGGAGACACCATGACCTTCCCCCGCCACGCCCTGGCCGCCGTCGCGCTGGCCGCTGCCGCCTTTCCCGCTGCCGCGCAGCTCAAGGCCGAGGTCATCCACTGGTGGACCTCGGGCGGCGAGTCCGCCGCGGCCAAGACGCTGGCCGAGGCCTACCGCGCCCAGGGCGGCGTGTGGGTGGACACCGCCGTCGCGCTGGGTGAGCAGGCGCGCTCCGTGGCGATCAACCGCATCGCCGGCGGCAACCCGCCCACCGCCGCGCAGTTCAACACCACCCAGCAGTTCCGCGACATCGTCGACCAGGGCCTACTGAACAACGTCGACGCGGTGGCCCAGCGCGACGGCTGGGACAAGTTCCTGCCGGAGACCGTGCTGCAGGCCATCCGCGTCAACGGCCACTACTACGCCGCGCCGGTCAACATCCACAACATGACGTGGTTCTGGTTCTCCAAGGCCGCGTTCAAGAAGGCCGGCATCGCGGCCGAACCCAGGAGCTTCGACGAGCTGTTCGCCGCGCTGGACAAGCTCAAGGCCGCCGGCCTGGTGCCGCTGGCGCACGGCGGCCAGCCCTGGCAGGACGGCATCGTGTTCACCGCCACGCTGGCCCACTACGGTGGCCGCGAGCTGTACCTGAAGGTGTTCCGCGACCGCGACCCCAAGGCCATCCTGGGCGAGGACTTCAAGCGGGTGCTGCTGGCCTACAAGAAGCTGCAGGGCTACACCGACAAGGGCTCGCCCGGCCGCAACTGGAACGACGCCACCGCCATGCTGATCAGCGGCCGCGCCGGCGTGCAGATCATGGGCGACTGGGCCAAGGGCGAGTTCGCGCAGGCGCGCCAGGAGGCCGGCAAGGACTTCGGCTGCACGCCCGGCTTCGGCGCGAGCGCGCCCTACATCATCCAGGGCGACGTGATGGTCTTCCCCAAGACCAGCAAGCCCGACCAGGTCAAGGCGCAGCAGCTGCTGGCCAGCGTCATCACGCAGCCGGCCACGCAGGTGGCCTTCAGCATCAAGAAGGGCTCCATCCCCATCCGCACCGACGTGGACGTCAGCAAGATGGACCTGTGCGCGCAGATGGGCGTGGCGGCCATGAAGGACAAGTCGCGCCACCTGGCCAACGGCGAGATCTACATCACACCCGACCAGAACGGCGCGCTGCAGGACGTGCTGACCGGCTACTGGAACCGCAACCTGCCGGTGGAAAAAGTCCAGAAGGACATCGTCGCCGCCCTCAGGAACTGACCATGAAACGTCGGTCCCTTGCCGCCTGGGGCGCGCTGCTGCCCCTGGCCGTCATCGTGCTGGTCGGCTATGTCGGCACCGTGCTGTGGACGGTGCGCACCTCGGTGTCCAGCTCGCGCACCTTCCCGCGCGACGACTTCGTCGGCCTGCAGCAGTTCGAGCGGCTGCTCGACAACGAGCGCTGGCAGCTGGCCATCCACAACCTGGCCGTCTACGGCGTGCTCTACGTCGTGGCGGCCATGGTGCTGGGCTTCCTGCTGGCCGTGTTCATCGACCAGAAGGTGCGCGGCGAGGGCGCGCTGCGCACCGCCTTCCTGTACCCCTACGCGATGTCCTTCGTCGCGACCGGCCTGGTCTGGCAATGGGTGCTCAACCCCGACAGCGGCCTGCAGCATGCGGTGCAGCAGCTGGGCTGGCACGACTTCCAGTTCGACTGGATCGTCGACCAGGACATGGTGATCTACACGGTCGTCATCGCCGGCACCTGGCAGGGCGCGGGGTTGGTGATGGCGCTGATGCTGGCCGGCCTGCGCGGCATCGACGAGGAGATCTGGAAGGCCGCGCGGCTGGACGGCATCCCGACCTGGCGCGTCTACCTCTCCATCGTGCTGCCGATGATGGCGCCCACGCTGGCGACCGTGTTCACGCTGCTGGCGGTGGGCGTGGTCAAGGTCTTCGACACCGTGGTGGCCATGACCCAGGGCGGCCCGGGCATCGCCAGCGATGTGCCGGCCAAGTTCATCATGGACCACCTGTTCGGCCGCGCCAACCTGGCGCTGGCCTCGGCCGGTGCGGTGGTGCTGTTGCTGACGGTGCTCGCGCTGATTGCGCCGCTGGCCTATGCCCGCAGCCGCCAGAAGGCGAAGGGGGGCCACGCATGAAGCGGCGTCACCATCGCTGGGCCCGCGTCGGCATCTATGCCTTCCTGCTGGCTGCGGCGGCCTTCTTCCTGCTGCCGCTGTACGTGATGCTGACGACCTCGTTCAAGAGTATGGAGGAGATCCGCCTCGGCCAGATCTTCGCGCTGCCCGGCGCGCCCAGCCTGGACGCCTGGCGCGCCGCGTGGAGCGAGGCCTGCACGGGCGTCAGCTGCGAGGGCATACGCGGCGGGTTCTGGAACTCGGTCGCCATCACGGTGCCGTCCGTCGTGCTGCCCATCCTGCTGGGCGCCGTCAACGGCTACGCGCTGAGCTGGTGGAAGCCCAGGGGCGGCGAATGGCTGTTCGGCATCCTGATGCTGGGCGCCTTCATCCCCATCCAGGTGATGATCTACCCGCTCGTCAAGCTGGAGGCCGCGGTCGGCATCTACAGCAGCCTGCCCGGCATCGTGGTGGTGCACCTGGTGTTCGCCATGCCCATCATGACGCTGCTGTTCCGCAACTACTACGCCAGCCTGCCGGCCGAGCTGTTCAAGGCGGCGCGGGTGGACGGCGGCGGCTTCTGGCGCATCTTCGTGCAGCTGGTGCTGCCGATGTCCACGCCCATGCTGATCGTCGCGGCCATCATGCAGATCACCGGCGTGTGGAACGACTACATCCTGGGCCTGACCTTTGCCGGCCGCGAGAACCAGCCGATGACGGTGCAGCTCAACAACGTCATCAACACGACCACCGGCGAGCGGCTCTACAACCTCAACATGGCCGCGACCATCCTGACGTCGGCCGTGCCTCTTCTCGTCTACCTGATCTCGGGTCGTTGGTTCGTTCGCGGCATCGCCGCTGGGGCAGTGAAATGAGCGGTGTGAACATCCAGGGCCTGAGCATCCGCTTCGGCGCCAACGAGGTCATCAAGGGCCTGGACCTGCAGGTCCACGAGGGCGAGTTCCTGGTGCTGCTGGGCCCCTCGGGCTGCGGCAAGTCCACGCTGCTGCACAGCATCGCGGGCCTGATCGACGTCAGCGGCGGGGCCATCCACATCGGCGGCCAGGACATGACCCACGCCGAGCCGTCGGAGCGCGGCATCGGCATGGTGTTCCAGAGCTATGCCCTCTACCCCACCATGACGGTGGAGAAGAACATGAGCTTCGGCCTGCGGGTGGCCGGCGCGCCCAAGGCCGAGATCGCGCGCCGCGTGCAGCGTGCGGCCGAGATGCTGCAGCTGGGCGCGCTGCTGGACCGCAAGCCGGCGCAGCTGTCCGGCGGCCAGCGCCAGCGCGTGGCCATCGGCCGGGCGCTGGTGCGCGAGGCCGGCGTGTTCCTGTTCGACGAGCCGCTGTCCAACCTCGACGCCAAGCTGCGCGCCGAGCTGCGCCGCGAGCTCAAGCTGCTGCACCAGACGCTGGGCAACACCATGGTCTACGTGACCCACGACCAGGTCGAGGCGATGACGCTGGCCTCGCGCATCGTGGTCATGCGCGGCGGCGTCATCCAGCAGATCGGTACGCCCACCGAGGTCTACGAGCGGCCCGCCAACCTGTTCGTCGCCGGCTTCCTCGGCGCGCCAGCCATCAACCTGGTGCCGGCCACGGTGGCCGCGGACGGCGAGTCGCTGGCGGGGCCGCTGCCGCTGCACCTGCCGGGCGGCCGTGTGAAGCCGGGCCAGCGGCTGGTGCTGGGCGTGCGGCCCGAGCATGTGCGCCTGCAGTCCGACGGCCGCTGGCGCGCGACGGTGCAGCTCGTCGAGCCCATGGGCAACCACCAGGTCGTCTGGATGACGCTGGGCGAGCAGGGCTTCGCCGTGCTGGTGCATGACGGCCGCCGCGTGGTGGCCGGCGACGTGCTCGCCTTCGACATCGACGAGTCCCGGCTGGGCGTCTTCGACGCCACCACCGAACTGCGACTGGGCTGACCCATGAAACACCTGCTGCTGATCCTGACGGCCGCGCTGGCCGGGGCTGCCAACGCCGGGCCTGTGCGGGCCTTTCTGACCACCGCCGACCAGCAGCACCTGCTGGCGCCCAGCGCCGTCACCGCGCCCGTGGGCAAGCCGGACGCCGTCATCCGCATCGACCCGAAGCGCCAGCACCAGCGCATCGCCGGTTTCGGCGCCGCCATCACCGAGGCGTCGGCCTGGCTGCTGCGCCACGGCCTGAGCGAGGCGCAGCGCGACGCGCTGATGCGCGAGCTGTTCACCCGCGAGGGCAACGACGGCCAGGGCCTGGGCTTCGAGTTGACCCGGCTGACCATCGGCGCGTCCGACTTCTCGCGCCGCCACTACAGCCTCGACGACATGCCACCGGGCCAGACCGACCCGGCGCTGCAGCACTTCTCGCTGGACCCCGAGCGGGCCGACGTCATCCCCGCGGTCAAACAGGCGCTGGCGCTGAACCCCCTGCTGCAGGTCATGGCCTCGCCCTGGAGCGCGCCGGGCTGGATGAAGACCACCGACAGCCTGGTGCAGGGCCAGCTCAGGCCCGAGTTCTACGGCGCCTTTGCAAACTACCTGGTGCGCTACGTCGACGAGATGAAGGCCGAGGGCGTGCCCATCTTCGCGCTGACGCTGCAGAACGAGCCGCACTTCGAGCCCGGCGACTACCCCGGCATGCGCATGACGCCGGCGACGCGCGCCGCGGTGGTGGGGCAGCACCTCGGCCCCTTGCTGAAAAGCCGCGGCATGACGACGCAGATCCTGGAGTGGGACCACAACTGGGACGAGCCCTGGAGCCCGCTGGCCATGCTGTCCGACAAGACGGCCCGGCAGTACGTGTCGGGCGTGGCCTGGCACTGCTACGCGGGCGACGTGGCCGCGCAGTCGCAGGTGGCGCAGCACTTTCAGGAGCTGGACGTCTGGTTCACCGAATGCTCCGGCGGCGAATGGAAGCCGCAATGGGCCGAGACGCTGCCCTGGATGATGCGCAACCTCGTCATCGGCAGCGTGCGCCACGGCGCCCGCGGCGTGCTGATGTGGAACCTGGCGCTGGACCCGCAGCACGGCCCGCACCTGGGCGGCTGCAAGGACTGCCGCGGCGTGGTCACCATCGACCCCAAGGACGGCAAGGTCACGCGCAACATCGAGTACTACGCCTTCGGCCACGCCAGCCGCTTCGTGCACCAGGGCGCGCGGCGCATCGGCTCCGCCAGCAGCGCGAACGGCCAGCCCGGGCTGGACCATGTCGCCTTCACCAACCCCGATGGCGGCACGGTGCTCATCGTCAGCAACTCGGCCGCCGCGCCGCGCCGGTTCACCGTGCAGGCGCCGGGCCGGCGCTTCGCCTACCAACTGCCGGCCAGCGGCGTGGTCACCTTCACCTGGTGAAAGGGGGCCGCGGAGCCGGCGTGAAATGACTCGCGCCGCCTCAGCGGCAATCCCTAGCTTGCAAGGGCGTGCCCGGCGCGCGACGCCGTGATTCGTACACCCACACATTCCGCAACATTTACAACCACCCGGTGACGCAGGCTCCTACGCTTTGCGGATGGCTCGTCGACCGCATGGGCCAAGGAGTCTGCGATGTGGATGACCGATTTCGCCCAGCCGGGCCACGTGCCCGGCGTCCGTCCCGCCGAGCGTCGCGCGGCAGCTTCGCTGTCCAGCCAGTGGCTGGGCCTGGTGCTCGACGAGCTGGACCACGGCGTGGTGCTGCTCAACGGCGCCGGCCGGGTGCTGCACACCAACCTGGCGGCCCGCAGCTGGCTGCAGGACAGCCACCCGCTCGAGCTGGTCGGCCCGCACCTGCGCGCCCGCCTGCTGACCGATGCCGTGCCGCTGGCCGAGGCGCTGGAGGGCGCCGAGGTCAACGGCCGCCGCTGCCTGCTGCGCCTCGGTGACGAGCGCTCCGAATGCGGCCGCGCCAACGTCGTGGTGGTGCCGCTGAACCGCGACGTCAGCCAGGCCGCCGTGCTGCTGATCCTGGAGCGCCGCCAGCTCTGCGGCGACCTGGCGGCCCAGTGGTTCGCACTGCGCTTCCAGCTGACGCCGGCCGAGACCGAGGTGCTCAAGGCCTTGTCCGCCGGCGTGAAGCCCACCGAGGTCGCGGCCCGCCAGGGCGTGGCCATCTCCACGGTGCGCAGCCAGATCCAGAGCATCCGCGCCAAGAGCGGTGCCGACAGCATCGGTGAGCTGATGCGCCAGCTGGCGCTGCTGCCGCCGCTGGTGTCGTCGCTGCGGCCGGCCAAGCTGGTGAACTAACATCCGGCGCGCGCGGTCGGCCCCATGCCGGCAGCGCTTCCTGGATGCCCGACGACACCCCCGACACCGAACTTCAGGCGCTGCCGCCCCCGCTGCGGCTGCTGGCCGCGCGCGGCATGGCGCGCAGCTACCGCAAGGGCGTCGTGCTGATCGAGGAAGGCTCGGTCGGCGACAACCTCTACCTCATCCTGTCCGGCTCGCTGCGCGCCTACAGCAGCGACGCCCGCGGCCGCGAGATCACCTACGGCGTCTACGGCCCCGGCGAGTACGTCGGCGAGATGAGCCTGGACGGCGGCCCGCGCTCCGCCAGCGTCATGACCGAGTCGCCCAGCCGCCTCGTGATGGTCACGCGGGCCAGCCTGCTGACCCACATCAGCGAGCACCCCGAGTTCGCCTTCGAGCTGCTGACCAAGGTCATCCGCCGCGCGCGCGCCGCCACGCTGTCCACCAAGCAGCTGGCGCTCAACGACGTCTACGGCCGGCTGAAGAACCTCGTCGACGACCTGACCGGCGACGGCCGGCACCTGGCGCTGACCCACCAGGGCATGGCACAGCGGCTGGGCTGCTCGCGCGAGATGGTGTCCAAGCTGCTGAAGGACCTGGAGCTGGGCGGTTACCTGCAGCGCGTGGCCGCCGGCGAATACCAGCGCCTCAAGAACCTGCCCGCCCGCTGGTGACCGTGGCCGCCGCGGGCGGCGGCGTCATTCCGAGCCGGGCTGGGCCGCGCGCGTCTTGAGCGGCGGCGCGATGGCGAAGCGCTGCTCAGGCTTGGGTGCGCGGGCGTACAGGCCGTCGACCTTGGGCAGGTTGGCCTGGATGTCGCGGATGCGCGTGGCGTTGGCCGGGTGGGTGGACAGCCACTGCGGCGGCGCGCCCTTGCTGGCGCCCATCATCTTTTCCCACAGCCGCACGGCGGCACCCGGCTCGTAGCCGGCGCGGGCCGACAGCTCCAGGCCCACCAGGTCGGCCTCGGTCTCGTCGTCGCGGCTGAAGCGCAGCTGCATCAGCTGCGCGCCCATGCCCGCCAGGCCGCGGCCCAGGTTGCCCAGGCCGAACAGCGCCGAGCCGAGTTCCAGCGCGATGTTGGTCGCCGTGGACTTGCCGACCCGCTCGCGCGCATGCTCGCGCAGCGCGTGCGCCACCTCGTGGCCCATGATGGCGGCCACCTCGTCGTCCTCCAGCCTGAGCTTTTCCAGGATGCCGTAATAGAAGGCGATCTTGCCGCCCGGCATGCAGAAGGCGTTCAGCTGCGAGCTGGCCAGCAGGTTGACCTCCCACTTCCATTGCCGCGCGCGGTCGTTCCAGTCGGAGCTGAACGGGATGATGCGCTGCGCGATGTAGCGCAGCCGCTGCAGCTGCGGATGCTCCATCGGCGCCAGCGCCCGCTGCTGCGACGCCTCGCGCATCATCTGCGTGTACTGCTGGCCGCCGGCCTGCTCCAGCTGCTCGGCGGAGGCGAAGCCGGCGAACTTGCTCTTGGGCCCCACCTCCACGCCCTCGCGGGCCCAGGCCGGCGTCCACGCCGGCGCCAGGGCCGCCGCGCCCAGCAGGCCGGTGAACAGCCGCCGGCCGCGCTGGCGGGGCGGCGCGCAGCGGCCGGCCGCGCAGTCCGCGCAGGCGCCGAACTGGCGCGCCGGCGGGTTGGAGAACTGCAGATCGTGGCTAACGAGGAAGTCGTCGGTATCCATGGGCGGCATTGTGCTTCGGCGCCCGGGCGCCGTGCGTAGGACGGGGCTTCATCTGTCTGGCGACAATCGCGCCCATGGACCCCCAGCAATTCCGCGCCGCCCTCGGCATGTTCGCCACCGGCGTGACCATCGTCACCGTGCGGTCGGCGGACGGCGGCCTCGTGGGCCTGACGGCCAATTCCTTCAACTCGGTGTCGCTGGACCCGCCGCTGGTGCTGTGGAGCCTGGCCCGCCGTGCCGGCTCCATGCCGGTGTTCACGCAGGGCTCGCACTACGCGATCAACATCCTGGCGGCCGACCAGAAGGCGCTGGCCCAGCGCTTCGCCACGCGCGACATCGACCGCTTCGCCGGCGTCGCCTGGCGCGAGGGCGCCGGTGGCGCGCCGGTGCTGGAGGGCACCGTCGCCACCTTCGAATGCGCCAACCGCAGCCGCTACGAGGAGGGCGACCATGTCATCTTCGTCGGCGAGGTCGAGCGCTGCACCGCGCGGGCCGGCGCCCAGCCGCTGATCTTCCACGGCGGGCGCTACTTCACTGAACTTCCGATCTGACCCCGGGTCAATCCCGGTGCGTTGTCGATCCGGGCCGGCTCTGATCGTCGTGCTGACAGAGGGCCGTCCTCTGTCCCACAACCGGAACCCGCCATGACCCAGACCGTCAGCTTCCACCGCGTGCTGCGCTGCCCGCCCGAGCGCGTCTACCGCGCCTTCACCACCCCGTCCGCCATGGCCAAGTGGCTGCCGCCGCATGGCTTCACCGGCACGGTGCACGAGATGGATGCCCAGGTGGGCGGGCGCTGGCGTATGTCGTTCACCAACCTGACGACCGGCGGCAGCCACAGCTTCGGTGGCCGCTACCTGGAGCTGGTGCCGGGCGAGCGGCTGCGCTACACCGCCACCTTCGACGACCCCAACCTGCCCGGCGAGATGACCACGACGGTGGTGCTGCGTGCGGTGTTCTGCGGCACCGAGCTGCACATCACGCAGGACGGCATCCCCGACGTCATCCCCGCCGAGGCCTGCGTGATGGGCTGGCAGGAGTCGCTGCAGCTGCTGGCGCTGCTGGCCGAGCCGGAGATCAACCCGTAAGGCGGCAGCCGTTCAGCCCAGGCGGCCGGCCGGCAGCGGCTGTGGCGCGGCCTGCAGCACGCGCCAGCGCCACAGCCCCAGCGCCAGGCCGAGCGCGAGGCTCGGCGCGATGAACCACGGCGCCGGCACGCCGAACTTCTTTTCCAGCCCGAACAGGCCCCAGGCCAGCGCCATGTAGAGCAGCAGCGGCAGTACGGTCGTCCAGCTGCCGGGGGCGCGCAGCCGGGCCGGGTCGCGCAGCAGGCAGGCGATGCCCACCGGCAGCGCCACCATGGACATGGTCAGCAGCGATGCGTCGCCCGCGGCCCAGGCCAGCCCCGCCATGACGGCCGTGGACAGCGCCCAGGCGACGAACGCATGACGGGCGTGCATTGCCGTGACGGCGCGGTTCTGCGCCGCGCCGAGCGGCACGCCGGGCAGCAGGCGCAGCAGCGCCTGCTCACGGCGCGTGTGCCACAGCATCTGCGGCAGCACCAGACAGGGGTTCAGGCCCATGACGGCCAGGCCGATGGCGATGCCATAGGCCCCCTTGGCCCAGTGGCTCTGCAGGCCCGGGCCCACCCAGGCGAGGGCGACGACGAAGCTCAGCCCCGCGATGCCCAGTGCGACCAGCGCGCTGACCCCTTGCCGCACCCAGTGCTGGTGGCCGTGCAGGGGCACCGCCAGGCGGCGCATCACGTCGCGCGGCGCGGGGCCGGCGGTGCGCAGCACATGCCGCAGCCAGGCCGCGGTGGCGCGCTCGAAGGGCCGCGAGAACCAGCCGCCCACCGGGCCCAGCACGGCGGCGCCGTCGGGCGTGCCGGCCATGCCGGCCTGCGAGACGCGGCGCAGGCGCTCGCGGCAGGCATAGGCCTCGCGGTGAGCCGCGTCGCCGTCGCCGAACAGCCGCGCCACGCCCCAGCTCTGCGCCAGCAGCGCGATGGCCAGCAGCGCCAGCGGCTCGGCGGTCCAGGCGGCCTGCAGGGCCTGCCACAGCGGCACGAGCTCGCGCAGCAGGCCGGTGCCGAGGACGACCGGCACGCCGAAGCTCAACACCAGCCACAGCAGCCAGTTGCGCATCGTCCAGGCCGTGAAGCTGAGCAGCGTCGCCGCGGCCAGCCACAGCAGCGCGGGCGACGCCGGGCGCAGCAGCCCCAGCCCCGCGACCGCCGCCAGCGCCAGGCTCAGCACCGCGCCGCTGCCCAGCGCGACGCGGCGCAGCCGGCGCACATGGCCCGGCACGAAGCGGGCCGCATGCGGGTGGTTCTGTGCCAGCAGGCTGGCGACCAGGGCCATCCACAGGCCGAGCAGCAGCAGGCCGCCGCCGCCCACCGCGATGGCGCGGCCGCTGCCCGGCACCAGGGCCGCGGTGGCTGCGCAGGCCAGCAGAGCGGCGGCCGCCAGCAGCCGGCGCGGCCAGGGTGCGTCGCGGTCGCGCTGCTGCCAGGGCGCCAGCAGCACGGCGCGGGTGGTGGCGGCGCGCATCAGGTCAGCTCCGCGAACAGGCCTTCGAGGTTGACCGGCTCGGCGTCACCCGGCGCCGCCACGCCCGCCGGCAGCCGCGCCAGCACCCGCTCGCGGCCGGCATCCAGCGGCGTGCGCTTGAGCGGCCGGGCGCCCAGCCGGTCGAGCAGGCCGGCCAGCTCCGTGGTGGTGCCCGTGAACGCGCGCACCTGCTCCAGCAGCTCGTCCAGCGGCGCCTGCACGCTGATGCGCCCGCCGCTGAGGAAGGCCAGGTTGAAGGCCACGCGTTCCAGGTCGGACAGGATGTGGGTGGAGAACACCACCGTCGTGCCGCGGTCCAGCACCTGCTCGACCAGCTCGCGCAGGAAGTCGCGGCGGCCCACCGGGTCCAGGCTGGCGACGGGCTCGTCCAGCACCAGCAGGTCGGGCTCATGGGCCAGCGCGCGGATGATGGACAGGCGCTGCTGCTGGCCGCCCGACAGCTTGCGCACCGGCTTGTCGCGCGGGATGTCCCAGCGCGACAGCAGGCCCTCCACGCGCGCCTCGTTCCAGCGCGGGTAGAAGCTGCGGAAATAGGCCAGCAGCTGCGTGGCGGTGAAGGCCTCGAACAGGTCGCTCTGCTGCGGCACGTAGCCGATGCGGGCGCGGGCGGCGTCGTTCAGCGACTGCACGTCCTGGCCGAACAGCGTGACGCGGCCGGCCTGCGGTTCGCGCAGCCCCAGCAGCGCCTCCAGCAGCGTGGTCTTGCCGGCGCCGTTGCGGCCCAGCAGGCCCACCACCTGGCCGGGCAGCAGCTGCCAGTCCAGGCCGTTCAGCACGGTGTCGCCGCGGGGGTAGGCGAGGTGCACGCCGCGCAGCTCGGCGCTGGGCGTCTCGGTGTGAGGGAAATGGGTCATGCCGGGTCCTCGTCAAGGATGGTCTTGAACAGCTGCAGCGCCTGGGCCGCGGGCAGCGCCAGCTGGCGGGCCTCGGCGGCGGCCTTCTCCAGCGTCGGGCGCAGCAGCTCGACGCGGTCGGCCGCCGGCTGGGCGCGCCGGTGCTGCGCCGCCACCACCATCGACAGCCCGCGCCGGCGCTCCAGCACGCCCTCGGCCTCCAGCAGCGAATAGGCCTTGGAGATGGTCATGGGGTGGACCGCCAGCGCCTGCGCCAGCTCGCGCACCGACGGGATCTCGTCGCCGGCCCTCAGCTGCCCGGCCGCCACGCGGCGCTTCACCTGCTCGATGAGCTGGCGGTAGATGGGCTCGGGCGAGCCGGTGTTGATCTGGACGAAATGCGTCGGGTCCATGCAGTACTGCCAATGTGTACTAGTACGATAGTACACGTGGACAGTATGGTCAAGCCCGGGGTCGGCCGGCGCGCGGTGCCGTGCACAACGGTAAGGCTTTGTTGAGCCCGGTTAACGGCGCAAGGATTGCTGACAGCTCGGTACGTTTGCCCCGGCAGGATGCCTAGAGTCGCAGCTCTTTCATGTTCCAGGAGTCCATCGATGTCGAGGCTTTCCCCCCTGATCGTCGCCAGCAGCGTGCTGTTGCTGAGCGCTTGCGCCACCAAGGAATTCGTCCGGGAGACCGTCGCCCCCGTGCAGACCGGTGTGGACGGCCTCGGCACCCGCGTGCAGGCGCATGACGACGGCCTCAAGGCCCTGGACGGCCGGCTGCAGGGCAGCGAGGCGCGCATCGTGACCCTGGAGAAGGAGGCCGCGGCGCGCGCCCAGGCCGCCGCCAACCTGCCCAAGCCGCCGGGCCTGCTGATGAGCACCGTGCTGACCGACGACAAGATCAGGTTCAGCGCGGGCCGCGCCCAGCTCACCGCGCAGGCCGGCCAGGAGCTCGACCAGCTCGTCGCCAGGCTCAAGGCCGACAACCAGCCGGTGTTCGTCGAAATCCAGGGCCACACCGACGCCAGCGGCAGCGACGCGGTCAACCAGCAGCTGGGCCTCAAGCGGGCCGAAGCCGTGCGCATGCACCTGGCCCGCGCCGGCCTGCCGCTGGCGCGCATGGCGACGATCAGCTACGGCGAAACTGCACCGCTGGCCGACAACAACAGCCGCGAAGGGCGCAGCACGAACCGGCGTGTCCAGCTGATCGTGATGCGCTGAGCCGCAGGGCCGCCGCGTCCGTGAGTCGAGGCGGCCGGCCGCCCCCGCGCCCCATGCGGCCGGTCTGCGCACAATGGGGGCCCGTTGTTGAAGTTGCCCACCATGCGCCGTCTGCTGCTTGCTTCCGCCCTGCTCCTGTCCCTGGCCGCTGCCCAGGCCCAGCCCCCCGTCGTGAAGGTCGACGACCCCTGGGTGCGCGCCACCGTGGAGCCGCAGAAGGCCACCGGCGCCTTCATGCAGCTGACCGCTGCCCGGGCGGTCAAGGTGGTGGCGGCCAGCTCGCCGCTGGCGGCCTCGGTCGAGATCCACGAGATGAAGATGGTCGACGGCGTCATGAAGATGCGCGCCGTCGACGCGCTGCCGCTGCCGGCGGGCCAGGCCGTGGCCCTCAAGCCAGGCAGCTACCACGTCATGCTGATGGGCCTGCAGCGCCCCATCAAGGTCGGTGAGGCCGTGCCGCTGACGCTGACCGTCGAAGGCGACGACAAGCAGCGCCAGACGGTCGAGATCAAGGCCGAGGCGCGTGGTGCCGCGCCGGCGGCCGGCCACGGCCACGCCCACTGACGCCGCCGCCGGGCCGGCGCCGCCGCGTCAGCCCTGGCCGGCCACCCGGGCCACCGCATCGGCCAGCCGCGGCCACAGCGGCTCGGGCAGGTCGTGGCCCCAGCCGGGGATGATCTCCAGCTGCGCCTGCGGGATGCGCCGCGCCAGGTCGTGCGCGGCCGCCACCGGGATCAGCGGGTCATGCTCGCCATGGATGACCAGCGTGGGCGCCGTGATGCGCGACAGGCGCTCGGCGCGGTGGCGGTCCGCCACGATGGCCACCAGCTGGCGCGCCACTGCCTGCGGCCGGAACGAGCGCTTCACGCCATGGGCGATGCGCTCGCGCAGCAGCGCCGGCTCGGTGCGGTAGCCGGGGCTGCCGATCAGGCCGTACAGCCGCACGTAATGGTCGAGCAGGTTGTCCAGTTTCTCGGCCGGCGTGGCGCCGCGCCGTGGCCGCGACAGCAGCGCGCGGCGCACCTGCAGGCTTTCCTTGGGCAGGCTGCGGTGGCCGCTGGTGGTCATCATCAGCGTCAGGCTCTTCACCCGCGCGGCATGGGCGAAGCCCAGGTGCTGGGCGATCATGCCGCCCATCGAGGCGCCGCAGACATGCGCCTGCGCGATGCCCAGCGCATCCAGCACGCCAACCGCATCGCGCGCCAGGTCGGCGATTTGGTAGGGCGCCTGCAGCGGCAGCCGCAGCGTGTGCAGCAGCGCGGCCAGTGGCAGGTTGGGCGGGCCCAGGTGGTCGAAGCCCTCCGAATGCCCGATGTCGCGGTTGTCGTAGCGGATGACGCGAAAGCCCCGCGCCACCAGCTCGCTCACCAGCCCGTCGGGCCAGGCGATGAGCTGCATGCCCAGGCCCATGATCATCAGCAGCGGCTCGCCGCTGTCCGGGCCGTGGAGGTCGACCTCGATGCGGACGCCGTTGGCGGAGACCTGCATGCTTGAGGGGCGCGGCGCCGCCGGGCGATCAGCCCGGGAGGTCCGTCTGGCGCTCGATGACGTGCGACACCAGGCCGTAGGCGATCGCCTCGTCGGTGCTCATCCAGAAGTCGCGCTCGATGTCCACGCGCACGCGCTCCAGCGGCTGGCCGGTCTCGCGGGCGATGGTGGCGGCCAGGCGCTCGCGGGCGCGCAGGATCTCCTTGGCCTGGATGGCGATGTCGCTGGCCTGGCCCCCGGCGCCGCCGGCGGGCTGGTGGATCATGAAGCGCGTGTTGGGCAGCGCCAGCCGGCGCGCCTTGGGCACGGCCAGGTAGATGTGGGTGCCGGCGCTGGCCACCCAGCCGGTGCCGACCACGGTGACCGGTGCGCGCACGAAGCGGATCATGTCGTGGATGGCGTCGCCGCTTTCCACATGGCCGCCGGGGCTGGAGATCAGCAGCGTGATCGGCGCGTCGGACTCCTGGCTCAGCGCCAGCAGGCGGCGGCAGGTGGCCAGCGCCATCTTGTCGTCGATCTCGCCGAAGACCATCACGTAGCGGCTCTTGAACAGCAGCTGCTCTTCCTGCTTCTCGGGAGCGTCTTTCTTGGCGGCCTTGTCTTCGGCGGCGAGGGTGTGGTGTTGCATGTCGGTTCCTTGGGGCTCAGGCCGTAACCATACAGGCTCGGCAGCACGCGGCCGCGCGGCGGGCCTACTCGGCGCGCTTGGGCGTGCGGTAGAACCAGCGCCGCGCGCCCTTGGGTTCGAAGTGGGCCCAGTGGCCCTCGGGCTGCGCCAGCCGGTCGGCCAGCGCGTACAGCGCCAGCGGGTTCAGCCCCAGGCCGATGTGGCTGGCATGCACCTCGATGTTCTCGGCCAGCGGCGAGGGCTCGTTGACGCTGCAGCGCCAGGCCACCACGCCGTCGGTGCGCGAGTAGATGGACGTGGTGGGCACGGCGGGCGGCGTGCGCAGCTGTTCGATCAGCTGCGGGTCGCTGACCGAATGGCCGCTGACCAGCTCGAAGAAGCGCCAGGCGTTGGTGGCGCGCGGGTGGCCCGTGAACGGCGTGCCCAGCGTGACGACGCAGCGCACGAGGTCGGGGCATGCCTTGGCCAGTTCGCGGGCGTAGAGGCCGCCCAGGCTCCAGCCGATCAGGCTGACCTTGCGGTGATGGCGGCGCTGCAGCGCCTGCAGGTCGGCCTGGATGCGGTCCAGCACGCCGGCACGCGGGCCGAAGTTGAAGCCCTGGCCCCAGGGCTGTGTGGCATAGCCCAGCGAGCCCAGCAGCGCGCGCAGCGGCGCGGTGGTCAGGTCGTTGGCGCCCAGGCCCGGGAACACCATCACCGGGTGCCCGTCGCCCTGCGGCAGCCGCTTGAGCCAGGGCAGGCTGGCGAGCAGCGCCATGTACTCCCAGGGTGCGCGGCCCTCCAGCATCAGCAGCCAGGCATTGGGGGCGCGCAGGTCGGACCCCTCGGGGTTGACGGCGTCGGGGGTGGACTGCCAGCGCGAGAAGCGCGGCGAGCGGGAGGCGGGCATGCGACGGTGCGGGATCGGTAGCGGAGCGCGCAGGCGCGGGGCCGGCGCGGCGTGGCGCGATGTTAGCCAGCCGGGGCGCGCTTCCGGGCTGGGCTTGCCCCAGTGCGGCGTGTCGCCGGGGTGACGGGCTTCTTCTTGCCCGCGGCCGCTTTGGCAGGGGTCTTGCGCGCGGCGGCCGGTCGGGCCGGCGTCTTCTTGGCAGCCGCCTTGCGGGCCACCGGCGCGGGCTCGGGCAGGGCCTGGAACTCCATGAACGCCGCCTCCACGTAGGCCGCCAGCTCGGCGGTCTCGGGCAGCGCCTCGCCGCAGGCCATCAGGCCGATGTCCAGCGACTGGTCGTAGGTCTGCACCGTCACGTTCAGCGCCAGGCCGTGCACGGCGATGGAGGCGGGGTAGTTGGTCAGCATGCGGGCGCCGGCCAGGTACAGCGGTGCCTGCGGCCCCGGCACGTTGGAGATCACCAGGTTGGCCACCACCGGCAGCTTCTCGGCCACCCGGGCGCGGCCGTACAGCATGGCGCCGGCCTGCATCAGCCAGGGGATGCCCAGGCTCGGGAAGTCGGTGGGCATCAGGCTCTTGAGCTGGGCCATCTGCGCCTTCATGGAGCGGCTGGACGCCATCACATGCGCCAGCCGCTCGGCGGGGCTGGCGAGGTGGGTGCCCAGGCTCATCAGCGTCATGGTGGCCTGGGTGTTGGACGTGGCGTCGCCGGCGGCGCGGGTGGACACCGGCACGGCCGCGATCAGCGGCTTGCGCGGCAGCGGGCCATGCTTGGTCAGGAAGCGCCGCAGCGCGCCGCCGATGACGAACAGCACCGCGTCGTTGAGGCTGGCGCCATGGCGGCGCCGCGTGCGGTGCAGGTCGGCCAGCGGCAGCGTGACGCCAGCGAACGAGCGCGTCGCCGACAGGCTGACGTTGAAGCGGGTGCGCGGTGCCGGCCCCAGGCCCGCCACCGAGGCCTGGCCGCGCACCAGCGCGCCGGTCTGCGCGGCGACGTCGGCCAGCAGGCGGCGCAGCTTGTCGAGCGAGGCCCCGGCGGCCGCGCCGCCGACGTAGCCGATGGCCATGTGGCCCAGCACGCTGGCCGAGCCGGGCAGCGAGCGCGCCAGCTTGACGGTCTGCCGCCACTGCTGCGACACGGCGGCGCGCAGCATGCCCACGGTGCCCAGCCGGCCGCGTTGCCGGCCGCGCGCCGCCAGCGTCTCGACGGCGCGCGGCTCGGGGTTGAGGTCCAGGATGACCTGCGCCAGCGCGACCGCGGCCTGGCCGTCCACCGCCGCATGGTGCAGCTGGGTGTACAGGCCCACGCGCACCTCGCCGTCGGGGCCGGGCGCCAGGCCGGTGAAGACATGGAACTTCCACAGCGGGCGGCCGCGGTCCAGCAGCACCGGGTGCAGCGCGCCGACCTGGGCCTCCAGCTCGGCCATGCCGGCGCCCTGGCCGTTCACGGACGGCAGTGCGATCTCGACGATGTGCTGTTCGAGGTCGGGGTCGGCGTCCACCCAGCCGGGGTTGGACAGCGCCAGCGGCATCGCCTCCAGCCGGCGGCGCAGCGCGGGCAGCAGCGGCATGCGCACGCGCATGTGCTCGCGCAGGTCCTCCACATAGTCGCCGTCGTAGCCGGCCGGCAGCTCCAGCAGGTGCAGCGCGCCGACATGCATGGGCATCTGCGGCGTTTCCAGGTAAAGGAAGCTGGCGTCGAGCCCCGCGAGTTGTTTCATGAGACCACCCCCTACGGCCTGACGGCCGCCCCCTCAAGGGGGCACTGCCAGCGGCCCGGCAAAGCCGGATCCGTGGCAGTCGCTTGAGGGGTCGGCCTGGCGGCCTCCGTTATTCCTCCGGAACGAAGATCCAGAGCAGGATGTAGACGAGTATGCCGCTGCCGAAGGCCAGGAAGAGCACCGTGAAGATCAGCCGCCAGACCCAGGAGTCCAGCCCGGTGGCGCGGGCGATGCCGCCGCAGACGCCGCCGATCCAGCGGTCCAGCCGGCTGCGGCGCAGGCCGTTGACGGCGCCCACGTTGGGGCCGGGCGCGGCGCCCGTGCCGTAGGCACCCGACGGCTGGCCGCCCAGCACCCGGGCCTTGGCCTTGGCGAATTCCTCGTCGCTGAGCACGCCGCGGGCGTGCAGGTCGGCCAGCTTGTTGAGTTCGTCGGCGTCGTTCATCTCGCAGTCCTTTCGGGGTTGATGGGGCGAAGCCTAGCGGCGCGGCAGCGCGGAGCCAGCGGCTTGCGACAGGCCGTCGAATCTGTGGGACGCGCCCGCGGATTTCAACGGACGGGCTGCCGCGCGGGATCGATGTCGATGTACTGCCAGAAGTCCAGCCAGAACAGCGGCCGGCGGTAGCCCGTCATCCAGGGCTGCTCGATGTCGGTCAGGATGCGGTGCACATGCACCTTGTAGGGCATGTAGGTCACGGCCAGCCGCTTGGCCTCGTGGAACAGCGCCTCGCGCTCGGGGCCGTCGGGCAACGTCTGCATGCGGTCATAGAGGGCGTCCATGCGGGCGTCCTTGAAGCGCGGCAGGTTCTGCGTGCCGCTGGCCGGGCCGTAGTAGCGCTGCAGGATGCCCTGGCCGTCGGGCTGCGAGGCGGTCGAGCCCACCGGCCACATCTGGAAGCTGCCGGCCTGGGCGGCCTTCAGGTTCTCGGGCCACTGCTGGATCTTGAGCTTCATGCGCACGCCGATGGCGCGCAGCGAGGTGTCCCACAGCGCATCGACCGCGCGCGACAGCGAGTCGGACTGGCTGTTGCGGGTCAGCACCAGCGGGCTGCCGTCGGGCAGCTCGCGCCAGCCGTCGCCGTCGCGGTCCACGTAGCCGTACAGGTCCAGCAGCGCCTTGGCGCGGGCCGGGTCGAAGTCGCTCATCTCGCTCTTGAAGGCCGGGTCGTAGCCGGTGGTGTGCGGTTTGAGCGGGCTCTGCGCCGGCGCCGCGCGGCCGCGGCGCACGGACTCGATCTCCTTGCGCACGTCGTAGGCCAGCGACAGCGCGCGGCGCAGCGCCACCTTCTCGGGCGCCATGCCGCCCACCACCGGGTCGTCCATGTTGAAGCAGGTCAGCGTGACGTCGGGCGCCAGCGTGAACAGGGCCTGCATGCCGCGCCTGGCGAGGTGGGGCGCCAGCTTGCCGCCCGGTGCGGCCTGGGTGATGAACTCCTCCGGCACCCGCTCGATGAAGTCGTGCTCGTTGGCCAGGAAGGCCAGCCAGCGCGGCTGGCGCTCCTCGATGATGTCGATGACCACGCGGTCGATGATGGGCAGGCGGCGGCCCTTGAACTTCGCCAGGATGGCCTGCGCCTCGGCGTCGTCGGCGGCGGGCCGGGCCTCGTAGTGGCGCTCGCGGTAGCCGGGGTTGCGCTCCAGCACCAGCTGCGAGCTGCGCCGCCAGCTCTTCAGCACGAAGGGCCCGGTGCCGACCGGGTGCTCCATGATCTTGTCGCCGTAGAACTCCACCACCTCGCGCGCCACCGCACCGTACAGGTCGTTGCCGGCGAAGATGGACTCGACCAGCCGCGGCCGCGGCTCGCGCGTCTTCACGCGCAGCGTGTAGCGGTCCAGCGCCTTCACGCCTTCCACCTCGGTGTCGTACGGAAACGGCTGGCGCGACTTGATGACCCTGCTGCGCAGCTCGGCCAGCCCGACCAGGCCGGCGTCCTCGTAGCTGATCCAGCCCTGGGCGTTGTTGGCCGGGTCGGCGTAGCGCTTGATGCTGTAGACGAAGTCCTGCGCCGTGACCTCGCGCTTGCCGCCCTTGAACGCCGGGTCGTCGGCGAAGTGGATGCCGGGCCGGATGCGGATCGTGAAGGTCTTGTAGTCGGCGCTGATCTCGGGCTCGCCCGCGGCGATCAGCGGCACGATGCGCGTCGGCCGCGCCAGCGGGTCGTAGGTGTACAGGCTCTCGAAGATGTGGGCCGTCACCGCGCGCGAGTAGATGTCGGACAGCCGCACCGGGTCGAAGCCGGTCTCGGCCACCATGAAGGCATAACGCAGCGTCTTGACGGGCGCCGGTGACGCGGCCGGCGCGGGGTCGGCGGCGCCGGCCGGGGCGATCAGCGCGGCGCAGGCGGCCAGCGCGGCAAGCAGGTGTTTCATCGGGGGCTCAGTGGGCTTTCGGCAGCGCGGCGGCGTCGATGTCGATGTACTTCCAGAAGTCGCGCACGAAGATGTTGCGGCTGTAGCCCTTGACCCAGGGCTGGGCCATGTCGGTCCAGATGCGGTGCACGTGGAACTTGTACGGCGCGTAGGCCACCAGCAGGCGCTGTGCCTCCTGCATCAGCGCCTGGCGCTCGGGGCCGTCGGGCAGGGACTTCTGCTTCTCGTACAGGGCCTCGTAGGCCGGCAGCTCGAAGCGCGGCTTGTTGGCCTTGCCCTTGGCGGCGCTGGAGCCCAGCGCCAGGAAGGTGTCGCCGTCGGGCGTGGTGCCGACCCAGCCGACGGCCCACATCTGCAGCTTGCCGGCGTTGGCGGCCTTGAGCTGCTCGGGGAACTTGCCGATCTTGAAGCGGATGCGGATGCCCAGGGCGTCCATGCTCTTCTGCCACAGCTCGGCCAGCTGGCGGCGCTCGCCGTCGGCCAGCGTCGAGTACTCGATGGACAGCGGCTGGCCGTCGGGCTGCTCGCGCCAGCCGTCGCCGTCGCGGTCGACATAGCCGTACAGGTCCAGCAGCGCCTTGGCCTTGGGCAGGCTGTGCTCCGTCATCTCCGACTTGAAGGCCGGGTCGTAGCCGAAGGCCACCGGCGGGATGGGCCCCTGGCTCATCAGCGCCTGGCCGCGGCGCACCAGGCGGATCTCCTTGTCCAGGTCGACCGCCAGGTTGATCGCGCGGCGCAGCGCGATCTTCTCGGGCGTGTAGCCGCCCACCACCGGGTCCTCCATGTTGAAGTAGCTCAGCGCGATGTCGGCCCGCGGGTAGCGCGTCATCGTGATGCCCTGCTTGGCCAGGTTGGGCGCCAGGTGGTTGCCCGGCATGGCCACGCCGGCGAAGTCGATGGGTACCTCCTCGATGACATCGGCCTGGCCGCGCAGGAAGGACAGCCAGCGTGGCTGGGCCTCCTCGATGATGTCGATGACCACGCGGTCCACCAGCGGCAGCGGCCGGCCCTGCAGCGCGGCCACCTCGGCCTTGAGCTTGTCGCTGGCGTCGGGCGGCGCCGTCTCGGCGTAGCGCACCTCGCGGTAGTTGGGGTTCTTCTCCAGCACGATGCGGGAGCTGCGCCGCCACTCGGCCAGCCGGAAGGCGTTGGTGCCCACCGGGTGCTCCATGATCTTGTCGCCGTAGAACTCCACCACCTCGCGCGCCATCGCGCCCAGGAAGCCGGCGTCGCTGAACTGGTAGACGAAGCGCGGGTCGGCCACGCCCAGCCTGATCTGGAAGGTATAGCGGTCCAGCGTCTTCAGGCCCTCGACCTCGCGGTCGTAGTCGAACGGCTTCCTGGCCTTCATCAGCTGCGTGCGCAGCTCCGACAGGCCGAGGATCTTCACGTTCTCCAGCAGATAGAGGTTGGGGCTCTTCCAGCGGGGGTCGTAGTGGCGCTTGACGCTGTAGACGTAGTCGGCCGCCGTCAGCTCGCGCTTCCTGCCCTTGAAGGCCGGGTCGTCCGAGAAGTAGATGCCCGGCTTCACGCGCATCGTGATGGTCTTGAAGTCCGCGCTGATCTCGGGCATCCCGGCCAGCGTGGAGGGCCGCAGCTTGAACGGCCGGGCGCTGAAGTCGTACTCCAGCGGCGCATCGAAGATGCCGGCGGCCACGGCCTTGGAGTAGCTGTCGCTGATCTGCGCCGGGTCGAAGCCGGTCTCGGCCACCTTGAAGGCATAGCGCAGCACCTTGGCCGGCGCCGCACTCAGGGCCGGGGAGGCGCCCAGGGCGAGGGTCAGCAGCAGCGGCAACAGGAAGGACGGCTTCATTGCAGTGGGCGGGGGCGGCGGAGAAGTCGCGCAGTCTAGTGAAACCGCCGGGGCGAGGGGCCTGCGCGCTCGCATAGACTCCGCCCCGTTTTCTCGTGCAACCCCGCAGCGATGCGGGGTTCGTGGTTTCTGGCGCCCCGTTGGAGTCCTGAATGGCGGCCTATCTCGTCCGACGCCTGTGGCAGATGATCCCGACCCTGCTCGGGGTCGTGCTGCTGGTGTTCTTCCTGTTCAAGTATTTCGGCAGCGACCCGGCCATCATCCTGGGCGGCCTGAACGCCAGCCCCGAGCAGATCGAGGCCATCCGCGAGCAGCTGGGCCTGAACAAGCCCGTCTGGGAGCAGCTGCTGATCTTCCTGAAGCAGATCGTGACCTTCGACTGGGGCAAGAGCTGGGCCACCAACGAGCCGGTCGCCAACCTGTTCGCGACGCGGCTGCCGGCCACGCTGACCGTCACGCTGCCCATCCTGGTGCTGGAGGTGCTGCTGGCCATCCCGTTCGCGCTGGCCGTGGCCACCGTGCGCGGCAGCCTGACCGACCGCGCCGTGATGATCTGCAGCACCGTGGCGGTGTCCATCTCGCTGCTGGTCTATGTGATCCTGGCGCAGTACGTGTTCGCGTTCCGGCTGGGCTGGTTCCCGGTGCAGGGCTGGACCAGCAGCCACTGGACCAACCTCACCACCTACGCGCCGCTGCCGGTGCTGGTGGCCGTGGCGGTGTCGATGGCGCCGCAGATCCGGCTGTACCGCAGCTTCTTCCTCGACGAGATCGGCCACGACTACGTGCGCACCGCGCGCGCCAAGGGCATGACCGAGGGCACCGTGCTGCTCAAGCATGTGCTGCGCAACGCGATGATCCCCATCCTGACCAACGTGTCGGTGCTGCTGCCGGGCGTGCTGGTGGGCAGCTTCCTGATCGAGGTGTTCTTCTCCATCCCGGGCCTGGGCCGCGAGCTGCTGCTGGCCGTCAACCGCGGTGACTACCCGGTCATCCAGGCCTTCGCCATCTACCTGGCCGCGCTGACGATGACGGTCAACCTCCTCGTCGACGTGCTCTACAAGCTGGTCGACCCGCGCGTGGTGCTGAAGTGAACGCGATGACCCATCCCCCTGTTCCCGCCGCGGCGGCCGGCGCTGCCAGCGGCGGCGTCTGGGCGGCCGCGTGGCGGCGCCTGAAGACCGACCGCGTCGGCGTCGTGTCGATGTGGATCGTCGGCGCCTTCCTGCTGCTGGTGCTGCTGGCCGCGACCGACCTCGTCGCCTCCGGCTGGCAAAAGGAGATCGGCGTGCCGAACGCGCCGCCCACGCTGCTGGGCCCGCAGCCGGCCGAGGACACCGGCGTCATCGCCGTGCCCAAGGGCCCCAACGTCGACCTGTCGGACATCGACCCGCTGGCGCCGCGCTATGCCGAATGGGCCGAGCGCGCCAAGGCCTTCAAGACCGACGAGGTGGTGCGCGCCGAGACGCTGCCGCTGGGCGGCGACCGCCTGGGCCGCGACGTGCTGGCCAAGGTCATCAAGGGCGCCGAGGTGTCCATCGTCGTGGGCCTGGCGGCGGCCGTGGTCGCCACGCTGATCGGCACGCTGCTGGGCGCCGTCTCGGGCTTCTTCGGCGGCAAGGTGGGCGACCTGCTGGAGTGGGTCTACAACGTCTTCACCGCCATCCCCAGCATCCTGCTGGTGTTCGCGTTCGCGGCCATCTTCCACCGCGGCGTCGGCTCGGTCGTGCTGATCCTGGCGCTGACCGGCTGGACCGGCATCTACCGCCTGGTGCGCGCCGAGTTCATGAAGCACCGGGTGCGCGAATACGTGCGCTCGGCCGAGGCCATCGGCGCCTCGCAGGCCTCGCGCATGTTCAAGCACATCCTGCCCAACGTGTCGCACGTGGCGCTGGTGCAGCTGTCGCTGCATGTGGTGAGCTTCATCAAGAGCGAGGTCATCCTCAGCTACCTGGGCCTGGGCGTGGGCGTGGACCAGGTGTCCTGGGGCACCATGCTGGCCGAGGCTCAGAACGAGCTGATCCTGGGCTACTGGTGGCAGCTGGCCGTGGTGGCGGCCTTCATGGCCGTGTTCGTCACCGCGTTCGCGCTGTTCACGGATGCGCTGCGCGACGCCCTCGACCCCAAGCTGCGCGGTCTTGAGTAATTGCGGGTCAGGCCGCCCGAGCGAAGCGAGTAGCTCTGACCCCAACCGACTAGGGCATTTATGTTGTTGAGCATCCAAGACCTCAAGGTCGCCTTCCGCATGGGCAAGACGGCGGGCGTCATGCAGCGCCAGCTGGCCGTCAAGGGCGTCAGCTTCGACGTGCCGGAGAACAGCACCGTCGCGCTGGTGGGCGAGTCGGGTTCGGGCAAGAGCGTGACGGCCATGTCCATCCTCAACCTGCTGCCCAGCAACGCCGAGCGCACCGGGGCCGTGCTGTTCCAGGGTCGCGACCTGCTGCAGGCCTCGACCGCCGAGCTGCAGGGCATACGCGGCAAGGACATCGCCTGCGTGTTCCAGGACCCGATGAGCTCGCTGAACCCGGTGTTCAACGTCGCCACGCAGATCTGCGAGCCGCTGGTCAAGCACATGGGCATGACGCGCCGCCAGGCGCTGGTGCGGGCCGAGGAGCTGCTGCACGAGGTGGGCATTCCCGAGCCCGCCCGGCGCCTGAAGGCCTACCCGCACGAGATGTCCGGCGGCCAGCAGCAGCGCGTGATGATCGCCGTGGCGCTGGCCTGCAGCCCGAAGCTGCTGATCGCCGACGAGCCCACCACCGCGCTGGACGTGACCATCCAGCGCCAGGTCATGGAGCTGATGGCGCGGCTGAAGGAAAGCCACAAGATGAGCCTGCTGTTCATCTCGCACGACCTGGGCGTGGTCGGCGAGATCTCCGACCAGGTCGTCGTCATGCGCCACGGCCAGGTGCGCGAGAACGCGCCGGTGGCGCAGATCTTCAATGACCCGCAGGACGCGTACACCAAGGCCTTGCTGGCCTGTCGGCCGTCGCTGACCGAGAACCCGGCGCGGCTGATGGTCATCGACGACCACATCGCCGGCCGCGCCGCCGCCAACACCGCCGCCGTCAAGGACGACAGCGCGCCCGTCGTGATGGAGGTCACCGGGCTGAAGAAGAGCTTCTGGCTCAAGCAGGGGCTGTTCGGCAAGCGCGAGTTCCAGGCCGTCAAGGGCGTCAGCTTCAAGCTGCGCAAGGGCCACACGCTGGGCGTCGTGGGCGAGTCGGGCTCGGGCAAGACCACCATGGGCCTGACGCTGCTGCGCCTGCATGAGCCCACCGGCGGGCAGGTGATGTTCGAAGGCCGCGACCTGCTGAAGATGAGCGGCGCCGACTGGCAGCAGATGCGCCGCCGCATCCAGGTGGTGTTCCAGAACCCCTATGCGTCGCTGAACCCGCGCTTCACCATCGCGCAGACGCTGCGCGAGCCGATGGAGATCCACGGCATCGGCAAGGACACCGCCGAGCGCGAGGCGCGCGCGGTGGCGTTGCTGCGCCGGGTGGGCCTGGACGACAGCGCGATGGCCAAGTACCCACACGAGTTCTCCGGCGGCCAGCGCCAGCGCATCGCGATCGCGCGCTGCCTGACGCTGCAGCCCGAGGTGCTGGTGCTGGACGAGGCGGTGTCGGCGCTGGACGTGTCGGTGCAGGCCCAGGTGCTGAACCTGCTGAAGGACCTGCAGGACGAGTTCGGCCTCAGCTACATCTTCATCAGCCACGACCTGGCGGTCGTCAAGTTCATCGCCGACGAGGTGCTGGTGATGCGCAACGGTGACGTCGTCGAGCAGGCCCCCACGCAGGCGCTGATCCAGGCGCCGCGTGAGGAATACACGCGCCGCCTGCTCGGCGCGGTGCCGCGCGGCTACCAGGGCCGGGCCGCCTGAGGGCGCGGCGGCGGCCGGCGTGGAATTTCAACGCTCTTGGGGCCGGCCTGCGCGGCGGCGCGGCGCAACCGCGCTGAAATGAGCGGTTCGGGACTTCAGGTTCCTGCCACCGCGATGCATCCACCCCAGGCTCGACGATCAACGCTGTGCGCGGCGCTGGCCGCGCTCGCGCTTTGCGCCTGCTCGCCGGCGGGCGACGGCGGCCCGGGTGCCGCCGGCGGCCCCGCGGCGACCGCCTCGGCCGCGGGGGCGGCCGAACTCGCCCGCGAGCTGGACCGCGTCGAGCGCGCCATGCGCGCCAAGCCGGCGCAGTACGAGCAGGAGCTGCGCGCCCTCGGGGCCCGCCTGCCGGGCGGCCGCGCCAGCCAGCTGGACGTGCTGGCGCTGCGCGGCCTGCTGGCCGCCGCCGCACGCGACCGCGCGCTGAGCGACCAGATCGCGCAGCAGCTGCGCGACTGGCCCGACGCCTCGCGCCGCGCCGACGCGCGGCTGGCCGCGGCCGGCGTGCAGTCCGAATACCTGCGCTCGCATGGCGACATCCGCGAGGCCCGCAAGCAGCTGGCGGCGGTGGACCCGGCCTGGGTCAACGCGGCCGGCCTGGTGCATCGCTGGCGCCATGAACGCTCGCTGGCCGCGCTGAGCAGCGACACCGGCGAGCTGGATGCCGCGCTGACGCAGGGCCACCGTGCGCTGCGGCTGGCCGAGCAGACCGGCCAGCCCTGGCGGGTCGCGCTGACGCTGGTGGACCTGGCCTACACGACGCTGCGCGCCGACACGCCGGCGCGGGCCCGCCAGATCGTCGCCCAGGCGCTCGCCGAGGCGCTGAAGGACCCCGACCCGATGACGCTGAACCAGGTGCACACCATGCGCGGCATCGTGCATGCGGACGACGCCGACTCCAGCATCACGCTGCAGGCCTACTCCGACGCGCTGGAGCACGCCACGCTGGCCGGCGCCGACTCGGTGCGCGCGCTGGTGCTGGGCAATCTGGCCGACTACCACCTGCGCCAGCGCCGCCCGGCGCGCGCGCTGGAGCTGGCCGAGATGGCGCTGCCGCTGGCCCGCGCCACGCGCAACTTCAGCGCCGAGAGCGTGGCGCGGTCCAACATCGGGCTGGCCAAGATCGCGCTGGGCCGCGTCGCCGATGGCCGCGAGGATGTGCGCGCCGGCATCACGCTGGACGAGCAGCAGGGCTCGCTGACCTATGCGCTGGACGGCTGGAAGGAACTGGCCGCCTTCCTGGAGCGTGCCGGCGACCTGGCCGGCGCGGTCACGGCCTACCAGGAGCACCGCCGCATGGCCGACCGCGTGCTGCGCGACGAGACGCGCCAGCTGCTGCTGGAGGCTCAGGAGCGCCAGGACGCCGAGCAGCGCGCCCGCGACATCGAGCTGCTCAACCGCGACAACGCCCTCAAGGCCGAGCAGGTGCAGCAGCGCAACCTCGCGCTGATGCTGTGGGCCGCGCTGGGCGGCTGCGTGCTGGTGTCGCTGGGGCTGCTGTACCAGGCCTTCCGCCGCGTGCGCCGCACCAACGAGGCGCTGGCGCACAGCAACGCGTCGCTGAAGCGCCAGAGCGAGACCGACCCCCTCACCGGCCTCGCCAACCGCCGTCATTTCCAGGCCGCCATCCGCAGCCTGTCCGGCGGCGAGGGCCTGGCGGCCAGCGTGTTCCTGGTGGACGTGGATCATTTCAAGCGCATCAACGACGGCTTCGGCCATGCGGCCGGCGATGTCGTGCTGATCGAGATCGCGCGGCGGCTGCGCGAGGCCGTGCGCGACGACGACCTCATCGTGCGCTGGGGCGGCGAGGAGTTCCTGATCGTCGCGCGCAGCCGCGAGGGCCTGTTCGCGCCGCAGCTGGCGCAGCGCCTGCTGGACCTGGTGGGCAGCCGCCCGGTGGCCTGCGAGGGCCGCCACATTGCCGTCACCGCGTCGATCGGCTTCGTCACGCTGCCGCTGGCGCCGCACGGGCTGCGGCTGTCGTGGGAGCGCGCCATCGACCTGGTCGACACGGCGCTCTACCTTGCCAAGGCCCATGGCCGCAACAAGGCCTACGGCGTCGAGCGCCTGGACGCGCAGGACGGCGCCGAGGCGGCCCGGCTGACCTCGCGCCTGGAGGCAGCCTGGGGCGAAGGCCGCGTGGGGCTGCTGGCGCTGGCCGGGCCGGGCGGCGCGGCGCCCGCCGCCAGCGGCCTGGCACCCCTTGACGACGGCGTGCAGCCGGCCGGCGCATGAAGGCGGCCGCCGCCCCGGCCCTGCTGCTGGCCCTGCTGCTGGCGCTGCCGCTGCGCGCGGCCCCGGTGACCGCACCCGACCCGGTGACCGCACCCGACCCGGTGGCCGAGAACGCCCAGCTGGCGCAGGTCGTGCGCCGCGCCTTCGACGACCCGCGCGGCATGCTGGCCGAGTTGGACCGCCGCTGGCCCACCCATGCCGGGCCGGGCCAGCCGCGCGAGGTGGCCTGGCTGTTCGCGCGCGGCCGCGTGCTGCGGGCCGGGGGCCGCGCCGACGCGGCCGACGAGGTGGCCGCACGGCTGATGGCGCGGCCCGACGGGGTGGACCACGGCTGGCTGCTGCGCGCCCTCATCCACGACCACAGCGGCCGCCCGGCGGGCTCGCTGGCGGGGCGCGCGCTGGCCGGGTTCGACCGGCACTGCCCGCCCGGGGACGAGGCGCGCGCCGTGCAGGAGCGCGCATGCGACTTTCGTGCCGCCTGGGAGACGCTGCGCCTGGTGCAGCGCGCGCAGTCTGGCCAGGGCGCCATGCTGGAGGCCGAGGCCAGCAGCCGGCGCGCACTGGCGCTGGCCCGGGCCGGCGAGGACCGCCATCTCGTCGCACTGACCCACGGCATGCTGGCCATCGTGCTGCAGCAGCAGGATCGCGTCGACGCTGCGCGCGTGGAGGTGCGCGCGGCGCAGGTCGAGGCCCAGGGCGACCTCGTCGCCAGTGCCCGCGTGCGCAACTACGAAGCCGTGCTGGAAAGCCGGCTGCGCGACATCGGCGCCGCCCGCAGCGCCGTCGAGGCCGGCATCCTGCTGGCCGAGCAGGCCGACGCGCCGCACCTGGCCGCGCAGCTGCGCGCCAACCTCGTCGATGCGCTGATGCACCAGGGGCGGTTGAAGGAGGCCCTGGCCACAGGCCTGCGCGCGCTGCCGGTGCTGCAGCGCTTCGGCGATCGGCTCTACGAGCGCGGCCTGCACCACAACCTGGCGGTGGCCCACATCAAGCTGCGCCAGTTCGACGCGGCGCGCCAGGAGCTGTCCCGCGTCGGCGAGTTCCCGCTGGACCCGTCGGAGCTGGTGGTGCGCAGCCGCGAGCTGCGCGAGCTGGGCGACACCTGGGCCGAGGCCGGCCAGTACAAGGAGGCGCTGGCCGCCTTCGGCGACGAGCGTGAACTCAGCGCCCGCGCCAACGAGCGCAATCGCGCCAGCGCGCTGGAGGAGCTGCGCCGCAAGTACGACAGCGCCGCCAAGCAGCGCGCGCTGGACTTGCTGTCGCGCGACGGGCAGCTCAAGGACCAGCAGCTGGACAACCGCCGGCTGGCCCAGCAGGTGGGCGTCGCGGTGGGGGTGCTGCTGCTGCTGTCGATCGCGCTGGTCGGCGTCACGCTGATGCGCATGCGCCGCGCGCAGGCCCGGCTGACCGCCAACCAGCAGCTGTTGCGGGCCCAGAGCGAGCGCGACCCGCTGACCGACCTGTCCAACCGCCGCCATTTCCTGGCCGTCATGGACCAGCGTGCCCGGGCGGCCGGCGACGACGGCTTCCACGGCGCGCTGATGATGATCGACATCGACCATTTCAAGAACGTCAACGACCGCCATGGCCATGCGGCGGGCGACGCGGTCATCGTCGAGGTGGCGCGGCGCATCTGCGCGGCCGTGCGCGACACCGACCTGGTGGTGCGCTGGGGCGGCGAGGAGTTCCTCGTCTACGCGCCCGAGCTGCCCGGGCGCGACCTGGCGCTGATGGCCGAGCGCGTGCTGCGCGGCATCGGCAGCGCGCCGGTCGCCACGCCCGACGGCCCGCTGCGCATCACGGCCTCGATCGGCTTCGCCAGCTTCCCGCTCGGCGGCGGCAGCGGCCCGGCGCTGCGCCTGCACTGGGAGCAGGCCGTCAACTGGGCCGACATGGTGCTCTACAAGGCCAAGGCCGAGGGCCGCAACCGCGGCGTGGGCATCACCGCCGTGGAGGCGCCGGACACCGACACGCTGGCCGCCATCCTGCAGGACTTCGATGCCGCCTGCCTCAGCGGCCGGGTGCGCCTCAACCAGCTGGCCGGTCCGCCGTGAGCGCGCCGCTGCTCCGACGCCGCGGCCTGCTGGCCTGGCTGGCCGCCTCTGCCGCGCAGGCCCAGCCCGGCGCGGCCCCGGCCTGGCCGCAGCGGTCGCTGCGCATCGTGGTGCCCTACGGGCCCGGCGGCGGCGCCGACCAGGCGGCCCGGCTGCTGGCGCCGGAGCTGCAGCGCCGGCTGGGCCAGCCGGTCGCCGTCGACAACCGGCCCGGTGCCGAGGGCAACATCGGCAGCGCCGCGGTTGCCAGCGCCAGCGACGGCCACACGCTGCTGATGGGCAGCGTCGGCACCCATGTCATCAACCCCTTGCTGTCGCGCCGGCTGCCCTACGACCCGGTGCAGGACTTCGCGCCCGTGTGCCTGGTCGCGACGGTGCCGCTGGTGCTGGTCGTCAACCCGGCCACCGCGCAGGCGCTGGGTATCCGCCGCCTGCCAGACCTGGTACGGGCCGCCGCGGAGCGGCCGGGCCGGCTGCACATCGCCTCGGGCGGCAACGGCAACCCCTCGCACCTGGCGGGCGAGCTGTTCAAGCGCCTGACGCAGACCTACCTGCTGCACTTCCCCTACCGCAGCACGGCCTCGGCCCAGCAGGACGTCGTCGCCGGCACCATGGACCTGATGTTCGATTCGCTGCCCGCGGCGCTGCCACAGATCAAGGCCGGCAAGCTGCTGGCGCTGGCCGTCACCAGCGCGCGGCGCAGCCCCGGCCTGCCGGACCTGCCCACCATGGAGGAGGCCGGCGGCGCGGCGCTGAAGGGCTACGAGGCCAGCGCCTGGATCGGCCTGTTCGTGCCCAGCGGCCAGCCCGCCGAGCAGCTGGCCCGCCTGCAGCGCGACAGCGTCGCGGCGCTGGCCGGTCCGGCGCTGCGCGAGCGCCTGATGGCGCGTGGCATGCTGGTGCATGGCAGCGGCGGGTCCGAGTTCGCGGCGCTGATGGCCGCCGAGACGGCCAAGTGGGCGCGGGTGATGCAGCTGTCGGGGGTCAAGGTCGATCGGTAGAGTGAGCCCCGCGCCCGGTCCGGCCCTGCTGGACGCGGGCCGGCGTGGGGCGGCCCGGCGCCCGGCCCGAACACGTACAACTGATGGAGACCGCCATGAAGCTCAACCGTCGTGAAGTCGTCGCCCTCGCCGGCAGCGTGGCGCTGCCCGCGCTGGCCCAGCCCGCGTGGCCCAGCAAGACCTTCCGCCTGGTCGTGCCCTTCACGCCGGGCGGCACGACCGACCTGCTGGCGCGGGCGCTGGCGCCCGAGCTGCAGCAGCGGCTGGGCCAGGCGGTCGTCGTCGACAACAGGCCCGGGGCCGGCGGCAACATCGGCTCGGCCGAGGTCGCCAAGGCCGGCGACGGCCACACCCTGCTGATGGGCACGGTCGGTACCCATGCCATCAACGCGGCGCTGTACCCGAAGCTGCCCTACGACCCGGTGAAGGACTTCGCGCCCGTCACGCTGGTGGCGGCGGTGCCCAACGTGCTGGTGCTCAACCCCGCCAACGCGGCGCGCCACGGCATCAAGACGGTGGCCGACCTAATCCGCGTCGCCAAGGCCAACCCCGGCCGGCTCAACATGGCTTCCAGCGGCAACGGCACCTCCATCCACCTGGCCGGCGAGCTGTTCAAGGCCATGACCGGCAGCTTCATGCTGCACTTCCCCTACCGCGGCTCCGGGCCGGCGCTGCTGGACCTGATCGCCGGCAACATGGACCTGATGTTCGACAACCTGCCCTCGGCGCTGCCGCAGATCAGGGCCGGCAAGCTGCTGGCGCTGGCGGTCACCAGCGCGCAGCGCAGCCCGGCCGTGCCCGACCTGCCCACGGTGGCCGAGGCCGGCGGCGCGGCGCTGAAGGGTTACGAGGCCAGCTCCTGGTTCGGCCTGCTGGCGCCGGCCAGCCAGCCGGCCGAGCAAGTGGCACGGCTGCAGCGCGAGGCCGCCGCGGCCCTCAACACGGCCGCGCTGCGCGAGCGGCTGGCGGGCCAGGGCGCCGTGGCCGGCGGCGGCACGGCGGCCGAGTTCGCCGCGCTGATCGCCGCCGAGACGGCCAAGTGGGCCCGGGTCGTCAAGGCCTCGGGCGCCAAGGTCGACTGATGGGGCCCCTGATTCAGCCGCGAGCACATCGCCAGGAGCGGGCCGGCCTGGGTGGGGCCGGGCGCTCGGCCCGGCCGCAATGACTGACATGAAGTCGACCTGGCGTGCCGACTTGATCGCTGGCGCGGTCGTGGCGGTGCTGCTGATCCCGCAGAGCCTGGCCTACGCGATGCTGGCCGGCCTGCCGGCGCAGGTGGGCCTGTATGCCAGCCTGCTGCCGCTGCTGGCCTATGCGGCGCTGGGCTCCAGCCCGGTGCTGGGCCTGGGGCCGGTGGCGGTGCTGGCGCTGATGATCGCGCAGGCGCTGGCCGGCCTGCCCGCTGGCGTGTCGGCCGAGGCCGGCGCGCTGGTGCTGGCGGCGGAGGTGGGCTTGTTGCTGGCGGCGGCGGCGCTGCTGCGGCTGGATGCGCTGTCCAGCCTGCTGTCGGTGCCGGCGCTGCGCGGCTTCGAGAACGGCGCGACGCTGATGATCGCGGCCAGCCAGCTGCCGGTGCTGCTGGGCAGCGCAGCCGCCGGCTTCACGCTGCCCGACCTGGTGCGCTCGGCCGCGCAGGGCGGCTTCAACCCGGTGAGCGCGGCCTGGGGTGGTGCGGCCGTCGCGCTGCTGCTGCTGACGCGCCGCGTCGGCGCCAAGCTGCTGGCGCGGCTGGCGCCGCTGCTGCTGCTGACGGCGGCGATGGCGCTGTCGGCGTTCACGCCGGCGTCGCAGGGCGTGGCCCGGGTCGGGGCGCTGCCGCCGCTGGGCCTGCCGCTGGCGCTGCCGCCGCTGGACGCGGCGCTGTGGCTGCAGCTGCTGCCGGCGGCCGCGCTGGTGGCGCTGATGGCCTTCGTGTCCAGCTTCGCGGTGTCGGAGTCGCTGGCGCAGCGCCGCGGCGAGAAGCTGCTGCCCGCGGCGGAGATGCGCGGCCTGGCGGCGGCCAACCTGGTCGCCGCGGTCAGCGGCGGCATGCCGGTGGCGGGCAGCTTCTCGCGCAGCATCCTGCTGCACGAGGCGGGCTCGCGCACGCGCTGGAGCCTGGTGTTCGTGGCCGTGTTCATGGCGCTGGCGATGTTGCTGATGGCCGGGCCGCTGGCCCACCTGCCCAAGCCGGTGCTGGCCGCCACCATCGTGGTGGCGGTGCTGGGCGGCTTCACGCCGGCCCACTACCGCGATGCCTGGCGCTACGCCCGCGCCGAGGGCCTGCTGATGCTGGCCGTCACGGCGGTGGTGCTGCTGTGGAGCGTGGGCGCGGCGCTGGCACTGGGCGTGGTGGGCTCGGTGGCGCTGCTGATCCAGCGCACCGCGCGGCCGCATGTGGCCCGCATCGGCCGCGTGCCCGGCACCCAGCATTACCGCAACGTGGAGCGCTACGCGGTGGAATGCCGGCCCGAGGTGGTGGGGCTGCGCATCGACGAGAGCCTGGTGTTCACCAACGCCCGCGGCCTGGTGGACGCGGTGCTGGCCTGCGTGCAGGAGCACCGCGAGCGCGTCGGCCGGCCGCGCCGCGTGCTGCTGCTGATGGCGCCGGTCAACCACATCGACGTGTCGGGCCTGACCGCGCTGCAGGAACTGCACGCGGCGCTGGCCGCCGACGGCCTGGCGCTGGAGTTCTCCGAGGTCAAGGGCCCGGTGCTGGACCGGCTGCGCGCCGTCGGCTGGCTGGAGCGCTACGGCGTGGCGCTCTATCTCAGCCACCACGACGGCATGCAGGCCGGCGAGCATGCCCTGAGGCCCAGTCTGGCCGACCACGACGCGCCGGGGCAGCTGTAGCCGGCTTCTGCTACCGTTCCGGCCCAATTAGCGGTCCGCGGACGCCATGAATGACAAAGAGACCCTGCTCGGCATCCGCCGTGGCATCGAGAAAGAAAGCCTGCGCGCGCTGGCCAGCGGCGCGCTGGCGCTGACCCCGCATCCGCTCGCGCTGGGCGCCGCGCTGACCCACCCGCACATCACCACCGACTACAGCGAATCGCAGCTGGAGCTGATCACCGGCGTGCACGCCAGCGTGGCGGGCTGCCTCACCGAACTCACCGAGATCCACCAGGCCGTCTACCGGGCGCTGGCCGACGAGCGCCTGTGGGTCAGCTCCATGCCCTGCGGGCTGCCGGCCGACGAGACCATCCCCATCGGCCGCTACGGCAGCAGCAACATGGGCCGCGCCAAGAGCGTCTACCGCATGGGCCTGGGCCAGCGCTACGGCCGGCGCATGCAGACCATCTCGGGCATCCACTACAACTGGTCGCTGCCGGGCGTGTCCACCGAGGGCTACTTCGGTGCCATCCGCAACTTCCGCCGCGAAGGCTGGCTGCTGCTGTACCTGTTCGGCGCCAGCCCGGCGCTGTGCGACAGCTTCGTGCAGGGCCGCGAGCACGGCCTGCAGCGGCTGTCGGAGCACAGCCTGTACCTGCCGCATGCCACCTCGCTGCGCATGGGCCGGCTGGGCTACCAGAGCGACGCGCAGGCCAGCATCGCGGTCAGCTACAACTGCCTGGAAAGCTACGCTGCCTCGCTGCAGGCGGCGCTCAGCCAGCCCTACCCGGCCTACGAGGCCATCGGCGTGCAGACGCCCGGGGGCGACTACAACCAGCTCTCCACCAGCCTGTTGCAGATCGAGAACGAGTTCTACAGCACCATCCGCGCCAAGCGCGTGATCCGTTCCGGCGAGCGGCCGCTGCATGCGCTGCGCGAGCGCGGCGTCGAGTACATCGAGGTGCGGCTGATGGACCTGGACCCGTTCGAGCCGGTCGGCATCGGTGCCGATGCCATCCGCGTGCTGGACGCCTTCCTGCTGCACTGCCTGCAGAGCGACAGCCCGCACGACACGCCCGACGAGATCGCGGCCAACGCGCGCAACCAGCACCGCGTCGCCGCCCGCGGCCGCGAGCCGGGGCTGGTGCTGGAGCACTGGCAGGGCGGCGAGCGCTCCCTGCAGCAGTGGGCGCAGGAGATCCTGGACGCCTGCGCGGCGCATGCCCGCGCGCTGGACGCCGCCCATGGCGGCGACGCCTACGCCAGCGCACTGGCGCGCGTGGCCGAGCGCCTGCAGCGGCCCGAGCTGTGCCCGTCGGCGCGCGTGCTGGCCGCCATGGCGCAGGACTTCGGCAACAGCCATGTCGGCTTCGTGCGCCACCAGAGCGACACCACCCGCTCGGCGCTGCTGGCGCTGCCCTTCCCGGAGGCGCTGCAGCGCCGCTTCGAGACGCTGGCCGCGGAGTCGCTGGCCGAGCAGGCCCGCATCGAGGCGGCCGACACCCTGGACTTCGAGACCTTCCGGCGCTTCTACGTGGCGCCGGAGCGCATGAGCGTCTGAGCGCAGGCGCCGCGCGCGCAAAAAAAGACCCGGTCAGCAGGCTGCCGGGTCGTGAAACCCTCGGGGTCGAGGGCGTCGTTGGGAGCACTCAATGTAGGCCGCGTGCCCGCTGCGCTGCGGGCACTATTCACCCCGCATGGCGCATGAACCGGGGACGCGCGGGGCCGCCGGCCGGCCGCGGCCCGGCGCGCGGCGGCTGCGGATAATCCGGCCATGCCCGCCCCCTCGCACCGCGCCGCCGACCCCTTCTCCGAAGCCGACCTGGAGCGCCTGCAGGCCCTGCTGGACGCCTTGCCGGCGCCGCTGGAGCCGCTGGACGTCAGCATGGCCGACGGCTACCTGTGCGGCGTGCTGCTGCAGCCCGAGCCGGTGCCGCTGGAGCGCTGGCTGCCGCCGCTGCTGGACAGCGAGCTGCGGCCCACGCCTGCGCGGGTGGACGACGAGCTGCTGGCGCTTCTGCGGCGCCGCCACAAGGAGCTGAACGTCGCCATCGCCGGCCGGCAGTGGTTCGACCCCTGGATCTTCGAGCTGGAGGACGACGCCGACCCCAGCGAGACCGTGCTGCCCTGGGTGGCCGGCTTCGCCCACGCGCTGGACGCGCACCCGGCGCTGCTGAAGCTGCCCGGGGAGGCGCTGCTGGAGCCGCTGGCGGCGATCTACCTGCACCTGGACCCGGACGACCTGGAGGACGCCGACGCGCTGCTGGAAGAGATCGAGTCGCTGGAGCCGCCGGCCGACCTGGAGGAGGCGGTGGAGGGCCTGGTCAGCGCGGTGCTGATGCTGGCCGACGTGTCGCGGCCGCTGAAGGCGCCGCCGCGCCGGCCGCCGGGCGGACGCGGCGTCAGTGGCCCGCAAACAGGCGCTGGGCATGCAAACCCAGGCCGGTCGCGACCGAAGCAAAGCGGTCGCCGGTGACGCGCGCCGCCTGCGGGAAGCCGGCGGCCATGCCGTCCACCAGCAGGCGCAGGCCGGTCGAGCCGCCGGTGAAGTACAGCGCGTCCACCTGATCGGCGCGCAGGCCGGCCATCGCGACGGTCTCGTGGGCGGTCGCGATGATGCGGTCGAGGTCGGCGCGCAGCGCGCTCACGGCGGTCTTCTCGCTCAGCGGCAGCACCAGCCCGGGCTCGACATGGCCCAGGTCCACGGTGGTGTCGGCGCCGCCGGAGACGGCGATCTTGGCGCCCTCGGCCCGTGCGGCCAGCTCATGGCCCAGGCGCTCCTCCAGCACCGTCATCAGCCGCGCGTGCTGGCGCACATCGCTGAACCAGCTCTTCATGCCGCGCCATTCGGCCACGCGCAGCGGCGCGTAGCAGGTGTTGATCAGGTGCCAGGTGGCCAGGTCGAAGTAGATGCCGCTGGGCAGCTCGCGGCCCGACGGGCCGGTGGAGCGGTAGCCGAACTCGGGCAGCAGCCCGGCCAGCTCGATGTGGCGGTCGAAGTCGGTGCCGGCGATGTGCACGCCGTGGCTGGCCAGGATGTCGTCGCGGCGCGCCAGCCGCTGCGCCCGCTCGGGGCCGGTGCGCACCAGCGAGAAGTCGCTGGTGCCGCCGCCGATGTCGGCCACCAGCACGATCTGCTCGCCCTTGCCTTCGCGGATGGCCTGCTGCTCGAAGTCGAAGGCCGCCGCGATGGGCTCGTACTGGAACTGCACCTCGGTGAAGCCCACCGCGCGGGCGCAGGCCTCCAGCTGCGCCTGCGCGGCGGCGTCGCGCTCCGGCTCGCCGTCGACGAAGAACACCGGGCGGCCCAGCACCGCGCGGGCGGGGTCGCCGGCCAGGCGGCGCAGCCGCTTCAGGTAGCCGGCCACGATGTCGGCGTACTTGGCGCCGCGGCCGCCGCCGACGTCGGTGGTCTGCTCGATCAGCGGCGAGCCGAGGATGCTCTTCATCGAGCGCATCAGCCGGCCGTCGTGACCCTCCACGTAGGCCGCCACGGCGGCACGGCCGAAGGCGCGTGGCGGGCCGTCGGCATCATGCGGGCCCTCGGCGAAGTAGAAGACGGCCGTGGGCATGGTGCGCTGGCCGGGCTCCAGCTCGATGAGGCGCATGGCGGCCGGGGCGGTGCCGGCGGCGGGCACGGCCACGGCTGAATTCGACGTGCCGAAGTCGATGGCGCAAAAACTGGGATGGGTGTTCATGACGTCACGCAGGGGTGCGGGTGCCCCTGGGGGCTTCACGGAGAGGGGGCGCGGATTCTAGGAACACAATCGCGCGCCTGTTGTGGAGAACCGATGAAGACGCGTCATTTCGCCCCGATCCTGCTGGCCGCCGTGCTGGCCGCCTGCAGCCAACGCTCGGAGAAGGAGCTGCTCGCCGCAGCCGGGCAGCGCATGGAACAGAAGGACGCCGCCGGCGCCATCATCGAGCTGAAGAACCTGCTGCAGAAGAACCCCGACAACGCGCAGGCGCGGCATCTGCTGGGCAAGGCGCTGCTGGAGTCCGGCGACATGGCCGGCGCCGAGATCGAGCTGCGCCGCGGCTGGGAGCTTGGTGCGCCGCGCGACGAGCTGGCGCCGCTGCTGGCACAGGCGCTGCTGCAGTCCGGGCAGTCGCGCAAGGTGATTGCCGAGTTCGCCGACCAGAGCCTGGCCGACCCGCAGGCCATGTCTACGCTGCAGCAGCACCTGGCCATGGCTTATCTCGCGCAGGGCAACGTGCCGGAGGCGCGGGCCTGTCTCTTATACACATCTGACGCTGCCGACGAAGGCTTAGGTGT
>CAXDTK010000013.1:0-41245 GCA_963992225.1 uncultured Comamonadaceae bacterium | reverse complement strand
GCTTGACCGCCTCGATCTTGAATTCTTCTGGGTAGGGTTGCTTGCTTTGCATGGCGCCTCCGATTGGGCCTCAGTTTGAGGCTCGAAGGTGTCTACTGGACCCGGGGCGATTCACTGCGCGAACAGGCGTTGCCCATCGCCTTCACCGCCAGCGGTGGCTCGCTCGGCGCATTCGCCGTTGGCCAGCCCGTCAAGGTGATCGCGCAGACACGCAGCCAGCTTTCCGGCGTGCCGGTGCCCGCAGCGGCGCTGATGAAGAACCCTGCCAACCAGACCATCGTCTGGGTCAAGGCTGCGCCCGAGCGCTTCTCGCCTCGGGTCGTGCAGACCGAGCCGCTGGACGGCGCGAACGTCATCGTCACGTCCGGCCTCAAGGCGGGCGAGCGCGTGGCAGTGCAAGGCGCCGGCCTGGTCAACCAGGTCCGCTGAGGGTTAGCCCATGTTCAAGTGGCTACTCGACAGCAGCCTGGCCAACCGGCTGCTCGTCATCATCGCCAGCCTGGTGCTGGTCGGCTACGGCGTGTTCACGCTGTCGCGCATGCCGGTGGATGTCTTCCCCGACCTGAACAAGCCCACGGTCACCATCATGACCGAGGCCGGTGGCATGGCTTCCGAGGAGGTGGAGCAACTCATCACCTTCCCGCTGGAAACGACGATGAACGGGCTGCCGGGGGTGGAGTCCGTGCGCTCGACGTCCAGTGCCGGTCTGTCCTTCGTCTATGTGACCTTCGACTGGCGCACCGAGATTTTCCGGGCGCGTCAGATGGTGTCCGAGCGGCTTTCGTCGATGGAGGAAGGGCTGCCCGAGGGCGTCGTGCCGCGCATGGGGCCGATCAGCTCCATCATGGGCGAGATCATGCAGATCGCGATCCCGATCGACCCGGCCAAGATCTCGGCCATGTCGGTGCGGGAGTATGCGGACTGGGTGCTGCGCCCGCGCCTCATGGCCATTCCGGGCGTTGCGCAGGTGATCCCCATCGGGGGCGAGGTCCGCCAGTTCCAGGTGCAACCGAACACGGCCCGGATGGCCGACCTCGGCATCACGCACGAGCAGCTCGAAGCGGCGCTCAAAGGCTTCTCGTCCAACACCTCGGGGGGCTTCCTGGAGCTCAACGGCCGCGAGTACCTCATCCGCAACCTCGGTCGCACATCCAAGCTCGACGACCTGGGCAATCTCGCCATCACGGCGCGCAATGGCCAGGCCGTGCTGCTGCGCCAGGTGGCGGAGGTGGCTTTCGCGCCGGCCACCAAGCGTGGAGATGCGGGCTTCGGGGGGCAGCCTGCGGTCATCCTGGGCATCCAGAAGCAGCCGACGGCGGACACCATCGCACTGACCGAGAGCATTGAAGCGGCCCTCGGCGAGATGAAGCGCTCGCTGCCGGCTGGCATGCAGACACCTCAGGTGACCTTCCGGCAGGCCAGTTTCATCGAGGCGTCGATCACCACGCTGCAGGGCAAGCTGATCGGCGCATCGATCTTCGTCGCGGCGATCCTGCTGCTGTTCCTCGGCAACATCCGCACGACAGTCATCGCGTTGGTCGCGATTCCCGTGTCCATCCTCATCACGGCGCTGGTGTTCCGCTACTTCGGGTTGTCCATCAACACCATGACGCTCGGCGGCCTCGCCATCGCGATCGGCGGGCTGGTGGATGACGCCGTCGTCGGCATCGAGAACGTCATGCGCCGGCTGAAGGAGGACCGGACCCTCGACGCAGGGCAGCGCCGCAGTCCGCTGGAAGTGGTCGCAATGGCGACGATGGAAGTGCGCTCGGCCATCCTGTACGCCACCGTCATCATCGTGCTCGTGTTCGTGCCGCTGTTCGCGCTGCCGGGCATGGAAGGCCGCCTGTTCGTGCCGCTGGGCATTGCCTTCATCGTCTCGACGCTGGCGAGCTTGATCGTCTCGGTCACCGTGACGCCAGTGTTGAGCCTGTACCTGCTGCCGCGCATGAAGTCGCTGGACCATGGCGACACCAAGCTGCTGGCCTGGCTGAAGCGGCACTACAACTCAGGACTGGCTTCGGTGCTGGCGCGGCCACGCGCGGCGATCGCTGCTGGAGGTGTTGCTGTGGTGCTGGCTGGCGCGGCAGTGCCGTTCTTCGCGACGACCTTCCTGCCGCCCTTCAATGAAGGCACGCTGCTGATCGGGCTGCGCCTGAACCCCGGCGTCACCCTCGCAGAAAGCTCCGCCCTCGCGCAGCAGGCCGAAGTGCTCGTCAAGCAGGTGCCCGAGGTCACGCACGTTGGCCGCCGCAGTGGCCGGGCCGAGCTGGACGAGCATGCCGAGGGCGTGCATGTCAGCGAACTCGACGTCGGCCTGAAGCCGCCGGCCGAGATCACGCGCAGCATGGACGAGATCAACGCGGACATCCGCAAGCGGCTGGCCAACCTGCCAGCGGCCATCGGCATCGGACAGCCCATCTCGCACCGCATCGACCACATGCTGTCGGGCGTGCGCTCGCAGATCGCGATCAAGATCTTCGGCGAAGACCTCGATACCTTGCGCGGCCAGGCCGATGCGCTGCGGGCCAGGTTGGCCACGATCCCGGGCATTGCCGACCTGGAGATCGAGAAGCAAGTGCTGGCGCCGCAGATCAAGGTGCGCGTCGACTATGCCGCTGCGGCCCAGTACGGCGTGCCGGCGCCGCAGGTCCTGTCGCTGCTGCAGAGTCTGGTCGAGGGCGAGAAGATCACCCAGATCGTCGAGAACGGCCGGCGTTTTGCGCTGGTGATGCGCCTGCCCGAATCGGCCCGCACCGTTGAGGGTCTGGGCCAGATCCTGGTGGAGACGCCGGGCGGGCGCATCCCGCTATCCCGCATTGCGACCATCGAGGATGGCGATGGCCCCAACCAGATCAGCCGCGACGACGGCAAGCGCCGCATCGTGCTGTCCGCCAACGCACAGGGCCGCGCACTGTCGGACATCGTGGCCGACATCCGCGGTGTGGTCAGCGCCACCAAGCTGCCCGAGGGCTACTTCGTGACGCTCGGCGGCCAGTTCCAGGCGCAGGAAGAAGCTTCCCGCCTTGTGGGCCTGTTGTCCATCGTCTCGGCCATGCTGATGTTCGTCGTGCTGTACACGCGCTACCAGAGCACGCGGCTGGCGCTGCTGATCATGGCCAACATCCCGCTCGCGCTCGTAGGCGCGGTCATCGGACTGGCACTGGCCGGGCAGCCGCTGTCGGTCGCTGCGCTGGTGGGCTTCATCACGCTGGCGGGCATCTCGGTGCGCAACGGCATCCTGAAGGTCAGCCACTACGTGAACCTGATGCGCTTCGAGGGCGAGCAGTTCGACATGAAGATGATCGTGCGCGGCTCGTTGGAGCGGCTGAGTCCGGTGCTGATGACGGCACTGGTCACCGCCTTCGCGCTGGCGCCGCTGCTGTTCGAGGCCGAGCGCCCGGGCACCGAGATCCTGCATCCCGTCGCCGTCGTCATCTTCTCCGGGCTGATCAGCTCGACGCTGCTCGACACCTTCCTGACGCCCGCCATGTTCTGGCTATTCGGCCGGCGCGATGCCGAGCGCCTGGCCAGCGACCGCACGGCGGAAGCTCTCTAAACCTTGTGCCCCATCTCAATCCAAGGAGTTCTCCATGAAGCTCTTCGCTCCCCTTGCTGCTGCCCTGATCGCGTTCGGCAACCCCGCCTATGCCGCCGACGAGCATGGCCACGACCACAAGCCGCTGCACGGCGGCATCCTGGCCGAGTCAGGCCCAACCGAGTACGAGCTCGTCGCCAAGGCCGATGCCATCACGCTTCACGCCCGCGAGAAGGGTAAAGCGGTCAATGTTCAAGGCGCTCGCGCCAAGCTGACCATTCTGAGCGGAGGCGAGCAATCGGTCGTCGAACTCAAGCCGGCGAACGATCGTTTGCAAGCCGCGGGCAGCTTCAAGGTGACGCCGGGCACGAAGATTGTTGCCACCGTCGAACTACAGGGCCGCAAGCCGGCGAATCTGCGATTCGCGGTGAAGTGAGGAGCCGGCGGCGCTGATCGGCTGAGCCACCATGCACGGCCGCGGTGAACGCATGTTGGAATCGGTCGGTTCCGGCGTAGCCGTCTGGGCGATAGGCATTGGCATCCTGGCCGTCGTCCTGATCGCCCTCGCTATTCATGGGACCTTGCACCATCGCAGGCGCAAGCGCCTGCGCCGTGAAGAGCGCCGCCAGCAGCGTCGTGGGCAACACAGGGATGGACGCAGGCAACTTCATCAGCCCACCACACAAGGGAAGCGGTGAGCGGCCCTGAGGCAGTCAATCCGACATGGATCGGAGCCAAGCCGAAGACCGCCGCACCCTGCTGATCCCCCCAACTTGGAGCGAGGTCGACTTCCCAGCGGATCGCTTGGCTCAGCCGCGTTGAGCTGCTTCAATCGTCTTCTGCAACTCCGGCGGGATGGGCACCGGCTTGAACGGGCTGATGTTGGCTCCGCCGGTGTTGCCGGTAGGTACCCAGCCAAACGCCGTCTTGGTCGCCGCTCCAACGATGCGCAGCAGCTGCCCACGAGCTTCCTTCCAAACCCCATGACGCAAGGCCCAGGCGAGCATGAGGACGTGGACACGGACATGATGGACGGTGGAGGCCTGACCCAGGACATGCGCACGCTCCAGACGCGCAAAGCTCGCCGCTGCAGCGCCCAAGGCTTCTAGACGCCGCGCTTCGGCGATCTCTGCATCGACATGCGGAGCGATGCGTCTGGAAAACGTGTTCATCTGGGCCTTTCGATTGCGGCGCGCACGCGCCTGACCAGCATTTTGTCAAACCCATGCACGTCGGTGAATGGCAGCTTGGCTGATCGTGGCCCTTGACTCTCTGGTCGCTTCATGGCTCAGCATGACGGACTCCGCAGCTTCCCCACCGTGCCATGCATCGCCGCCTTTTCACGAACGCAGCCATCCTGACCGCAGCCGCTTCGCCTTGCATCGCCATCGCGCAAGAGCGCCCGGTCGCAGGCAAGCACTTCGCGAGCGTCTCACCGAGGCAACCCACACGCGACCCGAACCAGATCGAGGTCGTGGAGTTCTTCGCCTACAGCTGCGAGCACTGCTTCTTGTTCGAGCCTGTACTGGAAGCCTGGCACAAGCGCCTACCCGCCGGTGTCGTGCTTCGCCGGGTTCCTATCGCCTTTCGAGAGTCCTTGGCGACGCATCAGAAATTGTTCTTCGCCATCGAGCAACTCGGCCTCGTCGATCAACTCCACGGCAAGGTGTTCACCGCCATCCACCTGGGGAAACAGCGGTTGGACAAGCCCGAAGGAATCGCGGAGTTCGCCAAGAGCAACCGGGTCGATCCCGTGCGCCTGGTGGACGCTGCCAATTCCTTCGCCGTCGCGGCCAAGGCCAAGCAGGCCAACACGCTCGCGACGGGCTACAAGGTGGAAGGCACGCCGTCGCTGGGTGTCGATGGTCGATGGCTGACCTCCGGCGCCATGACAGGCTCCAACGAGCGGGCCCTGGGCGTCGTGGACTTTCTGATCGCCGAAGCGAAACGCATCGCGAAGCCTTGATGGGCCGTGAGCCGCCTCTCCAACCTTCGGGAGACGCATCCGGCGCTGGTGGAGTACATCATCGGCACTTCAGCGGTGCTGATGGCCGCTGCCGCCGTGCTGCTTGTCTACTACTTTCGCAAGGACAACGCGGCGCGACGCCGGCGGCGTCAGCACAGACGCCAGCAACGGCGTGACGCCCGGCGCCGCAGGCGATAGGGGCCGCTCAATGGCCGTGGACGGACTTGAGATGCCCCCGCTTGCCCGCCGCCGCGGGCGTATCGCGCGCGGCTTGGGAAAGCCCAGTCAGAACGCCGCATTCCTTTGCCGATCGATCCGACCCGCAACGCTGTCTCAAGTCCTTGAGCTGGCGCTCCAGCAGCCGGAGCTCCTTGATCCGCTTGGACACATGGCCGATGTGCTCCTCGAGCAGCGCGTTGACGTCGCTGCACGCCTCCTCGGGCTTGTCTCGAAACCGAAGCAGCACGCGCACTTCATCGAGCGACATGTCCAGGCTGCGACAGTGGCGTATGAACTGCAGACGCTCCTGGTGGGCGGCCTCATACAAACGGAAATTGCCTTCGGAACGTGCCGCAGCCTGCAGCAAGCCTTCGCGCTCGTAGAAGCGGATGGTCTCGATGGCCGTGTCGGTGGCACTGGCAAGCTCGCCGATCTTCATGAAAAGCAATGTGAAGTCGATGGGGGACTTGACTCTATACCTACTTCAGGCATTCCAATATCGTTGAACAAGAATCATTGCCAATGAAGCCCTTCCTCCTTCGTCTCCTTGCCCTTGGACTTTTCCTGTTGAGCGCCATGGCCAGTCACGCGGACGTGCCCGAACCTGCGGTACGCCAGCTGTGGCAGTTGATCGACTATGTGGGCGTGGACTACAGCGGCGCCGTCAGCAACGGCGCGGTGATCAGTGCGGCCGAGTACGCCGAGATGGATGAGTTCTCCAGCCGAGCGCTGGAGCAGGCCAGGCAGTTGCCGGACGCTGCCGGCAAGGCCGAGCTGTTGTCAGCAGCCCAAAGGTTGCGCGAGGCGGTGACGCGCAAGGAGGACGCCAAGGTCGTGGCTGAGCTGGCGCGACGCACATCGAGCCTCCTGCTGGCCGCCTATCCGGTGCCGGTGGCGCCCAGGAAGCTGCCGGAGATTCGCAAAGGACAGGCGCTGTACCAAGCCCAATGTGCGAGTTGCCACGGCGCTGCGGGCAATGGTGACGGAGCCTTGGCGGCAAGTCTTGACCCCAAGCCCATCGCCTTCACCGATCGTGAGCGCGCGGCGACCCGAAGCCTGATGGCGCTGTATCAGGTGGTCAGCCAGGGTGTCCCCGGGACGTCGATGCCGGCCTTCAACACGTTGTCGGACGATGATCGTTGGGCCTTGGCCTGGTACGTGGGAACGCTGGCGAACGACGATGCTGCACGCCATCGCGGTGCCGCGTTGTGGCAACAGGATCCGCGTGCCAAGGCCCAGGTGGCCAATCTCGGCGCGCTCACCACCCAGACCGAAGAGAGTATGGCGTCTGTGCTGGGTGCCAACCCCGCGCATGACCTCATGGCCTACCTGCGTGGTGACAGCACCGTCGTCCTGAGTGCGAACGGGGGGGTGGCGTTCGCCCGCGCCAAGCTTCAAGAAAGCCTTGCGGCTGCTCGCGCGGGGAATGTTGCTGGTGCCACCCAACTGGGCCTGTCCGCCTACCTGGATGGCTTCGAGCCCTTGGAGCCCAAGCTCTCGGCGCGCAACAAGACCTTGATGACGGACATCGAGTCGGGCATGTTGGCTTATCGCGCCGCGCTCAGCGGCGGCCGCCTGAGCGAGGCCGAAGCCGCCGCGGCGCGGCTTGACGGCTTGTTCAGCCAAGCCGAGTCGGAACTGGAGGCCGGCGCTTCAGACGCCACGACGACTTTTGCGGGTGCGTTGACGATCTTGCTCCGCGAAGGCGTGGAGGCACTGTTGATCGTCGTCGGCATGATCGCCTTCCTGCGCAAGGCCGGCCGCACCGATGTTCTGCCTCATGTGCACGCGGGGTGGGCGTCGGCGTTGGTGGCTGGCGGGCTGACCTGGTTTGTGGCGACCTATGTCGTCAGCATCAGTGGCGCCAGCCGCGAGATCACGGAGGGCCTGTCATCGCTGTTCGCAGCGGTGGTGCTCCTCGGCGTCGGTCTGTGGATGCACCAGAAGAGCAGCGCCGGGCGTTGGCAGGCGTACCTGAAGGAAAAGCTGTCCGCGGCGATGTCGCGGCGCTCAGCCTGGGCATTGTTCGGCCTGTCCTTCATCGCGGTGTACCGCGAGGTTTTCGAGACGGTGCTGTTCTTCTCGGCACTCGCCGTCGATGGCCACGAAAGCGCATTGCTGGGCGGCCTGGCATGTGGCGTCGCCGCGTTGGCAGTGATCGCCTGGCTGATGCTGCGCACCAGCGCCCGCATGCCCATCGGCAAGTTCTTCGCGGCGAGCTCTGTCGTTGTGGCCGTGATCGCCGTGATCCTGGCCGGCAAGGGCGTCGGGGGGCTGCAGGAAGCGGGTTGGGTCTCAGCGAATCCCATTCCTTGGCCCCATGTGCAGGTGCTGGGCATCTACCCCACAGCGGAAACCGCGATCGCCCAGGTGGTCGTGCTGCTGATCGCGCTTGCCGGGTTCGGCATCAATGTGATGCAAGCTCGACGCGCGGCTGCTTGACGGGCGAGCCTCACGGTCAGTCCAACACGTTGCGTCCGATCAAGTAGATCGACCAGGCGAAGGCGATCACCGTCGGGAGAACGGTGGTCGCCATGCCAAAGCTTCTTGCGCCTGCTCCCTTCGGGTAGCCCCGCCAGAACGCGAGACGGCCAACACCGAACAGCACGACCGCTGCGGGTATGAAGAACAGCGACGCTCCAGACACCAACGTGGCAAGCGTCAGGTGAGCCCCCACGGCGAGGACGGATTGCTCCAGCGTGTTCTGGAGGAATGCGACCTTGACGGCGAGTTCGGGGCTGGGGGCCGAGAAGGCTGAACCCCGGTTGTCGGCCGCGGAACGGTATCGCCCGGACGAGACCATCCGAACCGCAACCAGCAGCAAGAGCAGCACGAAGACATCGGCTTGGATGGCGAAGGCGATGCGTTCGCCAAGGTTTTCGGGAGGCTTGAAGAACTGCGGAAGCAGCCAGCAAGCGCCGGCGCCCACGACGCCGCAAAGCAGCGCGGACCATGCGGAACCGCGCAGGATGCGCCGCTGCTCTGTTGGCAAATCAACCCCAACAGGTGGCGTCATGACCTTGCGAGATGCCTCTGACATCACGGAACCTCCAGACCGTTTAGAACTGCCTTTACCCGTAGCGGATGGGCGGTTGGGCGGCGTCTGAGCAAACAATGCGCGCACTTCGCAGCGGAGCCGGCCGAACGCCGAAGGTGGCAACGAACGTGCGGCTGAGGTGGGCGCTGTCTGCAAAGCCAGCCAAGTGTGCGGCCTCCGTCAGCGTGGCGCCCGTCGCCAGCGTGCGCACCGCGCGCTGCAGGCGCAGCCACCGCACGAAGGCCCGAAAGGAAAGCCCGGAGGCCTGGCGGAACCAATGCATGAAATGCGACGACGACAGACCTGCAGCCGCGGCTGCGTCCTCAGCACGCACCGTCCCGTCCAGCTTCTGTTCCAGCCAGTCGAGGATGTCCGGCCATCGCCCTCGCTGTGCCGCGTCGACCCGTTCGTGCTGAACACTTGCCGACAGCGGGTTGCGCAGCCACTCCATCAGTTCGCCTTCGAGAGCGCTCGCTTGCGAGGCCGTCAGTGCCCTGACCTCAGCTGAAACAGCGCCGCTCGTCATGCCGGGATCGACGAACAGCATCCGGACGGGCTGCGAGGCCACGAGCCGGTGCTGCACGCCGGCGGGCAGCACGTGACCACATGCCTCCAGCGTGCCCCAGGCACCTTCCAGTCTCAAAGTCCCGGTTGCGCACCAGGCCAACTGGCTTGCCTGGTGCCGATGTGGGCGACCCGGCTCGACTGGCCCAACATAGACCGCCCAGCCCCGGCCGATCGTCAACAACGGTCGATCCATGTCGCTTGGGCCTTAGGCATGCATCAACGCACCGACCGTGCCTCTGCCAGTTGCTCTCGAAGGAATGTAGAGGCTGCCTCTGAGTCCCACAGCAGGACTGCATTGGTGCGACCACGCTCGCGGCCGTTGGCATCCAGCAAAATGGTGGTGGGCAACTCCGTCGCCTCAACAGTCTTCGCGGCCCCTGCTGTCGGATCGTGATAGATCTTCAAGTGCCTGAGCCCCGCGCGCGCGAACCACGCCTGTACCGCTGCCCGGGCGTTGTCGCCGGTATCCAACGAGAGAGCGACTACCTCGAATTGTTCCTTGGCGAACCGATGCTGGAGCCGATCGAGCGCCTCCAATTGGTCGGCGGACGCTGGCAGCGGAGTCTTCCACAGGTGCAGAAGCACAGCCTTCCCACGAAAGGCATCGAGAGTCATAGGCCTCCCCATGGCATCGTTGAAGGCCACCACGGGCACATCTTGCGGCGGGTCGTGCAGGACAAACTCGAGGGGGCCTTCGACAGCGCGCCCACCGCCTTTGGACAGCGCCTTGTAAAGGCCGATCGCGCCGGGAGCAGCGAGACATAGGATCAGAAGCCACAAGACAACCCTCGGCCTGCTTCTACGGTCTTCATGTGAGGTGGAGCAGGTCGACATTGGCTCAGCTTGGCCAGGAAATCCAGCCTGCGCTATAGGTAGACAGGATCATTGCGCCAAAGGCGATCCGATACCAGCCGAACAAAGTGAAGTCATGCGTCGAGACATACCGAATGAGCCATCGAATGCAGACGAGAGCACTGACGAACGCGATCAAGGTGCCAACGGCAAACAGAGGTGCATCCGCTGCCCGCAACTCGCCGCGGTGTTGCCACATGGAATAACCGGCGGCGGCAAAGAGGGTAGGAATTCCGAGGTAGAAGCTGAACTCGGTGGCCACCTGCCGCGGCACTCCCAGCAGCATCGAGCCAATGATCGTTGCTCCCGAACGGCTGGTCCCCGGAATCAACGCCGCGCATTGCACGATACCGATGCGCAAGGCGTCTCTCGCCGTTAGATCGTCCACCGTGAGGAGGCTGTTGCGTTGAGGATCCCTGAGGCCGCGCAATCGTTGTGAACGCTCGACTACAAGGATGATTGCCCCACCCAGCAAGAATGCGAAAGCCACAGCCACAGGGTTGAAGAGATGCTCTTTAATGAACGAGCCGACAATCAGGCCAATGACGGCCACTGGCACGAAGGCAAGCAGCAGATTGAGCGCGAACCGGCGACGCACTGGATCGACGCTCAGACCCATGACGGTCGCCGCGAGCCGGGTGCGGAAGTGCCAGATAACTGCAAGCATGGCACCGGCCTGAATCGTGATCTCGAACACCGGGGCGGCGCGGTGATCGAAATGCAGCAACGATGACGCAAGGATCAGGTGCCCCGTCGAAGAGATTGGAAGGAACTCGGTCAGCCCCTCCACGATGCCTAGCAAGGTCGCCTTGGCGAGTAACAGCAGGTCCATATGCAGTTCAGGTTTTATCCAAGCAATTCGGGCAGCGCTCCCCTAGGCTCCATAGAGCGAGTCATCAATTCGCCTCCGGCGTCGGTTTCCTGGTGCGCAGCTCGTGAATGACGATCAACGCCGCACCGGCCGTGATGCCGATGTCCGCGATGTTGAATGCCGGCCAGTGGTGTACCCCCCAATGAAGGTCGATCCAGTCCACGACGGCGCCCCTGCCGATCCGGTCGAACATGTTGGCCAGCGCACCGCCCAGGATCAGCCCAAAGCCGATTCGCTCGGCGCGTGAGCTCGAATCGCGGCGCAGCATGAAGACGAGGAATGCCGAGGCCACCACCGCAATCGCGATGAAGAAGAAGCGTTGCCAGCCGCCCTCGTTGTGCAAGAAGCTGAACGCGGCGCCCCGGTTCAGCACATGCACGATGTTCAGGACGGGTGCCAGCTCGTGCGTCGCGCCAAAGTCCACCCTCGCGACGATGGCGGCCTTGGTCGCCAGGTCGGCGGTGAGCACCGCCGCCGCAAGGGCAAAGCCCAGCCGAACGTAGCGATCAGCCTGCATGGGGCCGCTCATTTGACTTTGAGCCGCCCAGCAGCCGCAATCCGTTGAAGACAACGGCCAGGCTGGCGCCCATGTCGGCGAGGATGGCCAGCCAGAGGCTCGCGTGGCCGGTGACGGCCAGCACCATGAAGATCGCCTTGGTGCCGATTGCGAAAGCGATGTTCGCCTTCAGCGCCCCGCCCACGCGTCGCGACAGCGCAATGAACTCGGGCAGTTTGCGCAGGTCGTCCTGCATCAGCGCCACGTCGGCCGTCTCGATGGCGGTGTCGGTACCCGCGGCTCCCATCGCGAATCCGATGTTCGACTTCGCCAAGGCGGGCGCATCATTGACGCCATCACCCACCATGCCCACCGGCCCTTGGGCGGCCAGCTTCTTGATCGCCTCCAGCTTGTCCTGCGGCAGCAGGTCGCCGCGGGCATCGGTGATGCCGACCAGCGCGGCCACCGCCGCGGCCGTCTTGCCGTTGTCGCCGGTGAGCATCACCGGCTCCACGCCGAGCCGCTTCAGGGCGGCAATCGCCTCCTTGCTGCTTTCGCGCACGGTGTCGGCCACGGCCAGCACCGCGAGCGCCACCTTGTCGGTCGAGAGCACCACGGCCGTCTTCGCCTGGGCCTCCAGTTGCTCCAGGTGAGCGAGAACCTGTGCCGACGCCACGCCCAGCTCAGTCGCCAGTCGCTGGTTGCCGATGTAGTAAGTCTGGCCATCGATGTCGCCTTTGACGCCGCGGCCCGCCAAGGCTTCGAAATGCTGGACGTCGGCGTGTGGCTGATCGCCGTAGGCACGGACGATCGCGGTGGCCACGGGATGTTCGGACAGCGCATCGATGCTGGCGGCAATGCGAAGCACTTCGGCCGGCGACCGGCCGCCGACCGGGAAGGTGTCGGTCAGCGCCGGGCGGCCATGTGTCAGCGTGCCGGTCTTGTCCAGGGCGACCGCGCGCAGCAGGCGCCCCTGTTCAAGGTACAGCCCGCCTTTGACGAGGATGCCCCGGCGAGCAGCTGCGGCCAAGCCGCTGACGACGGTGACCGGCGTGGAGATCACCAGCGCGCAAGGGCAGGCGATGACCAGCATCACCAGCGCCTTGTAGGCCCAGTCGAACCACGCACCGCCGAAGAAGAGCGGCGGGATCACGGCGATGCCGACGGCCAGCGCAAACACGATCGGCGTGTAGATGCTGGCGAACCTGTCGACGAACCGCTGCGTCGGCGCCCGCTGGCCTTGCGCTTCCTGCACTGAGCGTGCGATGCGGTCCAGCGTGGTGTTGCCCTTGCGCGAGTGAACTTCGAACTCGAGGGTGCCGCGCTCGTTGATCGTGCCCGCAAACACGGTGTCGCCGGGCTTCTTCTCCACCGGCATGCTCTCGCCCGTGATGGGCGCCTGGTTGACCGCCGAGGCCCCGGACATGACGACACCGTCCAGGGCGATGCGTTCGCCCGGACGCACACGCACCAGCGTGCCGAGCTCGACGGTCTCGGCCTTGACCTCTTCCCAGCGGCCGTCGGGCTGTTTGACCAGCGCCGTTTCAGGCGCCAGCTCCATCAGGCTGCGGATGGCATTGCGTGCCCGGTCCAGGCTGAGCGCCTCGATCATCTCGGCAATGCCAAACAGCCAGATCACGACGGCGGCCTCTGGCCACTGTCCGATCAGGGCCGCGCCAATGACGGCGATCGTCATCAGCAGGTTCATGTTCAGGGACAGCGTGCGCAGCGCGATCCAGCCCTTCTTGAGGGTGTCAACGCCACCCAGCGCGATGGCCGCCAGGGAAGCACCGACCACAGGAAGGGATGATTCACCCAGGCCGCTGAAGGCCATGGCTTCGGCGCCGAGCGCCAGCACGCCAGCCACGCCCATCTTCAGCCACTGGCCTTTCGAGATCCCGCTACCGAACTCACGCGTGACCGGCGGCGCTGGCTGGCTGCTGTCCTGCAGGACGGGCGACATGTTCAGGCGATCAATGGCAGCAGTGATCGGTGCCACGTCGGTCAGCGTGTGGGCAACCGTGAGCTTGCGGCCGATGAGGTCAAACTGCAGCGCGTTGACGCCCGGCAATCCTTGCAGTGCCTTGCGGAGCAGCGCTTCTTCGGTCGGGCAGTCCATTTTCTCGATGAGGTAGACGGCCTGGCCCAGTGGGCTGGCGCCTGCCTCGCGCTCCACGGTGGCCTCCATGCCGATCTCGCGGAGCGCGTCCAGCACGGGCGCTGGATTGCCCAGGCGGTGCTGCACAGCCAGGCGTCGGCTCATGAGATCGAAGCTGAGCTGGTCAATGCCATCGACCTTGCCCAGGCGCTTTCGGATCAGAGTTTCCTCCGTCGGGCAGTCCATGTTCGTGATGAGGAACTGCGTCGTGTTGCCACTGGCGGCCGGCGTCATGGCGACGGCGGGTTTGCCGCATGGACCACAGTCCGCGACCACGCCACACGCCGCGGGTTCAATCGGTGCCGCCTTTGGCGTCCGAGCTGTTTCGGCATCGGCGGTAGGCGCAGCTGGCGACAGCGTTGGTTTGCCGCCGCCGCAGGTGGACGCGCACGTCGAGCCGCACGAAGCGGCCGCAGGCGTGATGTCGTCGAGCGAAGCGTCCATGCCGATCTCGATCAGGGCGCTGTGCAGCGGCTGCGTCGTCGCGAGCGTGTGCTCGACGCTCAAGCGCCGGCCAGGCAGATCGAACGTCAGCGTCTGCACACCAGGGATATCGGCGAGCCGGGCTCGGATCGCCGCCTCCTCGTTGCGGCAGTCCATATTGCGAATCAAAAAGGAGGTCGTGATGCCATTGCTGGGTGCGACGGCTTGGGGGGCGGCAGTGGCCGGTGGGTGCTCAATCTTCATCAGGTGCTTTCACTGGGTTGCCTCGATTGAACACCCTGAAGCAGGTGCAGAGTCAAGCCGCCGTCGAATGGTTGCTTTTCGAGGCTTCAGACGCTTCTGCCAGGATCTCGCGGCCGCCGTTGGCCGCGATGGCGCAGACGACCAGCCCAAGGACCAGGTCAGGCACGTTCGAGTCCAACCACATGACAAGCGCGCCCGACAGCACGATGGCGAGGTTCACGATGGAGTCGTTGTTCGTGAAGATCGCTGACGCCTTGAAGTTGACGTCCTCGCCGCGGTGGCGTTTCAACAGGCGCAGGCAAACGAGGTTGAGCATCGCATTCACGGCCGCCATCGCCATCATCGCGGGGCCCAGCGGCGGCTCGCCGCCGAAGAACCGGCGCAGCACCTCGACCAGCAGGACCACGGCTAAACCCAGCAGCAACCAGCCAGACAGGCGGGCCGCCCGGACCTTGATGGCCGCGGAGCGCCCGACGGCATAGAGGCTGACGCCGTAGACCGAGGCATCGGCCAGGTTGTCCAGTGCTGCAGCGATCACCGCGGTGGAGCCCGCCAGCACGCCGACGGCGACGCCAGCCACGCATTGGCCGAGATTGATCAGCAGCACCTGCCAGAGGATCTTGCGGTCCGCCTCCTGCGCGCCGTCGAGCTCACCGCGTTCGTTGCCCTGTTGCTTATCGCTCATCGGCTCGTCCATTTCTGGGAGATGGGGTTAGAGAGGATTTCACAGCCTGTAGCCAGGTCAGAGTCAAGGGCTCTCCGCAGCTCGTTTGTTCAAGCATGGCTCGGGATGCCTGGCCACACTGGCGCCACCGCATCACTGGAGTCGCAATGCAAGCGCTTTGGCTCGTCAGGTATGGCGCATACCCAATCACGATGGCGTTGGCCATGGTCGGCGTGGCCTTGGCTCCCACGACAGGTTTCCCGCTGCTAGCGCTGGCCGGCATAGCCGCCTGCGGTTGGTCCGCCGTGGCTGTTTTGGAGCGGCTCGCGCCATTCGAACCGAAGTGGCAGCATCGAGACAAAGACTTCCCGGCGGACGTCGTCCACTTGCTCGTCAACCTGGCCGTGATGCACGCTGCCGTGCTCGGCTTCGTGGTGTTGCGACGCCATATGGGATGGGATGGCATCTGGTGGCCGGGAGACTGGCCGTACCTGGCACAGGTGTTCCTGGCCGGCCTCCCGCTCGACCTGTCGCTGTATGTCGTCCATCGTCTCAGCCACCGTTTCGGGTTTCTCTGGCGACTGCACAGCATCCATCACTCGTCGCGGCGCCTGTACTGGCTGAACGGCGAGCGCCGCCATCCGCTGCATGCTGCCTTGATGGCCGGGCCGGGCCTGCTGGTCCTAGGCCTGCTCGGTGCCCCGGCCGGCGTCGTCGCCGGCTGGTTTTCGCTGCTCGCGGTCCATCTGGCCTTCCAGCATGCCAACCTGGAGTACCGCGTGGGGCCGTTGCGATACCTGATCGGGGTTGCAGAGGTGCATCGCTGGCATCACCGCGAGCGCTTCGAGGATGCACAGGTGAATTTCGGTGAGTTCTGGATGCTGTGGGACCACTGCTTCGGCACCTTCCATCGCCCGAAATCACCTCTCGGGAAGATCGGCATTGAGGGCGACCCTGTCCCGCCCGGCTATGGCGAGCAAATGGTCTACCCATTCCGAGCCAACTGAAGGGATCAAGGGGTGCCTGATGCCGGTGATGACCGCGCCATCGTCAGGAGCTCATGCCTTCCCGCCCCGTTTTGCTTCGCCAACCAGGAAGTCCACGACGACCAGGGCCCGTTCGTTGGAACCTGTCATGGCGCCGGAGGTCAGCCATCGGCCATCGACTCCCAGCGACGGTGTGCCTTCCACCTTGTAGCCCGAGGCGAGCGCGTTGGCCTGCTTGGCCTTGGCCGAGACGGCGAAGGAGTTGGCAGCGTCCACCATGCGCCCTGGATCGATCCCGTTGCTCTTGGCGAACTCCGCGATGCCTTCAGGTTTGTCCAACCGCTGTTTGCCCATGTGCATAGCGGTAAACACCTTGCCATGGAGTTGATCGACGAGGCCGAGTTGCTCGATGGCGAAGAACAACTTCTGGTGCATCGCGAAGGCCTCGCGAAAAGCGATGGGAACCCGGCGAAGCACGACACCGGCGGGTAAGCGCTTGTGCCATGCCTCCAGTGCTGGTTCGAACAAGAAACAGTGCTCGCAGCTGTACGCGAAGAATTCCACGACCTCAATCTGGTTCGGATCGCGTGTTGGCTGTCGTGGCGAGACGCTCAGGTAGTGCTTGCCCGCCACGGGGCGATCCTGCGCATGGAGCGCCAAGGGTGACGCGGCAAGGCTGAGGGTGGCTGCTTTGGAGAACTGACGGCGGTTCATATGTCTGGGGGTGAAAGACTCGATATCCGAATGCTGAACCATGAAGCTGCTACAGGGTCAAGCGGCCATTGAGGAATCTCCTTGCCGCGCCGATGCGTGTTTCGCGCTTCGTGTCGCCATACGGCTGGATGCGCCGGAGTCCGGTGCCGGCAGCTCCATTGCGGCATTCAGTTCAGCCTTGGCCTCACGTGCCCAACGACCGCCGCCCCTCAGCACATCCAGGTCGCTGGATCGCGCTTTGCCAAAGAACATGGACTCTTCCAGACCATGGGCGTGCAGGACCTGCTTGACTCGGACCGTGCGGTGCCGAAGGTCGAAACCCTGGAACGCCGCGCCACGCAAGCCGCCGCCTGCAACTTGCGCCACCGTGCGCCGGAGTTCCTGGAGCACCGAAGCCGATACCGCCGGCACGGCGCGCGGTGCAGACAGCCGGGCATGGCGGATGAACGGGTTGCGTCCCACCACCAGTCCCCAGTCGCGCAGGCCGTCTAAGAGATCGACCGTCATCGCTTCGAGCTTCGTGAGCCCGAAATCTCTCGCCACCTGCAGCCGGACGGCCAGGTCTCGGCTCGACTGAGCAACGGCATCGAGTCCCCGCCGGGCATCCTCGTCAGCGCCTTGAACGGGAAGCACGAACGTGCGCAGCAAACACTGGGCATGTTCGTCGCCCGCCTGCGCGGCCAGAAACAGCCAGTGCATGCCTTGCTCCACCTCGCGCAGCGTTGCCGACGATCGAAGGATCGTCGCGCCAAGGCGTCGCTGTGCCGACACCACGCCACCCGCCGCCGCCTTCTCCAGGCAGAACCGCGCCATGGGTGGGTTGGCGACCGAGCCGTTGTGGTTCGAGTGGATCTCGTAGAGCCTGATCCAGGCGTCCCCATGACCACCATCGGCCGCGCGCATGAGCAGCGCCGATGCCTTGCGAAAGTTCTGGCTGGGAACGAGCGAGCGCCAGCCGAGGGCGCCGAAGTCACTCCCGCTCAGCGCCCGACCCAGCATCAGCGCGGCGCCGCTGTTCCCACGCGCAACGCAGTCATCCAACAGGTCTTCCATCGTCCGGCGGTCAGCGCTGATCGAGACGTCGGGGAGCCTGCTGGCGTACATCAGGGCTTCGAAGACTTTGTCTGCAAGGTCCGGAGCAGGTAGGGCGCCGAGCTCAAGACTGAGCGCCAGCGCGCGGAACAGCAACTGCGGCTCCTGCCGCGTCAAAGCGCGATCCATCACAAAGGCCAGCAGCTCAGGCCACCCAATGCCTGGCAGTTGTTTCAGGCACCGAAGACCTGCCACGACCTGCTCATCAACCGTCTCGCCAGCGCTGCATCGCGTCAGCACATCGGTCGATGCCTTGTCGCCGGACGCTGCCGCACTGCGGAACCAGCGCATCGCCTCTTCGGCGGCGACTGCGGTCAAGGACACCCAGACCGCGAGCTTCACCTGCGCGGTGACCCGTCCCGCCTGCGCTGCCTGATGCAACGTCGCAATGCGTCCGTGGACTGCGATCTCATGAAGATCCAGCGACTCGATGATCAGTTGCTGGGCGTCCTCGGCTCGAATCGCCTCCGCGTGCTGCAGGTACTCCAGCCCAAGCGGGCCGTGGCGCGGGAAGCCGCTCGTGCCCTGCAGATACTTTCTGCCTGCCTCCAAGCACGCTGCAATGTCCCCTCGTCGCGCCCGGGAGATCAACTGGGCATCTGGTCTTCGCATCCTGCGCCTTCTTTGCACTGGCGCATTGCCAAAGCTCCTGTCGAGATTGATCGAGCCGTCCGGAACGCTGCTCGCTGGCACGAGCCTACGGAGGGATGGATGACCGCGGCCCGTCGGGCTGATTACGGTTTTGTCAGGTTGAACACAGGTGCGGAGCGCTTTGAGCGCGTGTGACGGCTGTGTGAATCGAGACGACTCATCGCGCAACGACCTCTCGTGTCGATTGAAAGGCACAGGAACAAAAGCTTTGTGGGACCTGCCACCCGTGCGCGCCCCATCAAATGGTCGGAATCATGGATTTCCCTAGCTGTCATCCTTAGCCTTCAGGGCGCAAGAGGCGGCCCTCGCCTCTCGCACCGATCACTGAACAGGAGAAGTACATGAAGAAGCCAGCCCTCATGGTCTTGGCATGCAGCGCGGTGGCAAGTTCCGCGTTCGCGCAAACGTCGTCGGTCACGCTGTACGGCGTTGCTGATGCGGCAGTTCGTCAGGTGAAGAACGGCAGTGCCGGCACGATCAAGGGCGTCACCTCCGGCGCCAACACCACCAGCCGTCTGGGCGTGCGTGGCGTCGAGCAATTAGGCGGTGGCCTGTCCGCCGGCTTCCACCTGGAATCGGGCGTCGAGCTGGACACCGGCACTTCCAACGCCAGCAAGTTCTGGAATCGGCGTTCGACCATCAGCCTGATGGGTGAGTTCGGCGAGATCCGCCTTGGCCGTGACACCACGCCCACCTACAACAATTCGCTCAACGACGAGTTCGGCATCGTCGGCGTGGGTTCGCGCGGCGTGTTCGTCTATGGCTCCAGCGCTGTGCTGGGCAGCGGTGCCACCACCGCCCAGCGGACCGACAACGGCGTCAGCTACTTCCTGCCCAAGAACCTGGGCGGCTGGTTCGGCCAAGCCCATGTGGCCGCCGGCGAAGGCGTGGTAGGCAGCAAGTACACCGGTGGCCGCGTCGGGTTTGAAAACAGCGCCTTCCTCGTCGGCGGTGCGGTCGGCCAGACCGACGTTGGCAGCGGCCAGCCAAAGTTCAAGAACTACAACCTGCTGTTCAACTACAAGTCGCCGTGGGGCACGCTGCACACCCTCTTCGACGTGAAGAAGTGGGGCCAGCGCAAGTCGCAGGAGCTGTCGGTGGGTGCCACGATCCCGGTCCTGCCGTCTGGCTCGATCCGTCTCGGCTACACCAACGCCAACCGCTCGGGCGGCGCCGCGGGCTCTGGTTATGCGGATGCCGACGACAGCACCCGCATGGCCATCGGCTACGTGCATGACCTTTCCAAACGGTCAGCCTTGTACGGCACCTACGCCAACATCAGCAACAAGGGTGGCGCCCGCAGCTCCGTCCTCTACACGACGCCGACCGGCATGCGTGGTGGCGAGAAGTCTTCCGGACTGGAAGTGGGCGTGCGCCACAGCTTCTGAGCGGTCAAGGCAACTTCGGGGGGCGCGTTACCGCGCCCCTTGGCCGCGTGGAACGCTCGTCGAGGGCCTAACAGCGCGATCTACCGTCGTAGGCGGTCTCTGCGTCGCTGCTCACGTCGTTCCTCGCGTCGTTGGCGCTTCTTCTTGCGATCCTGGCGGACGAAATAGATCAACAGCAGGATCGAGACCACGACCACCACCATCGAGGTCGCGACGATGTAGTCGGCCAGCATGGGGTGTTTTTCGCGCAGGTGATCAAGCCGGGTCATCATGGCCGAGGCCCGTCAATTGGAGCGCACGCCGCTCCATAGGGTGTCGTCTTCCTCGCCGATCGATCAACATGTGGCAGACCGCCTGTCGCGCGGTTGGCCCACCAGTCGTTGCCATAGTCATCCAGCACATTCGGATCCTGATGAGTTGTGGCGCTTCAGCCCGCTAGAAGCGCGCAGACAAGCCGCGCCAAGTGCGTGGCGACCTGCATGGTCGCCTTGGTTCCGCCATCGGCGCGACCACCTGCAATCTGCGCGTGAGCGGCCTGCAGGGTGTGCCTTAGCTGATCCGCCGCCTCGCGGATCTCCGAATCACTGTGCTCCAGGTAGATCGCCAGACGGAGGATCTCTACATGCCGATCTGCATCTGCCAACTGCACAAGCAATTGACGCTGCCAGGGCTTGGAAGGAGGCACCTTGCTCAGCAGGCCCTGGATGAGCGTGTCGACGTCGTTGATGCCCTTGGCAATGGCCTCTAGGTGAGCTGCGGCCGATTCCGGCGGCGACTCGAAGGCCTCTCCTGGTTCTTCAACCTGTCGCCGTAGCGCCGCCATCATGGCCTGTCCACGTTCACGTCAGCCACTAACCGACTCTTCAATGCCCGGGCGCGCAGGGATGAGTCTCCGGCTTCCAGCCGATACCACTCATTCCAGATCCACAGGCTGCCCACCAGTTCCACCCACAGCACTTGGCCGGCTTCGCCGCGAACTCCCAGTTCTCCGTGGCCCTTGGCCCAGTTGAACGCCAAGCGATGGACGCCTGGCGCGACCACGAGCCTGACCAAGGACAGGGGCACCGTGGACACCATCGGTCCGCCGACAAGCCCCACCTGCTCGACGTTCACGTAATCGCCCCAGCGGTGACGCACGACGTAGATCGCGAGCCGCCCCGGCACAGGTTCGAAGCGTTTTGCTTGCGCGTCGATGGCAGCGTCGGGAATCGGGCCCGATGTGCAGGCCTGCCGCAGCCGCGCAGCGCGCACACGGAAGCAGTAGCGATTGTCCGGCAGTGAGCGCGGCGCGCTGGCACAGCCAGACACGAGCCAACTGCTGGCCAAGGCCACCGACGCGAGGGTGCTGCGTCTGTCCATGGCAATCAGGCGCGGCCTGCCTTCACTTCAGGGTGAAGCGCACGCTTGCCGGCGCACCGCTGCCCAGGTTGACCTGCGCCACCGCCTTGGTGCCCGCGCCGACTTTGAAGCTGCCTTTGGCCTCCAGGCGATCCCCAGCCGGCGACAACGCGACATCGGTCTTGCCGCCGGAGGACAACAGCGTCACCTTGGCGCTGGCGCCTTTGAGGTCGACCGGCTTGCCGTGATCGCTGACGTACAGCGCGATGCTGTCCGCCTTGGCTACGAGTTCGTAGTTGACGTCCTTGACGACGGTCACGACGCCGCCATGCGCAGGCTTGGCGACGTGGGCATGGTTGCCGGGCTTCTCGGCATGGTCGTGGCCTTTGTGGTCTTCCGCTGCGTGGGCGGACAAGCCCAGGCCGGCCAGCGCCAGGGCAACAACGGAGGAGAGGATCTTCTGCATGATGTTCAGCTTTCTTCAGGAGGATGTGGCCCGCATTCACGGGCGCAGGGTTGGGCTGCTCTCGGAGGCAGCTGCTTTGGCTCGCTCGGCCAGGCCGGTCTGGGGCTCGGTCCAGTGCGAGTTGTCGGAGGCATCCGGGCAAGGCGATGTTTCGCACTGGACCGTGATGTGCTGGATGTCGAACTGGTCGCGCAGCGTGGGGCGCAGCGCTTGGACGATCTCCTGCCCGGCGACCTCGGCCAGGTGCACGACGTGGACGCTCAGGCTCGTCTTGCCGCTGGACAACGCCCAGATGTGGAGGTCGTGGATGTCCATGACGCCGGGCGTCTGGCGGATCGCGGCCGAGACGGCATCTGGGTCGACGCCCTGCGGCACACCCTCCAGCAAGATGTTGAGGCTTTCCTTGAGCAGCAGCCATGTGCGCGGCAGCACCCAAAGGCCGATGCCGACAGCCACCAGGCTGTCGACCCATGTCCAGGCGGTGTAGCGGATGATCAGGGCTGCCACGATCACGCCGATCGAGCCCAGCAAGTCGCTCCATACCTCCAGGTAGGCGCCCTTGATGTTCAGGCTGGCATCCTTGCCTGCGGACAGCAGCCGCATGCTCGCGAGGTTGACCAGCGTGCCGATGACCGCGATCACCAGCATGCCCATGGACTCGACGGCAGGCGGCTGCTTGAGGCGTTGCCACGCTTCGTAGAGGATGTAGATCGCGACGCCGAACAGCAGCAACGCATTGAAGGCGGCCGCGAGGATCTCGAAGCGGTGGTAGCCGAAGCTGCGTTTGAGGTCCGCGGGCCGCTTGGCGACCTTGATGGCCGCCAGCGCGATGGCCAAGGCCGCGGCGTCGGTGAACATGTGCGCCGCATCCGAGATGAGCGCCAGGCTGCCGGTCACGACGCCGCCGATGACCTCCGCGATCAGGAAGCCGAACGTCAGCACGAAGGCAATCCACAAGGATCGCTCGTTGCCCGTTCCGGGCAGCGCATGGGCGTGGTCGTTGGACATGGCTGTCTCCCAGTTCAAGGGTGCGCGGAGGTCGCAGGCTGCGCCGCTGGGCAGGGCAAGCGGCCGCGTGCGGGCGCCAGCGCATCAAGCACGGGCTGGTAGGCGCGCGTGGCAATGTCGAACACGCCGAGCAGCGTGTGGAACAGATGGTCATGCGACAGGGGCTGCTGGGCCAAAGCTTGCATGCAGGCGCTGTCGGGCGCCAACCGGGTGCGGGCGCCGCTGTTCATCCACAGCAGCATCGGCACGTGCGACTGCTCGTGCGGCGCCAACCAGCGCGGCATGCCATGGAGGAACACGCCGCGCTCGCCCAGAGATTCGCCGTGATCGGACACGTACAGCAGGACCGCGTCGCGGCCGGCGGCGCGCCGCTCCAGTTCCTCGACCAGGCCGGCGAGCACCTGGCTAGTGAATGCAATGGAGTTGTCGTAGGCATTGACGACGTCCTGCGGGTCGCACTCCTGCAAACGGTTGCTCTGGCAGGTCGGCATGAACTGCCCGGGCCCGGGGTAGCGCTTGTAGTACGCCGGCCCGTGGCTGCCCTGCTGATGCAGCACCACCAGCGCATCGGCGGTCGGCTCCGGCCATTGGCGGACCAGGCCGCGGATCAAGGCGTCGTCCATGCAGCCCAGCGCCCCCAGGCAGCGCTCCCCAGCCTGCACCGTGCTGTTCGGCACGCGGTCGCACACGCCCTTGCAGCCAGAGTTGTTGTCGATCCACTGGACCTGCACGCCGGTCTTTTGCAGCACGTCCAGCACGTTCTCGCGCCGGCTTGCCGTCTCCGACGAGAAGCGTTCGACACCCAGGTCCGAGAACATGCAGGGCAGCGACGTGGCAGTGTCGGTGCCGCATGACGTCACGTTGGAGAAGTAGATGAGCGGTTTTCCAGCCAGCGCTTCGTTGGTGGGGCGTGCATATCCGCCGAGCGAGAAGTTATCGGCGCGCGCGGTTTCGCCGACCACCAGCACCACGAGCAGTGGGCGTGAGACGGGCGTGCGGCGCGCATCGGGCGCGACCACCTGGAACGGTGTCTCGCGCTTCGGGCGCAGGACACCGTACAAAGCAGCCAGATAGTTGCTCGGCACCAGTTGCAGGCGCAGCTCTCGATGGTTGCGGAACGTCGAGGCGTACGACGGGTAGAAGGCCGCCAAAGAGGCCGCAAGCAGGGCCGCTGCCGCCACGCCCAGCACGGCGCCTGCACCCGCGAACTGCCAGGCCTGCTCGCGCCTGAGTGGGAGCAGCAGCATGACGACCGCGGGCAACATCCCTCGCACCAGCACGTCGACCAACAACGCCACAGTGACGAGGTCGGCCGTTTCCCGCATGTCCGTCTGCAGGACGTTGCGGATCATGGCCTTGTCCAACAACACGCCCCAGCCATCGACGAAGTGCGCGGCAAACGCCGAGATCAGCAGCAGGGAAGCCCACGCCGGCTTGGCAAGCCAGGCCACGCCCAGCACACGCAGCACAAAGGTGGCGGTGAGCCACAGGACAAGGGCGAGCGCGATGCTCGCCCCGACGGTTGCCGCCGAGGCGCTCTGCGCGCCGAAGAACGTCCGCCAGAAGCTGAAGTTGTCCACGGCCACCAACCACAGCGCGACGCCGGCTGCTACGGCGGTCCGCGAAACCCCGTCGGCTGGAGCCGACCTGCGTCTCCAGCGCGCCAGGGCCGCTGGCAAAACACTCACGTGGTCTCCTGGGCGGTTTGGGTCACGTCGAACACCGCCTCCTCCTCGTCGCGTCCATGAGCCAGGCGGTACAGGACCGGCAGCACGAGCAGCGTCAGGGCCGTCGACGACAAGATGCCGCCGATGACGACCGTCGCCAGTGGCCGCTGCACCTCGGCGCCCGTGCCCGTGGCAATGGCCATCGGGACGAAGCCGAGGGACGCAACCAACGCCGTCATCAGCACCGGACGCAACCGGGTCAGCGCGCCCTCATGGATGGCGTCATCGAGCCGATGTCCACCCTCGCGCAGGCTGCGGATGAAGGAGATCATCACCAGGCCGTTGAGCACGGCCACACCCGACAGCGCGATGAAGCCGACGGCCGCGGAGATGGACAGCGGGATGTCCCGCAGCCACAGCGCGACGATGCCGCCGGTCAAAGCGAACGGGATGCCCGTGAACACCAGCAGCCCGTCCTTGATATTGCCGAACATCACGAAGAGCAGCGTGAACACCAACACCAGCGATACCGGCACGACGACCTTCAGGCGCTGCGTGGCGGACTGCAGGTTCTCGAACTGGCCGCCCCAGGTCAGCCAGTAGCCGGTGGGCACCTTGACCTGCTGCCGGATCGCTTGCTCGGCCTGTGCCACGAAGGAGCCGATGTCCCGACCCCGCACATTGGCGCTGACGACCACCCGGCGCTTGCCGTCCTCACGGCTCACCTGGTTTGGCCCCGGTGCCAGTGACAGCGTGGCGACCTCGGCAAGAGGGATGTAGTGCAGCGAGGCATCGCCGCTCTTGGGCAGCGCGATCGGCAGCCGCTTGACCGCTTCCAGGTCCGAGCGCAGGTGCTCGGGCAACCGCACGAGGATGTCAAAGCGCCGGTCGCCTTCGAAGAGCGTGCCAGCCTCCCGGCCACCCATGGCCGTCGCCAGCGTGTCCTGCACGTCCTGCACGTTCAAGCCATAGCGTGCCGTCTTCTCCCGGTCGATCTGCACCGTGAGCATGGGCAGGCCCGTGGTCTGCTCGACGTTCACCTCAGCCGCGCCATCGATCGCACGCAGCACGCCGGCGATCTGCTCGGCCGACGCATTCAACTGGTCCATGTCGTCGCCGAACACCTTGACCGCCACATCGGCGCGCACACCAGAGATCAACTCGTTGAAGCGCAGCTGGATGGGCTGCGAGAACTCGTAGTTCTGCCCTGGCATCCTGGCCACCTCGGCCTGCACGGCGGCAACCAGCGCGTCGCGGGTCCTGCGCGGCTCCGGCCACTGGTCTTGCGGCTTGAGCATCACGTAGGCGTCCGAGATGTTCGGCGGCATGGGGTCGGCAGCGATCTCGGCCGTGCCGGTGCGCGCGAACACGCGCTCGATTTCCGGGAATTTCGTCTTGAGCCGGGTCTCCAGCTGCTGCTGCATCTCGACGGACTGCGTGAGGCTGGTCCCCGGGATGCGCAGCGCCTGGATCGCGAAGTCGCCTTCATTGAGGCTGGGCACGAACTCGCTGCCCAGCCTTGTGGCTAACAGCCCGGTGAGCACCACCATCACGGCGGCGAACGTCAGCACGAAGGGCTTGGCCTGCATGACGCGGGTCAGCAGCGGCTCGTAGCCGCGCCGCGCCCAGCTCATCAGGCGGTTCTCCTTCTCGTCGACCTTTTTGCCGATGAACAGCGCGACGGCCGCCGGCACGAAGGTGACCGACAGGATCATGGCGCCGATGAGTGCGATCACGACCGTGAAGGCCATCGGGTGGAACATCTTCCCCTCGACGCCAGCCAGCGCAAAGATCGGCAGGTAGACGATCATGATGATCAGCTGACCGAACAGCAGGGGTCGGCGCGCCTCCTGCGAAGCCGCGAACACCTCGTGGAAGCGTTCGGCCCGCGTCAGCAGGCGGCCGCGGTGGGCTTGCGCATGCGCGAGGCGCCGTACGCAGTTCTCCACGATCACGACAGCGCCGTCGATGATGATGCCGAAGTCCAGCGCCCCGAGGCTCATCAGGTTGGCGCTGACCTTCTGCTGCACCATGCCGGTGAAGGTGAACAGCATGGACAGCGGGATCACCATGGCCGTCAGCACGGCGGCGCGGATGTTGCCGAGGAACAGGAACAGGATCGCGATGACCAGCACCGCGCCCTCGATCAGGTTCTTCTTGACGGTGTTGATCGCCTTGTCCACCAGCACCGTGCGGTCGTAGACGGTGACGGCATGCACCCCCTGCGGCAGGTTGCGGTTGATCTCCTCCATCTTCTTGTCGACGGCCTGGGAAACCGTGCGGCTGTTCTCGCCGATCAGCATGAACACAGTGCCCAGCACGACCTCGCGCCCGTTGTCGGTCGCCGCGCCGCTGCGCAGCTCGCGGCCGATCTCGACGGTGGCCACGTCCCGGATGCGGACCGGCACGCCGGCCTCGTTGCGCAGCACCACATTGCGCAGGTCATCCATGGAACGCACCTGGCCGGGCGCGCGGATCAGGTACTGCTCACCGCGCCGCTCGATGTAGCCGGCGCCGACGTTGGTGTTGTTGCGCTCCAGCGCCTCGACCAGGTTGCCCATGGTCAGGCCGTAGGAGGACAGCTTGTTCGGGTCGGGCGCGACGTGGTACTCCTTCTCGAAGCCGCCGATCGAGTTGATCTCGGTGACACCCGGCACGTTGCGCAGCTGCGGCTTGATGATCCAGTCCTGGATCTCGCGCAGGTCCGTCGGCGTGTAGGGGTTGCCGTCCGCCTTCTTGGCGCCTTCCTTGGTCTCGACCGTCCACAGGTAGATCTCGCCCAGTCCGGTTGAGATGGGGCCGATGGTGGGCGTGACGCCTTGGGGCAGCTGGTCGCGCGCCGTCTGGATGCGTTCGTTGACGAGCTGCCGCGCGAAGTAGATGTCGGTGCCGTCCTTGAAGATCACCGTCACCTGCGACAGGCCGTAGCGGGAAAGCGAGCGCGTCTGCTGCAGGCCGGGCAGGCCTGCCATGACGGTCTCGATGGGATAGGTCACCCGCTGTTCGGTCTCCAGCGGCGAATAACCGGGTGCGCCGGTGTTGATCTGGACCTGGACGTTGGTGATGTCCGGCACGGCGTCGATGGGCAGCTTCTGGTAGCTGAAGACGCCCAGGGCCGCCATGCCGAGCACCGCCAGCATGACCATCCAGCGGTGCTCGATGGCAAATCGAATGATGCGTTCAAACATGATCGGGCGGCCTGTCAGTGGGAGTGCGTGGCCGAGGCCTTGCCGGCTTCGGACGTCACGACGAAGCTGCCGGTGCTCGCGTAGCGGCTGCCGGGCTTGAGGCCCTTGACGATCTCGACCCGCTTGCCGTCGCTGCGGCCGACCTGCACCGGCTGCGGAACGAAGCCCGCCTGCGTGCGCAGGAAGACCACGGTCCTGTCCTCCATCGTCTGGATGGCGGCGGAACTCACCGTGACCGGCAGCGTCGCCTCGCTGGCCGTGAGCTCGACGTTCACGAACAAGCCCGGGCGCCAGACCATCTGCGGGTTCTCGACCGTGACCCGCGCCGTCGCGGCGCGCGTCTGCTCACCGATCAGGGAGCCGACATAGGCCACCTTGCCGGACGCGGACTGGTCGAACGCGGCGGACTTGATGGTGACGCGCTCGCCAACGCGGACCTGCATCAGGTCCTTGGACGGCACGCTGAGCTGCGCCCACACGGTGCGCAGGTCGGAGACGGTGAAGACGTTGGCGTCCTCCTTGACCTGCTCGCCCAGCGCGATGTGCTTCTCCACGACGATGCCGTCGAAGGGCGCGCGCAGCTCATAGCGGTTGAGCGCGCTGCCGCCCGCGCCGGCGCCGACGGCCTGGAGCTTCTGCTGCGCGTTGTTCACCGCGATCTCGGCCTCGCGCATCGTCTGTTCGGCTTCAAGCACGTCCTGCTGGGGGGAGATTTTTTCTTCCCAGAGCTTCTTCTCCCGGGCGTAGGTGGTGCGAGCGAGCTGCAGGCGCTTCTGCGCGGCTTGCAGCTCGGCACGCTGCTCGGAGATGGCCGGACTGTTGATCACGGCCAGGACCTGGCCCTTGCGCACCTGCTGACCGAGGTCGGCGGGAACGCTTTCCACCACGCCGGCCACGCGCGGCACGACGTGTGCGGTACGGTCCTCGTTGAACTTGATCTCGCCGGGCATCTGCAGGGTCGAGCGGATGACCGCGGGCCCAGCCGTCTCGATGCCGACGCCGGCGGCCTTCATCTGGGCGTCGTCCATCGCGACGACCCCCTCGCTCTGGCTGAACGGCAGGAGGAAAGGTTCCTTCGCCGTCTGGGCTTCGAGGACGCCTTCGAAGACATGCGGCTCTGGCACGGGTTGCGTGCTGACCAGCGCATCCTTGTCCACCGCGAACGTCAGCTTCTCGACATCGCCGCCCGGACGGGTCAGCTCGGCGCTGACCTTGGCGCCCGTCGGTGCGAGCGGCTGCCCGTTCTGGAACAGCCACAGCTTCATGCGGGGGCCGCCGGCTTGCTCGGCCAGCAGCACCTCGATTCCGAAGTCGCCCTCAGTAAGCATCTGGCCACCATGAGGCCCCTTGGGTGCTTCCTCGTGATGGTCGGTGTCGCCATGGCTGTCCGAATGGGCATGCCCGTCACCCTTGGCCTTGCCGTGATGCTCGCCATCGGCATGACCCTTGGCTTCTTCATGGCCGTGCCCATGGCCTTCCTCGGCCGCGGGCTTGGCGGTCTCGGTCTTCAGGATGGCCACGGCGCCGACGGTTCCCAGCGCGAGCAGGACCGCGATCGCGATCAGCTGCTTCTTGCCGACGTTCGCGCGCACGCGCTCGATCAGAGGAGTTTTCGTGTTCATGTTCGACATCAGGGTTGGGTGCCCGGCAACGGGCTGTCATTCGTGGAGCCCAGGCGCCGCTCGAGCTCGGCGGAGGCACGATGGGCTTGGGCGAGCGCGTTCAGGTACTGGGCGCGGGCCTGCAGCCAGGTGCGTTGCGCATCCAGCACGTCGAGGAAACCGAACTTGCCCAGCTCGAAGCCACGGCTGGCCGCCTCATAGGCGCTCTGGGCACCAGGCAGCACTTCCTGCTGCAGCATCTGCACCTCGCTGGACCGGGCTTGGAGCTGGTCCGCCGCCTGCAGCACGCCCGAGCGCAGCCGCAGCGCCTCGTCCTGCGCCATGGCCTGCGCGGCGTCGCGCCGGCGCAGCGCCTCCAGCTGGGCGCCCTGGTTGGCATCGAACACCGGCAGCGGAATGGAGATGCCGATCACCGGCTGGTTCCTGCCGAGCTCCTGGGAGCGCTTGGATCCGACGCTCAAGGTCACGTCGGGCACGCGCCGCGCGCGCTCCAGGTCGTAGGCCGCTTGAGCACGCTGCACCTCCAACTGCGCGCGCCGCAGCACCGGGGACATTTCCATCCGCTGCACGAGTGAGTCAGCCGCCGGGAGCGCGGGCAGCGCCTCGGCGCGGCCGTCGACCTGGTTCACGCTGCCATCTGGAACGGCCATCAAGGCGGTCAGGGCGTGCAGGGACGCCAGACGCTCGGCCTGCGCTTGACGCAGTTCTATGCGGGCGTTTGCTTCGGCCACGCGCGCCCGCGTCTCCTCGGTCGGCGACACCTTGCCGGCGGTGACGCGGCGCCCGGCGGCAGCCGTACCCCCTGAGGCGATGCGTACCGACTCCTCCGCGACCCTGACGCGTTCCTGCGCGATCAGTGCATCGAAGAACGCCTGCGTGGTGTTGGCCTTGATCTCAGCCAAACGCGAGACGAGCTCGTTCTCGGCGAGGTCGCGGTTGCGGCGCGCCAATTGCTCGCGTGCCGCCCGCTTGCCGCCGAGCTCCAGGAGCTGGCTGAGCTGAATGGTGGTCGAGCGCGTGTCGCGCCGCGTGTCCTCCTGCTCGACGCCCAGGGTGGGATTCGGCAGCGCGCCTGCTTGCCGGATGCCTCCGGCGCTAGCCTGGACCTCCAACTCAGCGGCCCGCAACTGCGGGTTTTGGCGCAGCGCCGTCTGAACGGCGACGTCGAGTGTCAGTCCGCGTGTCGCGGCGGTGCCGGATACGACGCCCGAGGCGGCAACGCCGGGCTCGTGAAGGGATGGAACGGCAGGCGAACTCGCCTGGCCGAAAGCATGGGGGGTGATCAGTACCGCCAACAACAGCGGCACAAAGGTTCTGCGCATCGAACACTCCAGAGTTGCAAGGACAACCGGAAGGATTCGACGAGAGCAGCAGTCAGGTCAGGATTGAGATCGCCTGAAAAATGGACGCGCGCCCGCCGAATCAGGCGATGCGCCAGTTGGGCCGCTCATGGCGGTCCGGGTCTTGAGACGACGGCGGTGGCGTCAACGGCCCACCCATCACGGGCGAGGTGGCCACCGGCAAATGCAGGGGCTTGGCTGCGAAGGGCTTCACCGCGCTGAGCTGGCAGACGCCGCAATCCTCATCGAAGACAAGCTTCGCGTCGCTGCCGGCAGTCTTGCCGTCGGCATGCTTAGACGGTTGCGGGGTGTCGGCGTGAGCCTTGTGCTCGTGCTCGTGGTGACCGATGTGCCGGGCGGCGGTGGACTTTTCGTGCTGGCAATAGGCCGCAGCCGCCGCCCAGGTGAACTGGCACGGCAGCAGAATCAGCAGGAAAATCGTGAACCAGCGGCGCATGTGCGACCAAGTATACGAGCTAAGTAAAACCCCCAGGGTCGCAATTCGAAGCGGCCAGCCAAAAGGATTGCCATGATTCGATTTGCCCGCGGTATTGCCACCTATGTCGACGCCGAACTCGCCAGTGCTGAGCGCCTGGAAGCGGCGGGCGAGACCGCGGCCAGCTTCCGACACCTGGAGCGCGCCCATGTGTTGGGCCAGGCCTCGACCTTCCATCACGTCCGGGTGCATGTGCTCATGCTGCGTTGGTCGCTGCGCCATCGTGTCTGGCAGGAGGCGCGCGGCCAATTGCTGCGCATCGCCGGCGCGGCAACCAAGACCGCGCTGGGATGGGTGCCGAGCGGCAATACCGGTGGGGCCAATGTGAGCCCGTTCAAACCGCTGCCGGTTCCTGCTGATCTCGCGGCGATGATCAGCCAGGCCAGGCATCAGGCCTAGCAACGGTTCAGGCCGGTGCAGCGGCCGGCGCACGCGACTCGAAGGCCTGGTACGCGAGCAGCCGCAGCGCATTGAAGACCACGAGCAAGGTGGACCCTTCGTGGAAGATCACCGCCGTGCCGATGTTCAATCCGAAGATCGTCGCCGGGATCAGCACCGCCACCACGCCCAGGCTGACCCACAGGTTCTGCTTGATGACGCGACTGGTGCTGCGGGACAAGCCGACAACGAATGGCAGGTGCGCCAAGTCGTCCGCCATGAGCGCGACATCCGCCGTTTCCAGCGCCACATCCGATCCCGCGGCGCCCATCGCAATGCCGACGGTGGCGTTCGCCATGGCCGGCGCGTCGTTGACGCCGTCGCCCACCATGGCCACCTTGCCATGCGCGGTGCGCAGCTTCTTGATTTCCTCGACTTTCTGGTCCGGCATCAGGTCGCCGCGGGCCTCGGTCAACCCGACGGTCTTGGCGACCGCGTCGGCGACATTCTGGTTGTCGCCGGAGATCATGATCAGCCGCTGGATGCCCAGCTTGCGCAGGTCGGCCATCACCTGGGACGCCACCGGCCTGGGCGTGTCCATCACGCCGATCACCCCGAGGAAGCGATTTCCCTTGCGCACCACCATCGTGGTGCGGCCATCGGCGACGAGCTTGGCGTTGGCTGCCTCCACTTCCGCCGTCAAGTTCGCGTCCGGCAGTTCCGAGAACAAGACCGGCTTGCCGATGACCACCGTCTCGCCCCCGACCTGTGCCTGTACCCCTCGCCCGGTGATGCTCTTCACATCCGAGGCCTGCAACGCATCGCCTCGGTCGCCGAGCCGCTTTCGAGCACCCGATACGATGGCGGTCGCCAGCGGGTGATCGCTGTGTTCCTCCACCGCCAACGCGACGGCCAGCAGCTCGTCCTCCGCAACACCCCGCGCCGGCACGATGTCGGTCAGCCGGGGCTTGCCCTCGGTGAGCGTTCCCGTCTTGTCGAAGGCGATGGAAGTCAACGTGCCAAGGTTCTCGAGTGGGCCACCGCCCTTGACGAGGACGCCCCCGCGCGCGGCTCGCGCCACGCCGCTGAGGACCGCACTCGGCACCGAAATCGCAAGCGCGCAGGGGCTGGCCGCGACCAGGACCGCCATGGCGCGGTAGAAAGTCTTGGAGAACGGTTCGTCGACGACCAAGCCGGCGAACAGCAACAAGACGACCAGGGCCAGCACCGCGGGGACGAAGATGCGCTCGAACTTCTCGGTGAACTGCTGGGTGGGCGAGCGTTGCGCTTCCGCTTCGGTGACCATCTTCACCACGCGCGCCATCGTCGACTGGTCCGACTTGCGCGCCACCATCACGTCCAGCGCGCCGGCTCCGTTGATGGTGCCTGCGAACACACGGCTTTCTGGAGAGATGCGCTCGAAGTTCGCAATGGCCGCGGTGCCGTCGTCGACGGGCCGCTTGTCCACCGGCACGCTTTCGCCGGTCACCGGCGCCTGGTTGACGCTGGATGTGCCGACCACCACGACGCCGTCCGCCGGCAGGCGTTCGTTGGGCTTGACGACGACGACATCGCCGACCTTCAGTTGGTCCAGCCCGACCACCTCGGTTCCCGAGCCGCGGCGCACCGTCGCCGTCTCCGGCGCCAGCTTGGCCAAGGCCTCGATGGCTCGCCGCGCCCGTCCCATCGCATAGTGCTCCAGCGAATGGCCGAGGCTGAACAGGAAGAGCAGCAGCGCGCCTTCACCCCATTCGCCGAGCGCCGCCGCACCCGCCGCTGCGACCAGCATCAGCGTGTCGATTTCGAAGCGGCGCGCCCGCAAGTTCTCGAGCGCTTCCTTGACGGTAAAGAAGCCGCCGAACCCGTAGGAGGCCACGTAGAAGGCGGTCGGCAGCCAGCTTGCGCCGATCCCCGCGCGCCCGATCAGCCAGCCCGCAAGCAGGGTGACGCCCGCGAGGATGGCGAAGACCAACTCCGTCCTCTCTCCGAAGATGCCACCGTGCGCATGTTCATGTTCATGTTCACCCTTGCCATGCTCATGACCCGCGTGATCGCCGTTCTCATGAGAATCCTCATCGACTGGACGATCAGCGGCCGCCACGCCGTTGTGGCGATGCGCGTCGTCTCGTGCCGGCGTGGCTGCTGCCGCATCGGCCGCACCTGCGGTCGGTGCAGCTCGTTGCGGCTGGCCGTCAGGTGGGGTCTGCGTGACGACGTCCATGCTGATGCCTATGTCCGACAGCAGCGCGCGCAAGCGTTCGTCGTCGATCAGGCTGCGGTCGAACTCGACACGCGCGATGCCGGCGGCGGACACGTCGGCCTCGATGACGCCCCGCACAGCACGCAGTTGCTCGGCCATCCGCTGGGCTGAACGCGCATGCACAGGCATGTCCACCTGGCCGACGACATGACCGAACTGTCCAGTGATCTGCAATCCGGTGGATTGCACGAGCTCCCGCACCCTCGCCAGCGAGATCACGCCAGGGTCGTAATGCACGCACAGCCGGGTCTTGCCCTCCTCAACGCCCACGATGTGCGCTTCGGCAATGCCAGGCCGGCCGGCCAGCTTGTCCGTCAGGCGGCTGATGCAAGGGTCGGTGGGATCGCCGATGCCAGGGAGCAGCAGCGGCAGGTCGAGCCGCAACTTCTGGGTCTCATTCATGGTGGTTCGCTTTCTGTGCATGCGATCCACGCGTGGGCATGGATCGAGGTCTTGACTCGATGCCTGGATGCACGGGCGCCCGGAAGCAGGCGTGTGGTCATCCCTGAGGCAATCTGGAAGAGGCGCAGCAAGGCATGGGTGCCGAATGGCGGGCCGGCGCGGCGACGTGGGGCCGTCTCGCCCTGCGCGTCTCAGTTCAAGAAAGCAAAGCCCAGTTTGGACGTTCGATGGTCGACGCGAACAGCGTCGCCGTGCCCAGGCACACGGTCGGGAAGTCCTGTGGAAGACCGTCTATTTCCGCGACCTCCGGTGTCTGAGGCACCGGCGTGACGCAGCTCAGGTGACAGGAGATGCAGTCCGGGTCGTCGGTCAGCAAGGACTGAGTGACGTCAACAGCGTCTGCGGCACCGGTCAAGTCGGCCTGGTGCTCATGCAGATGATGCCCGTAGTGCTGGGACGTCGTTCCCTGCTCATGACGGCAATATCCGGCTGCGGCACCCCATACGAACTGCACAGGCAGCAGCACGACGAGGATGATGATCAGGGCGCGACGCACGAGTCGATGCTAGCAGTGGGTTCTTGGGACGGACCAATGAGGTTTTGGGGGCGCCGTGGTTGCGCGAGACTGGCAAGCCATGAGGCAACACTGGGCAAAACCCGTTCCTGACATGTGGCGGATTTGATGGACACGGACAAGCACGACCATCTGATGCAAAGCCTGTCCTTGCTGTGGCTGGCGAGCATCGCCATCGGAGCGATCATCATTTGGTGGGTGCGGCGCTGGGACATGCGCCGCCCGCGCAAGGTCGTCAAGTCAAAAACCTACAGCAAGCGCTTGGCGGAGCGCTTTGCTGCACCCAAAGGCCCGAAGCGGAACCAGGAACGAGGCGACCGGCAGTAGCGTCTTCTCGAAGCAGCCCCAGCGCGGGCCGGGCAGCCAAGATGACGAATTTGTAATCCGACCGGACAGGCTGGCGTCGGGAGCGGATTTCTACAGTGACTTCATCGCGGGCGTTCAAGCCACTCAACCGAGTTGCGCGCCCGTCCCTGAAGGAGCTCACATGCAACGCACCCTCACCACCACGCTGCTCGCCGGCCTGCTGGCCGCAGCAGGCGCCGTCCAAGCCGGCCAAGCTGGCCAGACAGGCTCGGATCTCATGGCCAACGGCAAATCGGTCCACGGCAGCGCCGTGGTCGCACAAGCCGGTGCCAAGGTCGTCAACATCGACGATCGGAAGGCGCTGAACGTCGATTGCGGCGAGATCGTGACCTTCCGCAAGGGCGACAAGAGCTTCAGCTGGAAGTTCGAAAGCGCCAACCATCGCGCCGTCGACCTGCGCGCGATCGCTCCTTCGGGGTTCACCGACAAGCCCTTCATGGTCTACGTGTCGCGCAACGAATCCGAGCGCACGTGAGCAAGCTGACCGGCCCTCGGCGCAGGCACCGATGGGTCGGTCCATAGAATCCACGCATGCGACGCTGGCTGACCCTCGTTCTGCTGGTCCTGCTGCCGATCCAGTTCACCTGGGCGTCGGCGGCACCGTACTGCCAGCACGAAGTCACCGACAGCTTCCATTTCGGTCATCACGTCCACGAGCACCTGGCCTCTCCATCAGGGGATGCGCAGGGCGATGGCTCGCAAGATCAAGGCGGCAACCAGGATAGAGGGCTGACCGTCGACAGCGACTGCGGCTACTGCCAATTCAGCGTTGTCAAGAGCTTGCCGGTGCCCCAGCTGGCATTCGCGAACGTCAGCATGGGGTCGGTCAGCACCATGCCGCTGGCGTCGTTCAAGTTTCGCGCCCCCGACCGCCTTGAGCGGCCCAACTGGCGCCTCGCCTGAGCGGCGAGCGCAGTTCCAACTCACTGATCCCTGTTGCGGCCACGGCCGCGCTGCCCTCGCCGAAACCTTCGTGTTGTCCCCACAACCCTGGAGTTTTCGATGCGACATTCCATTGCGCCATTGGTCCCCTCGGCGCATGCATTCCGTGCCCCCGATCCGCGCGTTTCTGACCGGCTTGTTGCCCCACACCGTTCAGAGGCGACCCCATGAAGCTGCTCGTCGTCGAAGACGAAGTCAAGGCGGCCGCCTACCTTCGCAAGGGCTTGACCGAGGAGGGCTATACCGTGGAAGTTGCCTACACCGGCGTCGACGGCTTGCACATGGCCTCCGTGGGCGAGTACGACCTGATCATCCTGGACTGGATGCTGCCGGGGATCGACGGGTTCGCGGTGCTGGCGGCCCTGCGGCATACCCGCTCCACGCCGGTGCTGATGCTCACGGCGCGCGGCCAGATCGAGGATCGGGTCCGGGGGCTGCAAGGCGGTGCCGACGACTATTTGGTCAAGCCCTTCGCGTTCTCGGAACTGGTGGCTCGGATCCAAGTGCTGCTGCGCCGCAACCGGGTTGATCGCGGCACGCCTGAAACGGTACTGCGCGTGGCCGACCTGGAGGTCGACATCGTCCGGCGCAAGGCAGTCCGTGCGGGTCAGCGCCTGGACCTCACGCCCAAAGAGTTCAACCTGCTGGCGCTGCTGCTGCGACGGCACGGGGAAGTGCTTTCGCGCACCGAGATCGCCGAGCAGGTCTGGGACATGAACTTCGACAGCGAGACCAACGTCGTCGAAGTCGCGGTCAGGCGCCTGCGCGTGAAGATCGACCAGCCGTTCGAGCGGCATCTGCTGCACACGGTCCGCGGCATGGGCTATGTGCTGGAAGCGCGCGACGCATGATGCCGCTTCAGTTCAGCGGGACAAGCCTGCGCGCGCGGCTGTCCCGGCAATTCGTCCTGCAGACCCTGGTGGGCTTGGGTCTCGCGTGCATGGTGGTCTATGTCGTGATTGCCTTGACCTTGGCCCAGCGTCAGGACGACGTCTTGCTGCAAAAGCGCACGGCCGTCGAACGGCTGCTGCAGGAGCAGTCCACCATCCATGAGGAGGCCAGCATCCAGCACCTGCTCACCGACTTCCTCGCTGGCCACGATGAGTTGTCCCTGATTGTCCGGCGCGGCGACGGCACGGCGATCTTCGAGAAGGACGACAGTGCCAGACCGGCGGAGATGAGCAAGCGGTTGGCCTTCGTCATCAAGTTGCCGAAGCTGGGAGGTGCCGCCAGCGCCGAACTCATCTTTGACAAGCGCAGTGACGTTGCTCTGCTGGATCGCCTGGCGTGGACGCTGTTCCTCGCTGCGCTGGCGGGCTCCATCGGCGTTTCGGTCGGCGGCTTCCTGCTGGTCAGGAAGGGTCTTCTGCCGCTGCGCGACCTGGTGCGGCAGACGGCATCGCTGGATGCCAGCAGGCTGGACTTGCGGCTCGACGGCAGCGGCCAGCCTGAGGAGGTTCAGCCATTGCTGCACCAATTCAACGCGCTGCTCGACCGGCTCGAAGCCGCATATGCCCACATGGAGGCGTTCAATGTCGACGTCGCCCACGAAATGAACACCCCGCTGGCCAACATCATCGGCACATGCGAGGTGGCCTTGCGGCGCCCCAGGACGGCGGAAGAATTGCAGGAGGTGCTCAGCTCCAACCTGGAAGAGCTGCGCCGCATTGCCGGCATCGTGGCGGACATGCTGTTTCTGTCCCACGCGGAGAGGGGCGCCAGGGCGAGGCGATCCAAGCCGATCAGCTTGGCAGACCTGGCGGCAGATGTCATCGAGTACCACGAGGCGGCGTTGGAGGAGGCCGGGCTGCGGGCTGAAGTGATGGGCGACGCGCGCGCCTGCGTGGACACCGGCTTGTTCCGGCGGGCGCTGTCGAACCTTTTGGCCAATGCCACCCGGTACGCCCACCGCGGCTCGCTGGTGGAGGTGCGTATCAGCCATCGCAAGGCCGAGGTTCATGTGAGCGTGCAGAACGACGGTCCAATCATTCCTCCCGAGCATTTGCCCCGCCTGTTCGAGAGGTTCTATCGCGCTGACCCTTCACGCGTCAGGGCTGACCGCAACCACGGGCTTGGCTTGTCCATCGTGGCAGCGATCGCCATGATGCACGGTGGTCGCGCCTGGGCGGAGTCCGGCGGTGGCAAGACGACGGTCCAGTTCTCAATCGCTCCAAGTGCCTGAACCCGTGCTTGCCTGAGCCGAACCAAGACCCGCGCGCGCCCGGATCGACAGCGCGGGCCAGCCGCGGACTTCGCCGTCAGAACTGCGCCACAGGTTGCCTGTCATTGCGCACGCAGCGCCAGCCCCAGCAGCATCAAGGCGAGCGCAGCGATCCAGCTTCCCAGTACCCGAACGACGATAGGCCCTTGACGCAACCCAGCGCGCAGCGCGAGCGAGACAGCCGTGGCGGACGCAGCCACGATCAGCGCCGCCGTCCCGGCGCCCAGCAGCGAGGGCAGCGGTGCCGTGCTGTCGAGAAGATCCGGAACTTTCCCGTCAAGGCGCGCCTGGCGGCCGCCGCGCAACTGGTGCTGGCCCGCGCGACGGGGCGAAGCTTCACCCACACCAAGGTGCTGCCGGCCACGCTGCTGCAGTACCTGTCGCGCACGCTGGGCGTCAACGATACGTCGATCGCGTCGCTGAAGGCGCTGTATTCCAGAGAGCGCACGCTCTTTGACCACCGGAAGTGGGCGTTCGAGGAGGCCGGCCTCAGGGCGCCCGAGGATGCCGATCTCCTCGATCTGCTCACGTCCCTCCAGTCGCACGCGGCCAATGCCATCGCCGTCGACGACCTGGTCAGGGCGGGCGAGCTCTGGCTCTTCGATCGCAAGATCCAACTGCCATCCGATCGCGTCATCCGCGACGTGGCCCGCGATGCCTTCAACTCGGCGGAGATCTCGGCGCTGGAGGTGGTCCGCAAGCATGTGCCACCCGACAAGCTGGACGGCGTCATCGCCGAGGTCTTCGCCAAGCGCAAAGGACGCAAGAGCACGACGGTCGTCGAATGGCTGAAGGTGCCGACCGGCAAGCACAGCCCGAGCAACCTCACCGACGTCATCGGCAAGATCCAGTTTCTGAAAGGCCTGGGGGTGCATGCTTGGACGCTGGAGGGCATCCCGCTGCTGCGCATGCACGCCTTTGGCCAGGGCATCGTCCATCGTCCGCCGGCGCACAGCCAGCGCCTGTCACGCGACACCCTGCACCTCGAGATCGTCTGCTTCCTTCGCAGCTCGCTGCTGGAGCTGACGGATGTCGCACTCTTCATGTGCGCCCGGCGGATCTGCAATCTGGTCAACAAGGCCGGCGCCACCGTGAACCGCCGCAAGGTGCAGACCCTGGGCGAGTTCCGCACGCGAGAAACGCAGACGCGCTCGGTCCTTTACGACGCGAACAAGAGCGCCGAGCAAAAGATTGCCGCGCTTCAAGAGATGTTCCCGGACGACAGCAAACCCACCAACATGAGCAACGCCGCCCTGGTGCGTCAAGCGCTCAGCGAAGACCACGTGCGCGTGAAGAACCTCATCACCGACATGATGGCCTTGGACTTCGAAGGCCGCGATGGCCTGCCGGCGATGAAGCAAATCGCCGCGCTGCGCGATCTGCACGAGAAGGACTTGGCAGAGCTGCCGGAGGGCTTCGACGCCAGCATGGTCGACCCGGTCTGGCAGGAGATCGTGACGGGCGCGGACCGCAAGCAGGGCCTCACGGGCTTGCGCGCATGCGCGCTGATGGCTGTGCGCAAGAACCTCAAGGGCGGCCGCATGTGGATCGACCACAGCGAGGACTTCCGCAGCCGTGACGGCATGCTGATCTCCAAGGAGGAATGGAAGAAGAAGCGCAGCGTGCTCATGGGCACGCTCAACATGCCCGTCGATCCTGACCGTTTCATCGAGCCGTTGCTGGCCATGCTGGCCGTCAGCGTGCAAGCGCTGGGCGAGACCGTTGAAGCGGGCAAGGTGACGATCGGCGACAAAGGGCAGATGCACATCCCGCCGATCGAGGCGATGGAGGTCGACGACAACGTCACCAACACCCGCGACGCCATGTTCCGGGCCATCGGTGAGAAGCAGCTCAGCGACGTGATGGTCGAGGTCGACGTCGCATGCAACTTCAGCGAGGCGCTGCTGGGCCGCAAGGCTGACTCCGCGAACGAGTTGCTCGCCACCTACGGCGCGCTGCTGGCCCACGGCACCGAGGTCTCTGCCAAGTCGGTCGCGGCCATGATTCCGGGCATGGAGGTATCGCAGATCACCTCCGCCATGCGCTCGCTAGAAGCGCATGGCCGGCTGCGCAAGGCCAACGAACGCGTGCTCGCGTACCAACACCAGTTCGCGATCACCAAGCTCTGGGACCGCGGTGACAAGGCGTCGTCGGACATGATGTCCCTAGATGCGACACAGCACCTGTACAGCGCCCGCGTGGATCCGCGCCGGCGCACGCATGCCGTTGGCATCTACACCCACGTGCTGGGCTCGTACGGGATCTTCCACGACGAGGCCATCGTGCTGAACGTGCGTCAGCACAGCATCGCCGTGCAGGGGGCGGAGAGCTACAACGCTTCGCGCCAGAGCGACGAGATCAAACTGTCGCTGCTGGCGGTGGACACCCACGGCTACACCAACGCCGCGATGGCGACGGCCAAGGGCCTGGGCTTCGATCTGTGCCCGCGGCTCAAGAACCTCTCTGAACAGAAGCTGTTTGTGCCGCGGGGCTTCAAGGTGCCGGAGTCCCTCGAGCGGGCCGCGGTAGGGACCATTTCCTTGAAGACGATCAAGTCCGGCTACGACGACTTCCTGCGCATGCTGGCGTCCGTCAAGACCGGGCGGGTCACGCCGAAGTTCCTCCTCGAGAAGCTCGGCAGTGCCGCCCAGGGGGATCCGCTGTACAAGACGCTGGACGCGCTGGGCCGGCTGCTTCGGACGATCTACCTGTGCGAGTACCACAGCAACCCAGAATTCCGGCGTGAGATCCACACCCTGTTGAACAGGGGCGAGTCGGTGCACCAGCTGCAGCGCGCGGTCTACTCCGGCCGGCTCGAGCCCGAGCGCGGCCGCCGTGATTCCGAGATGCGCGCAATCTCAGGGTCGCATGCGCTGCTGTCCAACATCCTCATCGCGTGGAACACGGCGCAGATGCAGGCCGTCGTGGACAAGTGGCGCAAGGAGAAGCATAAGCAGCCGCTGGAAGACTCATGGCTGCGCAGGATGGGCCCGGCTCACTTCGGGCATGTGAACTTCAGGGGCATGCTGACCTTCAGTAAGCAATGGGATGGACGCCCCCACCCGTAGACGGCATCGAAGTGCCACAGTGG
>CAXDTK010000012.1:0-43159 GCA_963992225.1 uncultured Comamonadaceae bacterium | reverse complement strand
CCGGCGGCTACCTGTTCACCTGGCTGGGCGGCTACGGCACGCTGCTGGGCGCCATTGCCGGCATCCTGCTGACCGATTACTACCTGATCCGCCGCACCGAGCTGGTCAGCGACGACCTGTACCGCCGCGGCGGCGCCTACGAGTACCGCGGCGGCTGGAACCCGCGCGCGCTGCTGGCACTGCTGCTGGGCGTGCTGCCCTGCCTGCCGGGCTACCTCGCCGTCTCCGGCGTGGTGGACAAGGCCTCGGTCGCGCCCGCGCTGGTCACGCTGTTCGACTTCGGCTGGTTCTTCAGCCTGGCCGTGTCCGGCACGGTCTACTTCTTCAGCATGCCGCGCCAGCGCGTGGCCCAGGGAGCCCCCGCATGAGCCTCTTGATCCGCGGCGCCATCGTCGTCAACGCCGACGCCGAAAGCCGTACCGATGTGTTGTGCGTCGACGGCCGCATCGCCGCCCTGGGCGAGCGCGCCGTGCGCGAGGCGCCGGCCGGCACCACCACGCTGGACGGCACCGGCCAGTACCTGATGCCCGGCGGCATCGACCCGCACACCCACATGCAGCTGCCCTTCATGGGCACGGTCACGCAGGACGACTTCTTCACCGGCACCGCTGCTGCGCTGGCCGGCGGCACGACCAGCATCATCGACTTCGTCATCCCCAACCCGCAGCAGCCGCTGATGGACGCCTACCGCACCTGGCGCGGCTGGGCCGAGAAGAGCGCGGCCGACTACGCCTTCCATGTGGCCGTGACCTGGTGGGACCAGAGCGTCAGCGACGACATGGGCACGCTGGTGCGGGACGAGGGCGTGAACAGCTTCAAGCACTTCATGGCCTACAAGAACGCCATCATGTGCGACGACGAGACGCTGGTGAACAGCTTCAAGCGTGCGCTCGAACTGGGCGCCATGCCGACGGTCCATGCCGAGAACGGCGAGCTGGTCTACCTGCTGCAGGCCGAGGTGGCCAAGATGGGCATCACCGGCCCCGAAGGCCACCCGATGTCGCGCCCGCCGATGGTGGAAGGCGAGGCCGCCAACCGCGCCATCGCCATCGCCGACGTGCTGGGTGTGCCCATCTACATCGTGCATGTGTCCTGCATCGAGAGCGCCGAGGCCATCGCCCGCGCACGGGCCCGTGGCCAGCGGGTCTACGGCGAGGTGCTGGCCGGCCACCTGCTGATCGACGACAGCGTCTACCGCGACCCCGATTTCGCCACCGCCGCGGCCTACGTGATGAGCCCGCCCTTCCGCCCCAAGATCCACCAGGAGTTCCTGTGGCGCGGCCTGCAGAGCGGCCAGCTGCACACGACCGCGACGGACCACTGCACCTTCTGCGCGAGCCAGAAGGCCGCCGGCATCGACAACTTCGCCAAGATCCCCAACGGCTGCGGCGGCGTCGAGGAACGCATGGCCGTGCTGTGGGATGCCGGCGTCAACTCCGGGCGCCTGACGCCCAGCGAGTTCGTCGCCATCACCTCGGCCAACGCGGCCAGGCTGTTCAACATGTACCCGCGCAAGGGCGTCATTGCCGAGGGCGCGGACGCCGACTTCGTGCTGTGGGACCCGGCCGGCATCAAGACGCTGAGCGCCAGGACGCAGTTCTCCAGGAACGACTTCAACATCTTCGAGGGCCGCACCGTGCGCGGCACGCCCAGCCACACGATCGCGCAGGGCCGTGTCGTGTTCGCCCGCGGCGAGCTGCGCGCCGAGCCCGGCACCGGCCGCTACCTGAAGCGCCCGCCGTTCGGCCCGCAGTTCGACGCCGCCCTCAAGCGCGCGGCCGACCTCGCGCCCACCGCGGTCGCACGCTGAAAGACAGGCCATGGACATGTCCACCACCCAGCCCGACCGCACGACATTGCGCATCAACGGCCAGCGCCTGTGGGCGTCGCTGATGGAACTCGCGCAGATCGGCGCCACCGAGAAGGGCGGCGTCTGCCGCCTGACGCTGACCGACCTGGACAAGCAGGGCCGCGACCTCGTGACCCGCTGGGCGCGCGAGGCCGGCATGACCGTCACCGTGGACCAGATCGGCAACGTCTTCATGCGCCGCGCGGGCCGCAACGACAGCCTGCCGCCCATCATGACCGGCAGCCACATCGACACCCAGCCCACCGGCGGCAAGTTCGATGGCAACTACGGCGTGCTGGCCGGCATCGAGGTGGTGCGCACGCTCAACGACCATGGCATCCAGACCGAAGCGCCCATCGAAGTGGCCTTCTGGACCAACGAGGAAGGCTCACGCTTCGTGCCCGTCATGATGGGCTCGGGCGTATTCGCCCGGGCCTTCACGCTGGAGCATGCCTACGCAGCCACCGACACCGAAGGCAAGACGGTCAAGGGCGAACTGGAGCGCATCGGCTACATCGGCGATCAGGTGCCCGGCGAGCATCCGATCGGCGCCTATTTCGAGACCCACATCGAGCAGGGCCCGGTGCTGGAAGACCACGACACCACCATCGGCGTGGTCACCGGCGTGCTGGGCATCCGCTGGTACGACTGCGTCGTCACCGGCATGGAAGCCCACGCCGGCCCCACGCCGATGGCGCTGCGCCGCGACGCGCTGCAGGTGGCCACCAAGCTCATACAGGAAGTCGTCGCCTGCGCCCACCGCCACCCGCCGCACGGCCGCGGCACGGTGGGCATGGTGCAGGTGCATCCCAACAGCCGCAACGTCATCCCGGGCCGCGTGAAGTTCAGCATCGACCTGCGCAACGCGACCGATGCGCTGTGCGAGGCGATGGACGCCGACATCCGCGCCGTCGCGGCGAAGCTCAGCGCCGACAGCGGCCTGACCATCGCGATCACGCCGGTCAGCAACTACCCCGCACAGCCCTTCCACGCTGACTGCATCGCCGCCGTACAGAAAGCCGCCGAGCGCCTGGGCTACAGCAACATGCCCGTCGTCTCCGGCGCCGGCCACGACGCCGTCTACATGGCCCGCCTGGCCCCGGCCGGCATGATCTTCATCCCCTGCAAGGACGGCATCAGCCACAACGAGATCGAGGATGCCCAGCCTGAGCACATCGAGGCGGGGTGCAATGTGTTGTTGCAGGCGATGCTGGAGCGAGCCGGCTAAGCGAGCTGACCTTGTGTCAGCATCGCTGGCATGAGAAAGCAAGCCGGCTCATCCTCAGTCCCAGCCGATCCAGAGCAATGGTCTGAGAAAAGCAAGCAATCCATCTCGTATTGGTACGTCCGCGAGTACACGGACATAACTTACGACTGCTGGCATTGCAAGGCTGGCTGCGTTTTCACAGCGCAGGATCAGAAGTACACCTTCGAGACCAAGAAGGCCAGCGTCGACCAGCGCCGAATCCTGTGTGAGGCGTGTTGGACGGAGTCGAACCGCATTCGCAAGGAATTGCGCGATTGCGAAGAGCAATGGGCCAAGGCCAAGCCGCAGCTGAAAGGCGACAAGGCCTTTCTCAGTCGCTGGTCCGACCTGCTCATTGCCTTGGAGGCGTATGTGCCCTACAGGCCCGACACCGCCAAGAAGAACATGCTGGCGAAGCTCATAGAGAACAGCTGATCGCCTGCTCTCTGCAAGCTCGCTAGCGAGGGCGCCGAACTCACGTCGGCGCCAGACGGTCAACCCTCCAGCTGACTCAAATCCCGCACCGCCCCCTTGTCCGCCGAGGTCGCCAGCAACGCATAGGCCTTCAGCGCCGCCGACACCTTGCGGGGGCGGGCCTCAGCCGGCTTCCAGCCCTTCGCATCCTGCTCGGCACGGCGCTTCGCCAGTTCCTCGTCGCTGACCAGCACGTCGATCGTGCGGTTGGGGATGTCGATGCGGATGCGGTCGCCGTTGCGCACCAGGCCGATCGCGCCACCCGCCGCCGCCTCGGGCGAGCAGTGGCCGATGGACAGGCCCGAGGTGCCGCCCGAGAAGCGGCCGTCGGTCAGCAGCGCGCAGGCCTTGCCCAGGCCCTTGCTCTTGATGTAGCTGGTCGGGTAGAGCATCTCCTGCATGCCGGGGCCGCCCTTGGGGCCTTCGTAGCGCACCACCACCACGTCGCCGGCCTTGACCTTGTCGTCCAGGATGTTGGCCACCGCCTCGTCCTGGCTCTCCACCACATGGGCCGGGCCTTCGAACACCATCAGGCTGTCATCCACACCGGCGGTCTTCACGACGCAGCCGTCCAGCGCGATGTTGCCGCGCAGCACGGCCAGGCCGCCCTCTTTGCTGAAGGCATGCTCGAACGAGCGGATGCAGCCCTCGGCGCGGTCCAGGTCCAGGCTGGGCCAGCGGGTGGCCTGGCTGAAGGCCGTCTGCGTGGGAATGCCGGCCGGGCCGGCCCTGTAGAAGGTCTGCACCGCCTCGCTGGGCGCGCGGGCAATGTCCCACTGGTCCAGCACGTCCTTCAGCGACTTGCCCAGCACGGTGGGCACGTCGGTGTGCAGCTTGCCGGCGCGGTCCAGCTCGCCCAGGATGGCCATGATGCCGCCGGCGCGGTGCACGTCCTCGATGTGGTACTTGTTGGTGTTGGGCGCCACCTTGCACAGCTGCGGCACGTCGCGCGACAGGCGGTCGATGTCGGTCATGTCGAACGCGATGCCGGCCTCCTGCGCCGTGGCCAGGATGTGCAGGATGGTGTTGGTGGAGCCGCCCATCGCGATGTCCAGCGTCATCGCGTTCTCGAAAGCCTTCTTGCCGATGGCGCGCGGCAGCACGCTCTCGTCCTCCTGCGCGTAGTAGCGGCGGCACAGGTCGACGACGGTGCGGCCGGCCTGCTTGAACAGCTGCTCGCGGTCGGCATGCGTGGCCACGACGGTGCCATTCCCCGGCAGCGAGAGGCCCAGCGCCTCGGTCAGGCAATTCATGGAGTTGGCCGTGAACATGCCCGAGCAGCTGCCGCAGGTGGGGCAGGCCGAGCGCTCGACCTCGGCCAGGTCGGCGTCGCTGACCTTGCTGTCGGCGGCCATCACCATCGCGTCGATGAGGTCCAGCTTCTTGATCTCGAAGGTCTGCGTGCCCGGCACCGCCAGGCGCACCTTGCCGGCCTCCATCGGGCCGCCCGAGACGAACACGACCGGGATGTTGAGCCGCATCGCGGCCATCAGCATGCCGGGGGTGATCTTGTCGCAGTTGGAGATGCACACCAGCGCGTCGGCGCAGTGGGCGTTGACCATGTACTCCACCGAGTCGGCAATGATGTCGCGGCTGGGCAGCGAATACAGCATGCCGTCGTGGCCCATCGCGATGCCGTCGTCCACGGCGATGGTGTTGAACTCCTTGGCCACGCCGCCGACCGCCTCGATCTCGCGCGCCACCAGCTGGCCCAGGTCCTTCAGGTGCACATGGCCGGGCACGAACTGCGTGAAGCTGTTGGCGATGGCGATGATGGGCTTGGAGAAGTCGTCGTCCTTCATGCCGGTGGCGCGCCACAGCGAGCGGGCGCCGGCCATGTTGCGGCCGGCGGTGGAGGTCTTGGAGCGGTAGGTGGGCATGGCGGGCCTGCGGGGTGCGGAATCCGGAAACCGCCGATTTTCCGGCAGGTGGCGCCCGGCGTCTCGCTCAGGCGGCCTTTCCCGGGGCGCGCCGAAAGCTCGGTTGCGGCATGCCGAACGCTCCGCCCTCGCCACGCACCGGCCACAGCTGCAGCACGCCCCAGGCCAGCTCGGGCAGCAGGAACAGCAGCGCCACCGGCAGCCCGCCCTGGCTCCAGGCCCAGGCCATCCACAGGCTGAACAGCAGCCGCCCGGCTCCGTCGTAGCGGCCCAGCCGCGCCTCGGACGTGCGCAGGCGCAGCACCGACCAGACCGTGACCAGGCTGCCCATCAGCAGCGCGAACAGCGTCTGCAATGTGTCGAAGCCGGCCAGCGGCGGCCCGCCCAGCGCCTGGTTGACGGCGCTGAGCTGGGTATGGACCAGCTCGAAGCTCCAGGGCGTGGCGAAGGGCGCGGTGATGACGAGGTCGTAGAGGGCACTGGCCCAGACGATGCGGCGGAAGCCGGCGGGGGTGAAGCGGGGCATGGGGGCTCGATGAAGTGCAGGGGCCGCCATGCTCGACCCTGAAGTACGCTCCAGGGTCAAGCCCCACCACCTGCTGCCCTGATGCGCATCGGCACCCTCGCCACTCTCACCGGCCTCAGCCCCGACAGCCTGCGCTTCTACGAGAAGCGCGGCCTGCTGCAGGCCCGCCGCAGCGCCAACGGCTATCGCGACCCCGAGGAGGCCGTGCAATGGCTGGGCTATGTGCGCACGGCCCAGCAGCTGGGCTTCACGCTGGCCGAGATCGCCGCCGACCTGCCGCGGCTGACGCAGGGCGAGGACGCCGGCCCGGCGCTGCGCGCCACGCTGGCGCGCAAGCTGGCGGACATCGACACCCGCATCACCGCGCTGCAGGGACTGCGGGGCGAGCTGGCCCGCCGGCTGGCCGACACGCCGGAAACAGGCGCGAGCTGCCCGCTGCGGCCCGCGGCCTGAGGGCTCAGGCCACCGCGCTGCGCACCGCCTCGCGCACCAGGCCGTCCAGCTTGCCGGTGATCTGCGTCAGCTCGCCCGACACGACGGCGAACTCGCGGCCCGACACGCCGGCCCGCGCCGCCACGACCTGGGCGTTGAAGGACACGATGCGCGCATGCCTGGCGATCAGCTCGATGTCGCCCATGACGGCCGTCAGCTGCCGCTTGGCGCTGGTGGCATGCTGGCGTGCCAGGTCTTCGTAGACCTGCGTCAGCCGGTTCAGCGTGGCCAGCAGCGGCGTGGCGCTCTCCACCAGCGCCTCCAGCAACGCGGGCGCGCCACGGGCCTGGGCGGCAATGGCGTCCAGCGCGCGCTGCGCCAGTTCGATGAAGGCCGCGATGCGCGCCTCGGCGCGGTCGGCGCCGAAATAGGCCTGCTGCAGCTCGCCGCCCAGCGCGGCGGGGGACAGCTCGCCGTCGAGCAGCGTGCGGTGGGCGTCGCGGAAGGTCGCCAGCGCATCGTGCGCCGTGGCCAGCGCGCCGTCGCGGCCCTGCAGGGCCAGCACGGCGTAGAGCACCGTGCGCTGCGACGTGAAGCGGCGCCGGCCCGACAGGTTGATGGACCGGCCGTACAGCTCGCCCGCCACCGACCGGGGCGTGGCGGTTCGTTTTGGTGCATCGGCCGGGGCGCGCAGGGGGTGCGACATGGAAGTCTCCGTGAGCTGGATCACGGCCGCTGCTTCCCACAGCCAGCATGCCGGTCCTGCCAACCCCGGGGTTAGCAGGGGCCGTGCCAGTGGCGCGCTACCGGGTCGGCGGCGGCAGCACCGCATCCAGCCGCACCAGGCGCCGGCCCGGCGCCGCCCAGCGCGCCAGGGCGGCACGCAGCGTGGGCTCGTCTAGGGCGGCCGCCCCCAGCAGGCGTTGCGCGACCCAGCGCCCGTCACTGCCGCCCTCCTCGTCATGGCGCTCGTGCGGCCGGCCTTCGCTGCAGGCCTTGCAGAGCAGGCGCGTGGTGGCCGTCCAATCCTCGACCTGGCCGCCCGCGGCGGTCACGGCGTCGTCCAGGGCGGCGATGTCAGCAGGCGCCCCCACCTCGACCACCAGCTCGAACGTCGTCAGGCGCGAGGGCGCATGCAGCTGCAGCACGTTGAAGACGTGGAAATCGCGCCCCTGCCAGGTTCGCGTGCCGGCGGGCGCGCCGTCGTGCAGCACGACATCGCCGACGCGGAAGCCCGAGCGCGGATAGGGGATGTTGTCGATGCGCACGCGGACGGGGTCGATGCGCTGGCCCCAGACCACCTCGGCGCCGCCGTCAGGGTTGAGGCGCACCGGCGTGCGGCCGAAGTCGCCCTCGATGGGCCCGTCGCCGGTGGCCACCCGGATGCCCAGGCGCCGCCAGGTCGCCCGCGCAGTGTCCCAGTCGCACAGTGCCGTCGCGGCAATGGCCAGGTTCCAGTTCGCGGCCTCGTCGTCGGGCGCCAGCGCCACCGCACGGCGGTTGAAGTCCAGCGATGCCGCCCAATCACCGCGGTACTTGTGGATCAGGCCCATGTTGTAGAGCGTGCCGTGGCGCGCCGGGTCCAGCGCCAGCGCCCGGTGGTAGAGGCGCAGGGCCTCGTCCCCGTCCTCCTGCTCGCGGGCCTGCTCGTGCAGGTCCTCGGCCTGCTGGCGCGCGTCGGCGCTCACGTCAGTCTCGCCAGCCTCGCCAGCCGCTGCGCCGCCAGCGCCAGCGTCTCGTCCCGCTTCGCGAAGCAGAACCGCACATGCCCGCGCTCCTGCGGCCGCTGGTAGAAGCCCGACAGCGGGATGGCCGCGACGCCCACCTCGGTGGTCAGCCAGCGGGCGAAGTCCAGCTCCGACCGGTCGGACACCGCGCGGTAGTCGACGGTCTGGAAGTAGGTGCCCTCGCAGGGCAGCAGCCTCAGCCCGGTGCCGGCCAGCGCGGCGCGGAAGGCGTCGCGCTTGGCCTGGTAGAAGCCGCCCAGGCCCTGCCAGGGCGCGGGGTCGGCCAGGTAGGCCGCCAGCGCATGCTGCGTGGGCGTGTGCACCGTGAACACGGTGTACTGGTGCAGGCGGCGGAAGGCCGCGGACAGCGCCGGCGGCGCGGCGACATAGCCGACCTTCCAGCCCGTCACGTGGAAGGTCTTGCCGAAGCTGCCGACCAGGAAGCTGCGCTCGCGCAGGCCAGGCCAGCGCGCCACGCTCTCGTGTGCCGCACCGTCGAACACCATGTGCTCGTAGACCTCGTCGCTGATGACGAAGAGGTCGTGCGCTTCGGCCAGTTGCGCCAGCTCGCGCAGGTCGTCGGCGGTGGCGACGCGGCCGCTGGGGTTGTGTGGCGTGTTCAGCACCAGGGCGCGCGTGCGCGGCGTGACGGCGGCGCGCACCGCGGCCCAGTCGATGCGGTAGTCAGCCGTCATCGGCACGCCCACCGGCACGCCGCCGGCCAGCCGGACGCCCGGGTCGTAGCTGTCGTAGGCGGGTTCGATGATGGCCACCTCGTCACCGCTGCCGACGCAGCACTGCAGCGCCGTGAACAGGCCCTGCGTGCCGCCGGCCGTGATGGTGATGTCGCTGCCGGCGTCGTAGGCGGCGCCGTAGCGGGCGTTCAGCTGGGCCGCCACGGCCTCGCGCAGCGCCGGCACGCCGGTCATCGGCGGGTACTGGTTGTGGCCGGCGGCCATCGCGTCGGTGACGGCCTGCAGCAGGCGCGGGTCGGCGCCGAAGTCCGGGAAGCCCTGGCCGAGGTTGACGGCGCCATGCTCGGCGGCCAGCGCCGACATGACGGTGAAGATGGTGGTGCCGGTGTGGGGCAGCTTCTGGGGCAGGACGGGCATGGTGCCCGTCATTGTGCAAGCGCCGCTCAGTGGCTGCCCTCGATGGGGTCGTAGCGCTGGCCGCGCAGCAGCGCCAGCGGCGAGCGCCAGTAGAGGTCGACGTTGTGCAGCGAGTCGGTCAGGATCTTGGTTACCCAGGCCAGGCCCCAGGACGGGCCGCGCAGCACGGCCAGCTGCAGGCCGCGCAGCACCAGCCCGGAGGCGCCCAGCATCAGCCAGGCCAGGCCGACGTCGTGCAGCCAGCCACCCACGCCCTGCGCCGGCGCGATGAGGCCGAACAGGCCGGGGCTGGCCCACAGCAGCAGCGGCAGGCCCAGCCAGACGCCGATCAGCACGGCCTTGCGGCGCATGTTGTAGCCGGCCTTGATGGACTCCTTGTGGGCGTCCGTGGCCTGGTTGACATGGTCATAGCCGCGCGGCTCGAAGAAGATGTGGCCGCTCTGGCGCGTCACCATGCCCACGCACCAGCCGACCCAGGCCGCCGCGGCCGGGTCGACGAACAGCAGCGCATAGGCCGCCAGGAAGCTGACGGCGCTGACGAGGTGCAGCGTCTGGTTGATGCGGCACTGGTGGTAGTAGCGGTGGTCGTCCCAACGCAGGGTACGGACCTGATCCCAGAACGGTGACATGGATGGAGGCTCCTCGGACACGCGCAACGCGTGGCGACAGCCTCGGCGGATCGCATGAAATTGCCGTGACGCGGCCCCGGCGCGGCGGCGCTGAATCGGCCGAGCTTGATCCAGCACAAACCGCCGCGCGGCCGTGGGCGCCGCCAGGCCGCCTCAGACGGCCACAGACGGTCTCTGACCGCCTCAGACGGCCGTCACGCCGCCGCGCTGCTGCTGCCGCCGCCGAACTGCTCGAACGCAGTCAGCGCATGGGCGGCATACATCAGCGCCGGCCCACCGCCCATGTAGATGCACACGGCCAGCATCTCTTCCAGCTCGGCGCGCGTGCAACCGAGCTTGACCAGCGCCTCGGCATGGAAGGCCAGGCAGTCGTCGCAGCGCGCCGCCACGCCCAGCGCCATCGCGATCAGCTCCTTGGTCTTCTTGTCGAGCACGCCGTCGCCCATCGCGGCCTGGGACAAGGCCGTGAAGGCGCGCGGCGTGGCGGGGATGTCGGCGCGCAGCTGCGCGAGCGTCTCGGCGACGTCGGCCCTGAGGGCGCGGTAGTTGTGGCTCATGGTGCGGCTCCTTGGCATGGCATCGCCGACATGCTCCCCGCACCGGCCCGCGCCGGCCTTGACCTGGGGCAAGCAGCCGCGCGATGCGGCCGCACCGCTCGCCGCCGCGTCAGCGCGCCGGCGGACCCTTCAGCTCGACGACATTGCCTTCCGGGTCGCCGAGGTACAGGGACGGCCCCTCGCCCTCGGCGCCGTAGCGGCTGGCGATCGGGCCGGCGTCGATGCCGTGCGCCGCCAGATGGGCGCGGATCGCGGCCTCGTCGAAGGGCTCCACGCGCAGGCAGAAATGGTCCAGGTTGCGCCCCTCGGCGCCGGGCGCCGCGCCGCCCATGCGCCCCAGCTTGCCGTCCACCGGCACCAGGTCGATCAGCGCAGCGCCGGCGCGCAGCTGCACCAGCCCGATCTCGTCCTGGCGCCGCTCGATGCTGCAGCCCAGCGTGCCGACGTAGAAGCCCAGCATCGCGTCGAGGTCGACGACGCGCAGCACCAGGTGGTCCAGGCCTTGCAGCTTCAGCATGGCGACGGCCTCAGCGCGCAACCCGCGGCCCTCTCACGCCGCGTCCAGCAGCTGACTGAAGAACCTGTCACCGCTGACGCGCGGCTTGTAGGCCGACACCGCCTGGGCGATGGCCGCGATGTGGTCGGGCGTGGTGCCGCAGCAGCCGCCGGCGATGTTCAGGAAGCCGGCCTTGGCGAACTCGGCCATCAGGCGGGCCGTGACATCGGGCGTCTCGTCGAAGCCGGTGTCGCTCATCGGGTTGGGCAGGCCGGCATTGGGGTAGCAGCTGATGGCCGTGTCGCCCGCCGCCTTGGCCAGCTCCTCGATGTAGGGCCGCATCAGCGTGGCACCCAGAGCGCAGTTCAGGCCCACCGCGAGCGGCCGGGCATGGCGCACCGAATGCCAGAAGGCCGTGACGGTCTGGCCCGACAGGATGCGGCCCGACGCGTCGGTCACCGTGCCGGAGACGATGACCGGCAGGCGCTCGCCGGTGTCTTCCATCAGCTCGTCCAGCGCGAAGATGGCGGCCTTGGCGTTCAGCGTGTCGAAGATGGTCTCGACCAGGAACAGGTCGCAGCCGCCTTCCAGCAAGCCCTTGGCCTGCTCGTAGTAGGCGGCGCGCAGCGTGTCGAAGTCGACATTGCGCGCGCCAGGGTCGTTCACGTCCGGGCTGATGGAGGCCGTGCGCGGCGTGGGGCCCAGCGCGCCGGCGACATAGCGCGGCTTGTCGGGCGTGCTGAACTTGTCGCAGGCGGCGCGGGCGATCCGGGCGGCCTCGACGTTCATCTCGTAGGCCAGGCCGGCGAGGTCGTAGTCCTCCTGCGCGACGGAGGTGGCGCCGAAGGTGTTGGTCTCGATGAGGTCGGCGCCGGCGGCGAGGTACTGCTCATGGATCTCGCGCAGCACGTCGGGCCGCGTGAACATCAGCATCTCGTTGTTGCCCTTTAAGTCCTTGGCATGGTCCTTGAAGCGCTCGCCGCGGTAGTCGGCCTCGGTGAGCTTGTAGCGCTGGATCATGGTGCCCATCGCGCCGTCGAGGATGGCGATGCGGTTCTGCAGCAGGGCCGGCAGGCCTTGGGCGCGGGTGTAGGCGATGGGTTTCATGGTGCGGCGATTTTCGCAGCCTCGGCAATGGCCTGGCCCAGCTGGGTGCATGAGGCGCTGCCGCCCAGGTCGGGCGTGCGCGGCGCGGCCGGGTCGGCCAGCACCGCCTCGATGGCCGCCATGACGGCATCGTGCGCGGCCCGGTGACCGAGGAAGTCCAGCATCATCGCGCCGGCCCAGATCTGGCCGATGGGGTTGGCGATGCCCTTCCCGGCGATGTCCGGCGCCGAGCCGTGCACGGGCTCGAACAGGCTGGGCCATTCGCGCGTCGGGTTGAGGTTGGCCGAGGGCGCGATGGCGATGGTGCCGGTGCAGGCCGGCCCCAGGTCGGACAGGATGTCGCCGAACAGGTTGCTGGCCACCACCACGTCGAAGGCTTGAGGCCGCTGCACGAAATGGGCGCACAGGATGTCGATGTGGAACTGGTCCACCGCCACGCCGGGAAACTGCGCCGCCATGGCGGCCACGCGTTCGTCCCAGTAGGGCATGGTGATGGCGATGCCGTTGCTCTTGGTGGCGGAGGTCAGCTTGCGGCGCGGCCGCGCGGCGGCCAGCTCGAAGGCGAAGCGCAGCACCCGGTCCACGCCCACACGGCTCATCACCGTCTCCTGCAGCACGATCTCGCGCTCGGTGCCCGCGTACATGCGGCCGCCGACGCTGGAGTACTCGCCCTCGGTGTTCTCGCGCACGATCCACATGTCGATGTCGCCGGGCTGCAGCGGCTGGCCCTGGCGGTTGACCAGCGGTGAGCGCACGCCGGGCAGCAGGCGCGCGGGGCGCAGGTTGATGTACTGGTCGAATTCGCGGCGGAACTTCAGCAGCGAGCCCCACAGCGACACATGGTCCGGCACCGTCTCGGGCCAGCCGACGGCGCCGAAGAAGATGGCGTCATGGCCGCCGATCTGCGCCTTCCAGTCGTCCGGCAGCATCCGGCCGTGCTGCGCGTGGTAGCGGCAATGCGCGAAGTCGAACTCGTCGAAGCGCAAAGCCAGGCCGAAGCGCTCGGCCACGGCGCGCAGCACGCGCAGGCCCTCGGGCATGACCTCCTGGCCGATGCCGTCCCCGGCGATCACGGCAATCTTCTGCATCACGCGTCCTTGTCGAAGAAATCGGCGGCCTCGGCCAGCACCACCTCGGGCGCCTCCTCGGCGATGTAGTGCCCGCTGTCCACCGCGCGGCCGCTGACGTGCTCGGCGGCGGCCTGCCAGAGCTTGAGCGGCTCGAAGCAGCGGCCGACGACCCCGTTCGCACCCCACAGCACCCGCAGCGGCTGCGTGACGCGGCGGCCGGCGGCGCGGTCGGCACGGTCGCGGACCAGGTCGATGCCGGCGCTGGCCCGGTAGTCCGCGCAGATCGCCGCGGCCGACCCCGGGCGCGCGATGCAGCGCTCGTATTCGGCCCAGGCACGCGGGTCGAAGAAGCTGCCGCCGCGCCGGCCCATGCCATCGCGCAGGTAGGCGAGGGGGTCGGCCTCGATCAGGCGCTCGGGCAACGGGGCCGGCTGGATCAGGAAGAACCAATGCCAGTAGGCCCGCGCGAACGCTTCGGTCGTGCCCTCGTACATCGCCAGCGTGGGCGCGATGTCCAGCAGCATCAGGCGCGTGACGACGGCCGGGTGGTCCAGCGCCAGCCGGTGCGCCACGCGGGCGCCGCGGTCATGCGCCAGCACGGCGAAGCGCTCGTGGCCCAGGTGCTGCATCAGCGCGACGGCATCCCGCGCCATCTCGCGCTTGGCATAGGCCGCGCTGCCCTCGCCGGCCGGCGGGCGGCCGCTGTCGCCATAGCCACGCAGGTCCATCAGCACGACGCGCCGCGTCCGCGCCAGCACGGGCGCCACGCGGTGCCACATCGCCATGGTCTGCGGGTGGCCATGCAGCAGCAGCAAGGGCGGCCGCGCCGCATCGGCCGGGCCGCCATGGCGGGCGAACAGCGCGACGCCATCGCGCCGGAAGGTGACGGAATCAAGGCCGGTCCACATGCGAAGCCATTGTGGACGGACACCCGGCGCCGCTGGCGTATAAGCTTTTGTTATGCCCCGTGCTCGCACCCGCGCTTGCCGCAGCCGGACGCACTTCCAACAATCCGCTCGCCCGAACCCCTGCCCCCTCGCCATGAAGCCTGTTGTTCTGCTGACCGCCGCGTTGCTGGCCACCCTGCTGGCGCCACCCGCCGCCCTCGCCCAGGGCAAGCCCCTCGTCTACTGTGCCGACGCCAGCCCCGAGGGCTTCGACCCTGGGATGTGGGACAGCGCCAGCACCAACACCGTCAGCTCGCAGATGTTCGACGGCCTGCTGGGCTTCAAGCGGCCCACCACCGAGCTGCAGCCCAAGCTGTCCACCAGCTGGGAGATTTCGCCGGATGCGAAGGCATTCACCTTCAAGCTGCGCGAGGGCGTCAAGTTCCACAGCACGCCCTGGTTCAAGCCCACGCGGGACTTCAATGCCGACGATGTGCTGTTCACTTTTCAACGCTTCATCGACCCCAACCACCCCTTCAACAAGGCATTTCCGGTCCCATTCATCTATCCGCAGAACCTGGGGCTGGCCAAGCTCATCGAGGGCATCGACAAGGTCGACGACCGCACCATTCGTTTCCGGCTCCGCCAGCCGAACGTGACATTCGTCGCGACCTTCGCCTTCGCATGGGCCGGCATCCAGTCCGCCGAGTACGCGGCGCAGCTGCTGAAGACGGGCAAGGCCTCGCAGATCAACGTGCAGCCGGTGGGCACCGGCCCGTTCATGTTCAAGAGCTACGCCAAGGACGACGTGCTGCGCATGACGGCCAACCCCCAGTACTGGGGCGGCAAGCAGCCGACGACCAACCTGGTCTTCAGCATCAGCCGCGAGCCCAACGTGCGGGTGCAGAAGATCGCCGCCGGCGAATGCCATGTGGCCGCCGCGCTGCGCGACGTGGACGTGGCCTCGCTGGCGGGCAACGCCAACGTCAGCATCGAGAAGATCCAGGCGCTGAACATCTCCTACCTGAGCTTCAACCTGAAGAAGCCGCCCACCGACAGGCGCGAGGTGCGCGAGGCGCTGGATATCGCGATCGACCGCGACGCCATCTTCAAGGCGCTGTTCCCGCGCGGCGACGCGATGCAGGCCGTCAGCGCCTTCCCGCCCGCCATCCCCGGCTACAACAAGAAGCTGAAGAACGAGTTCGACCCCGCCAAGGCCAAGGCGCTGCTGGCCAAGGCCGGCTTCCCGAACGGCTTCGAGATCGACCTGTGGGCCCTGCCCGTGCAGCGGCCCACCAACCCCAACGGCCAGCTGATGGCCCAGCTGATCCAGCAGGACTGGGCCAAGATAGGCGTCAAGGCCCACATCAAGACCTACGAGTGGGGCGAGTACCTCAAGCGCGCCAACAACGGCGAGCACAACGTCTACATGAGCGGCTGGAGCGGCGAGACCGGCGACGCCGACGACTTCCTGACGCCCAACCTCAGCTGCGCGGCCAACAAGAGCGGCATCAAGTTCTGCAACGCCGCGTTCGAGAAGCTCATCGACGAGGCCCGCGCCACGCCCGACCCCGCCAGGCGCAACGCGATGTACGAGAAGGCGCAGGAGATCTTCAAGCACGAGCGGCCCTGGATCACGATGGCCCACTCCACCGTCTACATCCCCGTCCGCAAGGACGTCGTCGGCTTCAAGATGGCGCCCAACGGGTCGGTGGACTTCGAAGGGGTTTATCGCAAATGAGGCTTCGCCACATCGAAGTCTTCCACGCCATCATGCAGGCCGGCACCATCAGCGGTGCCGCGCAGCTGCTGCACATCTCGCAGCCGGCCGTCACCAAGGTGCTGCAGCACTGCGAACTGCAGCTGGGCATGGCGCTGTTCGACCGCGTGCGCGGCAAGCTCTATCCCACGCCCGAGGCGCAGCGGCTGTTCGTCGAGATCGACAAGCTCAGCCGCGACCTGGTGGGCATCCGGCGCCTGGCGGCCAACCTGCGCAGCGGCGAGAGCGAGCAGGTGCGGCTGGTGGCCACGCCCGCGCTGGCCACGGCCATCGTGCCGGCCGCCATGACGCCCTGGTGCAAGGCCTACCCGGCGGCCAGCTGTTCGCTGGCCACGCACCACACCAAGGAGATCGTGTCGGCGCTGCTGCTGGGCGAGGCCGACCTGGCGCTGTCGCTGCAGGACCCGCGCCACCCCGGCATCAAGGCCGAGGCCATTGCCGGCGGCGCCATGATGGCGCTGTGCCCGCTGGCCAGCCCCGAGGCCCAGGGCGACGGCCCGCTGGACCTGGCGGACATCCGCACCGAGATCGTGGGCCTGCAGAGCGACGACCCACTGGCCGGCCTGCTGCACCATGCCGGCGAGGCGCTGGGCATGCCGCTCGCCAGCCGCATCACCGTGCAGACCTACCAGCTGGCCCGCGCGCTGGTGGAGGCCGGCGTGGGCATGACGCTGGTGGACCCCTTCACCGCCGCCAGCGCCGACCGCAGCCGCGTGCGCGTGCGCCCGCTGGCCCCCGCCGTGCCGGTGCAGCTCTACCTGCTCAGCGCGGCCAGCGCGCCGCTGGGCCAGGCCTCGCGCCGCCTCGTCAAGTTCATCACCGCCGCGGCCCACGAACACCTCGGAAGACTGTGACCCGCCCCCTTCTCGCTTCGCGCGCCCCCTCAAGGGGGCACTGCCAGCGGCCCGGCAAAGCCGGATCCGCGGCAGTCGCTTGGTCAGTCGCCCCACAGCCATCGACTCCCCATCACTGACGGCAATGCCTTTTGCCATGGTTCGCATCGAAGACATCGCCACCCGCGCCGACTTCCGGCGCCTCGCCGATCTGGGCCACGGCATCGCCGTGGATCTGCGCTACGCCACTGCCGACAACTTCGTCGGCCATCCGGTGTACGACGGCATCGACTGCGCCTGGCTGCGCCGCGAGGCCGCCGATGCGCTGGAGTACGCCGCCGCCTGGCTGCAGGCGCGCCGCCCCGGCTACCGCCTGCTGGTGCTGGACGCACTGCGCCCGCAGCGCGTGCAGCAGCGCCTGTGGGACGAGCTGCAGGGCACGCCGCTGACGATGTACCTGGCCCCGCCCGAGCGCGGCTCCATCCACAGCTTCGGCATGGCGGTGGACCTGACGCTGCTGGACCCGGCCGGCCGCGAGGTCGACATGGGCAGCGGCTTCGACGAGATGACGCTGGCCAGCCACCCCGACCGCGAGGCCGAGCACCTGGCCCTGGGCATGCTCGGCGCCCAGCACCTGGTCGAGCGCGGCTGGCTGCGCGCGGCCATGCGCGAGGCCGGCTTCCAGGGCATCGCCACCGAGTGGTGGCACTTCGACTTCGGCGACCGCGTGGCGGTGCGGCGCGACCTGCCGCGGGTGCTGTGACGGCCGCGCGGCGCCGGCCGCTGTGCCGGTCGCGCCACTGATACAGCACGGCCGCTCGCGCATGCGGCTGTGCCTTCCCGCCAGGCCGGGCGCCGGCTGCAATGGCGGCATGACCGAGCTGCTGCCCTTCCTGACCTATTGCGTGCTGATGTCCGGCAGCCCCGGGCCCAACAACCTGATGCTGGTCGCGTCCGGCGCCCACCATGGCTACCGCCGCACGCTGCCCACCATCCTGGGCATGAACACCGGCAACGCGGTGCAGACCTTCCTGACCTGCATGGGCCTCGGCGCCCTCTTCGCCGCCTGGCCCGCGCTGCATGCGGCGCTGAAGGCGGCCGGCTGCCTCTACATGCTGTGGCTGGCCTGGCGCCTGGCGGGCGCGCCGGCCCTGCAGGACCGGCCGCCGCAGCGGCTGAGCTTCACCCACGCGGCACTGATGCAGGCGGTCAACCCCAAGAGCTGGGTGCGGGCCCTCACCATCGCGTCGGTGTTCCTGCCGGCGCAGCTCAGCCTGCCGGCCGGCGCGCTGTTCGTCAGCGTGGTGGGTGCGGTGATCGGCTTTCCCTGCGTGTCGATGTGGGCGCTGTTCGGCACGGCGCTGCGCCGGGTGCTGTCCGACCCGCGCCGGCGCCGTGTCTTCAATGCCATCATGGCCGCCTCCCTTGCCCTGCTGGCCCTGCTGCTGATGCGCTGATGTTCTCGCTGGACCGTGATTCGCCCACCCCGCTGGCCGACCAGATCGAGCAGCGCCTGGCCGCGCTGATCGGCAGCGCCCAGCTGCCGCCCGGCGCCCGGCTCAGCTCCATCCGCCAGCTGGCCGCGCAGCTGGGCGTCAGCCCCAACACCGTCGTCACCGCCTACGACCGGCTGGCCGCCGAGGGCCGGGTGGAGTCGCGCGGCACGGCCGGCTATTTCGTGGCGGACAGCGCCGACACCGCCATGCCGGACGCGGTCGGCCTGGAGGCCGGCGACGAGCAGGAGGCCGTGTGGCTGGCCCAGCAGGCCAACGACCAGCGCGCCGGCCTGCTGCTGGCCAGCAGCGGCGCCCTGCCCGCCACCTGGCTGGAGGACGCCGTGCCCGCCGCCGCCGTGCAGCGCGGCCTGGCGCGCGCCAGCGCGGGCATGGCCTCGCGCTGCCCGCCCCAGGGCCTGCCCGAGCTGCGCGAGCGCATCGCCCGGCTGCTGCGCACGCAAGGCCTGGCGGTGGACGCCAGCCGCGTGCTGACCACCTTCGGCGGCACCCAGGCCATCGACCTGATCTGCCGCGCGCTGCTGCGCCCCGGCGACACCGTGGCCGTGGAGACGCCGGGCTACTTCCTGCTGTTCGACCGGCTGCGCCAGGCCGGCGTGACCGTGGTGCCGGTCCCGCGCCGGCCCGACGGCATCGACCTGGACGAACTGGACGCGGCCTGCACCCGCCACCGGCCGCGGCTGCTGTTCATCCAGAGCGTGCTGCACAACCCCACCGGCTGGGGCAGCACCGCCGCCAACCTGCACCGCGTGCTGGTGCTGGCCCAGCGGCATGGCGTGCTGATCGCCGAGGACGATGTGCAGGGCCACTTCCACCCCGGCACGCCCACGCGGCTGGCGCAGCTGTCGGGGCTGGACGGCGTCATCTACTACTCCAGCTTCTGCAAGGCCATGAGCCCGGCGCTGCGGCTGGGCTATGTGGCCGCCGCGCCGGCGCTGCTGAAGGCGCTGCTGCGCGAGAAGATCCTGTCGGTGCTGACGACGCCGGCGCTGACCGAGTACGTGCTGCTGGAGGTGCTGGCGGCCGGCCGCTGGCGCAAGCACCTGGACCGCCTGCAGCAGCGCCTGGCGGGCGCCCGCGCCGCGGCCGCCGCGCAGCTGCGCGAGGCCGGCCTGCGGCTGGAGGCACCGGGCGAGGGCGGCCTGTTCCTGTGGGGCGCCGTGCCGCACAGCGTGGACGTGGACGATGTGGTGAAAGACGCCTTCCGCGCCGGCATCCTGTTGGTGCGCGGCGCCACTTTCGCGGCCGACGGCGCGGCCGACCCGCACATCCGCTTCAATGCCGCCTTCAGCCAGCAGCCGCGGCTGGCCGGCTTCCTGCGCGAACGCCTGAGTGCCGCCAGCAGCGCGCAACTGGCGCTGGCCCGTGCCCGCAGCCGGGCCGGCGTTTAGGACGAGGCCACGCGCTCGAAGCGCGGCCGCGCCACGCCGTCCACCCGCACGGTCTCGATGAACATCGCATGCGGCCGCACCCACCAGCCGCTGTCGTTGTAGAGCGGCCGGTAGACCACCACCGGCTCCAGCGTCTCGCTGTGCCGCGCCACGGCCAGCACCTCGTAGTCCAGGCCCTTGTAGTGGCGGTAGCGGCCGGGGGCCAGGGCGGGCAGCGGGGGCAGGTCGTCGGTCATGCCCGCATTGGACCCCAGCGCCGCGCCGGCCGGCAGCCGGCAGGCGCCGTCACCATGCGCCGCGGCGGACTGCCGGCACAGCTCGCGCCAAAGCTGGCGGACGAAGCCCGCGTGCCGGCGCGCGAAGGCCGGCTGCGCGCCGACGTACAGCCGGCGCCGCTCGATGGCCGGCCCGAACCGGACGATCTGCGCCGCCAGCGCCGGGTCGACGCGCAGGCGCTCGTGGATGTAGGGGCTGTGCATCAGCACCATGGGCGTGCGGCCCGCCAGCAGCTTGTGCAGCGTGCTCTCGTGCGTGGGCGCCGGCTCGGTGGGCCAGCCGCGCTCGCGCGCGATGGCCTCCTGGCGGCTGCCGGCCGTCACGCCCACGCGGGCCGGCGGCAACACAGCGGCCGACGCCGGGGCCTCCGGCGCGCTGGCCGCGCGGCGCGTGTACAGCGCGTACTCCACATGGCCCAGGCTCAGGTCACCGTCGCCCGCGCCGGCCGTGGGCAGCGCCAGCAGCGACGCCACGGGGCCGCCCTCGCCGGCGCCGGCCACCAGGTCGATCTCGCCGGCCGCCACCAGCGCGCGGATGCGTCGCGCGGGCCAGCGCTGCAGCGTCGCGGCCTCCAGGCAGCCCAGCCGGCGCAGCGCCGCCCGCACCCAGTCGACCAGCACGCCCGGCGGCTCGGTGAAGCGCTCGCCCTGCCCACGCAGGAAGGGCTCGGCCGGCGCGTCCGAGAACGCGATGCGCAGCGGCTGCGGGCAGTCCGCGGCCCGCGCCGGGGGCACGACGCAACACCCCGCTGCCAGCAGGGCGCTCACAATGCCGCGCGCCATCGCCCCATTCATTCAACCGAGTATGCGGTCGCTGGCTCATTTATCACCTATCGACAACGATATGACACAGTCCCGCCGTCAGATTCTTCACTTCGGTGCAGCGGCCGCCGGCCTGCTGGCCGCGTCTGCGCAAGGGCAGGCCGCGCCGCCGCCGCTGCGGGCGCCGCGGCTGCGGCCGGGCGACACGCTGGGCCTCGTCAGCCCCGCCAACGCCACCTTCGAGCGTGAACCGCTGAAGATCGCGATCGAGTCGCTGCAGGCGCTGGGCTTCAAGGTCAAGCCGGGCGAGTTCGTCGCCGCGCGGCGCGGCCCCTTCGCGGGCGCCGACGCGCAGCGCGCCGCCGACGTGAACGCGATGTTTGCCGATGACGGCATCGCCGGCATCCTGGCCCTGACCGGCGGCTCGGGCTGCAACCGCATCGTCGACCGGCTGGACTACGGGCTGATCCGCCGCAAGCCGAAGTTCTTCGGCGGCTTCAGCGACCTGACCAGCCTGGTCAACGCCATCCACCGCCAGACCGGCCTGGTCACCTTCCACAGCCCGGTGGCCGGCTCGGAATGGAACGACTACTCGGTGCAGGCCTTCAGGGCCGTCGCGATGAACGCCGAGGCCGCCGTGCTGCGCAACCCGGTGGTCAAGCCGGCGGACGACCTGGTCGCGCGCGAGGAACGCATCACGACGATCCGCCCCGGTCGCGCGCAGGGCCGGCTGGTGGGCGGCAACCTGACGGTGCTGGCCTCGCTGGCCGGCACGCCCTACTTCCCCGACTGCCGCGGCGCGATCCTGTTCCTGGAAGACATCAACGAGTACATCTACCGCATCGACCGCTGCCTCTCCACGCTGCGGCTGACGGGCGCTTTGAGCCAGCTGGCCGGCGTGGTGCTGGGCCGCTTCACCAAATGCGAGCCCGGCGACGGCTACGGCAGCCTGACGCTGGACGAGGTGTTCGACGACTACTGCCTGCCGCTGGGCGTGCCGGTCTACCGCGGCGCGGCCATCGGCCACATCCGGCGCAAGCTGACCGTGCCCGTGGGCGCGATGGCCGAGATGGATGCCGACGCCGGCACCCTGCGGCTGCTGGCGCCGGCGGTCGCCTAACGGCACGGTTGCGCCGGGTCCGCGCGGCTCGCCGAGCGTGCGGTGGGCACCAGCCGGTGCTGCTCGGCCGGCCGGGCCAGCCAGCCGGCCAGCGCGGGCAGCACCTCGCGTTCCCAGCTGCCGCCGCGCGCGAAGGCCTCCCGGGCCGCGGCATCCTCGAACGCCGCCAGGCCCACCAGCACCGGTTCGCCCTCCCGCACCGGCAGCCGCGGGAAGTTGTTGGGCGCGGCCTCGGTGACGTACCAGCCCAGCACCTCGGCGCTCGCCCGCTGCAGGCAGGGCCCCACCACCTCGCGGCAGCACTGCAGCAGCGCCGCCGACGCCGGCGCGTGCAGCGGGAGCACGCGCAGGTCCACCACGCCGGGGAGCGCCATGCGCACCGCGCCGGCCGGGCGCCGGCGCCCGCGCATCGCCAGCCCCGCACCCGGCCAGGCGGGGCGCAGCAACAGCACGTCGTCGGAGCCGGCCATGGTGGCGTTGGCCGCGTCGCGGTGCCGCTGCCACACCGGCCCGTCGTAGAAGGCCGCCAGGCCCTGCGCGCGGCTGGCCATGTCGGCGAAGCCGCGCAGCCAGACGAAGCGGTCCGGGGCATCGAGGTCGCGGAACTGCCCCATCACCGCCATGCCCTGGGCCTCCTGCGGCTCGATGAAGGCGCGGTCGAACAGCGCGACCAGCGGCTCGCGCTGGCCGGGGTGCAGCCGGTAGCGGCGCAGCTCGACGACCTGGCAGTCGATCTCGGCCGCCGGCACCCAGGCGTCGAGGGCCTCGGGCTCCGCATCCAGGCGCTCGAACGCCATCTCCCAGTTGACCTCCCAGCTGCGGCCGCCGTCGGCCGAGAACGACTGCGCCCAGTGGGCCGCGGCGGGCCCCAGCCGGCGCCAGTGGAAGCGCACGCGGACGGGCCGGCCGTCCAGCAGGTCCTCGCCCTCGAACAGGCCTTCGTCGCCGTCGAAGCGGCCGACCACCGGCGCGCCCAGCACGCCGGTGGCGGGGTCGATGCCGCCGCCCTCGTTGGTGACCCAGTAGATGCTCCACAGCCCGGTCACCGGGTTGTAGACACGCATCGTCATGCCCACCCAGCCGGGCCGCCAGTCCTCGGCCACCAGGGTGTCGAAGTTGGCGACGCCGCCGGGCAGCGGCTGCACGCGCGCCACCGCCGTGAAGGCCTCCCAGTCGTCGCAGCCCTGCAGCCTGGCCTTGAGGCGGCGCTGCCGCGTGAGCCAGGTGCCGGCCAGGAAGTCGAAGTCGCGGCTCGCGTCAGCGCGCGGAGGTGTCGGGTGGTGCATGGCGGTCTCCATCGAAAGGATGCGGCCATGCTCGCCCACATAATGCGACAACGCATGTCATGATTTAAGGCCGCGATGAAAGCCAGCCGGCTGCTGTCCCTGCTGATGCTGTTGCAGGCGAATGGCCGCATGAGCGCCGGTGCGCTCGCCCAGGCGCTGGAGGTCTCGGCGCGCACGGTGCTGCGCGACATCGACGAGCTGTCCGCCGCCGGCGTACCGCTGTGGGGCGAGCGCGGGCGGCATGGCGGCTTCCAGCTGCGCCCCGGCTGGACCACCCAGCTGACCGGCCTCACCGAGGCCGAGGCCAGCGCGCTGCTGCTGGCCGGCCTGCCCGGCCCCGCCACCGAGCTGGGGCTGGGCGAGGCCGCCGTGTCGACCCGGCTGAAGCTGCTGGCCAGCGTGCCCGCGCCGCTGCGCGACGGCGCGGCCGCGGTGGCCGAGCGGCTGCACATCGACCCCGTCGACTGGTACCGCGCGCCCGACACCGCCGCGTTCCTGCGCGAAGCGGCGCAGGGCGTCTGGCGCCACCTGCGCCTGCGCGTCGAGTACACCAGCTGGCGGGGCCGCGCGCGCCGCGAGCTGGAGCCGCTGGGCCTGGTGCTCAAGGCCGGCGCCTGGTACCTGGTGGCCCGCGAGGCCGGCAAGCCGGACGCCCGCACCTACCGGCTGGCCAGCATGGGCGCGATGGAGGTGACCCCCGTCAGCTTCCGCCGCCCGCGCGCCTTCGACCTGGGCCGCTACTGGCGCGAGTCCGCGGCCCGCTTCGAGGCCGGGCTGCGCCCGCTGGCGGCGCAGGCGCTGGTCTCGCCGCGGGCGCTGGGCTGGCTGGCCCAGGCCCGCACGCCGTTCGAGCCGCTGCCCGCGCTGCCGGATGGCCCCGCCGCGCCGCCGGGCTGGCAGCTGGTCTCGCTGTCCATCGAGTCCGTCGAGCAGGGCGCCCGCCAACTGCTGGGCTATGGCGACGAGCTGGCCGTCGTGGCGCCGCCGGCGCTGCGCGAGGAGGTCCGGCGCGTGGCCGCGGCGGTGGCGGCGCGCCACGCGGCGCCGCCCTCGGCGTGACCGGCTAGCGCTGCCCCGCCACCCACTCGGCCAGCGCGTCCAGCACCGGCCGGCCCTTGGCGGCGGCCTCGGGGTGGTTGAGCAGCGCGACGAACACCCAGGGCCGGCCGGCCGCGTCGGGCACGAAGCCGGCCAGGCCGACGGCGTCGCGCAGCGTGCCGGTCTTCAGGCGCGCGCGGCCCGCCGCGGGGCCGTCCTTCATGCGCCGTGTCAGCGTGCCGTCCAGGCCCGCCAGCGGCAGCGTGGCCAGCAGCTCGGGCGCCTGCGGCCCCGCGTGCGCGGCGCGCAGCAGGCCGGCCAGCTGGGCCGGGCTGATGCGCTCGCTGCGCGACAGCCCCGAGCCGTTGTCCAGCACCAGGCCGCGGTCGTCCAGCCCGCGCGCCCGGAACCAGTCCCGCACCACCCGCTCGGCCGCCGCCCGCGTGGGCTCGCCGGGCTGCGCCGCCTGGGCGCCCAGCTGCAGGTAGACAAGCCGGGTCAGCGCGTTGTCACTGCGCTTCATGACGCCGCGCAGCAGCTCGGCCAGCGGGCGGCCGCGGTGCGTGGCCAGCACCACCGCGCCCGGCGGTGTGGCGCCTTCGGCGTCGCCCGGCGCCAGCGTGCCGCCCAGCTCGGCCCACAGCTGGCGCACCGCCCGCGCCACCAGCCATTGCCGGTCGACCAGCTGCAGCGAAGCACGCTGCCGGCAGCCGGCCGGGAAGGCGCCCTGCAGCTTCAGCACCCAGCCGTCGCCGGCCGGCTGCACGGCGGCGGGCCGCCAGTCGTCGTCCCAGTCCTTGCAGGCGCGGCCGGACAGCGTCATCGCGCCGGCCTCCAGCGCCAGCCCCGGCAGCGCCGGCAGGCTGCGCGCCACCACGCCGCCGGCCGTGGCCTGCAGCTCGACCTCGAGCAGGCTGCCGTTGAAGTGCAGTGCGTCGGGGATGACGTTGTAGTCAAACTCGGGCGCCTCGTCGAAGGGCGGCAGGCCCAGGTCCAGCCGGGCCGGGTTGAACAGCGTGCGGTCCACCAGCAGGCCGCCGCGGATCTCGCGCACGCCGCCCTCGCGCAGCTGGCGCAGCAGCCACCACAGCGCGGGCCAGTCGAGGTCGGGGTCGGCGCCGCCGCGCAGGATCAACGGGCCGTCGAGGACGCCGTCCACCGGCGGCGCGGTGGCCAGCAGCTCGGTGCGGCCGCGGTGGTTGATGCCCAGCTGCTCCAGCGCGACGGTGGCCGTGACCAGCTTCATCGTCGAGCCCGGCGACATCGGGTCGGCGGCGCGCCGGGCGATCGCGGGTCGCGAGCCGTCCAGCGGCTGCAGCACATAGCCCAGGCTGTCGGCCGGCAGGCCGGCCTTGGCCAGCGCGGCCTGCACCGGGTCGGGCACCGTCGTGGTGGCGCAGCCCGCCAGCGCCAGCGCGATGACGCACAGCCAGGCCTTCATCAGCACAGCCCCAGGCGGCGGGCGACGAGGCGGGCCAGCGCCACGTCCTCCAGGCCGATGCCCACGCTCTTGTAGACGACGATGTCCTGCGGCCCGCGCGGGCGCGGCCGGACGATGAGCTCGCCCAGCTCCACCAGGCGTTCGGGCGCGATGACGCCGGGGGCCGCCTGCACGATGTCGCCGGCCTCCTGCTCGGCGGCCGTTTTCCATTCGACGACCACCTGCGCCGCGCGGGCCAGCAAGGTGTCGTCCAGCTCGCGCGCCGTCTTCGTGCTGGAACCCACCGCCGCCACGAAGACGCCGGGCTGCACCCGCGCGCCGTCGAACAGCGCCGTGGCCGAGCGCGTGGCCGTCACGATCACGTCCGCCTGGGCCGCGGCGGTGGCGGCATCGACGGCCTGCACCGGCAGGCCCAGCACCTGCGCCAGCTCCGCCGCGAAGGCCTCCGCCCCCGAGCGCGCGCACACCAGCAACCGCTCGAAGCGCCGCACGCGCACCAGCGCCTCGGCATGGGCGCGCGCCTGGATGCCGGCGCCGAACAGGGCCAGCGTGCGCGCCTCGGCGGGCGCCAGCAGCTCGGCCGCCACGGCGGTGGCGGCGGCCGTGCGCAGCCGCGTGAACTCGTTGGCCTCCAGCGTGGCCAGCGGCGCGCCGGTGGCGGCGTCGAACAGGCTGACGAGGAAGTGGTAGCGGCCGTTGCGGGCCGAATAGACCTTGGTGCCCAGCACCGCCGGCAGCTCGCCCTCGGCCGTCGCGTCGGCGGCCAGGATGGCGCCCATCGCGCTGATGGCCAGCGAGGCGCCGTCCAGGCTCGTGGTGGCGCGGTGGCGGCCCAGCACCTGCGCCTGGCCGCGGCCATGCTGGGCGAAGGCAGCGTGCAGCGCGGCGCGCGCGTTGTCGGGATTCAGCTGGGCCGCCACATCGGCTTCGGTGATCAGTCGCATCGATCAGTCTCTCGAAAGGTTGCGCGGGCACTGTAGAGGGGCGGCCGCGCACCGGGGGCGTGCTTTGCAGCGGGCACGCATTCCCACAGGTTATGCGGCGCGCACAAGCATTCATTGAACGGCGCGCAACACCTGGGGTGCGTCCCCCTGGGCGGGCCCGCGCGCGGCGGCCAACATGGCCGGCAATCAAATCACAGAGGAGTCGTTGACATGAAGCTGAATCGTCTGGTGGGGCAGCTCGCGGTTCTCGGCCTGGCGGCGCATGCCGGGGCCGTGCTGGCGCAGAACGAGGGCACGCGGCTGGAGCGCGTGGAGGTGACGGGCTCCAGCATCAAGCGCATCCGCGACGAGGGCGCGCTGCCGGTGCAGGTCATCAGCCGCCGCGACATGGAGCGCGCCGGCATCGCCTCGGCCGAGCAGATGATCATGCAGCTCAACATCAACGGCAACGGCCTGGACAACCTGGCCGGCAATGCCGACGTGGTGGACGGCGCCGCGCGCGGCAACAACGGCGCCTCCAGCGCCAACCTGCGCGGCCAGGGCAGCAACGCCACGCTGATCCTGCTCAACGGCCGCCGCGTCGCGGCCCACGGCCTGAACGGCGGCACGGTGGACCTGAACCAGATCCCGTTCGCCGCCATCGAGCGCGTCGAGATCCTGAAGGACGGCGCCTCGGCCATCTACGGCACCGACGCCATCGGCGGCGTCATCAACTTCATCCTGCGCAACAACTACAGCGGCGTCACCATCAACGCGCTGGCCGACATCCCCGCGCAAAAGGGCGGCGAGATCTACGGCGCTTCCGTGACGGCCGGCTTCGGCAACCTGGACACCGACGGCTTCAACCTGCTGGCCTCGCTGTCGGTGCAGGACAACAAGGTGCTGCGCGGCGACCAGCGCAGCTTCGTCAACACCTACCAGCCCGAGCGCGGCCTGGCGCCCGACACGCGCGGCACGCCCATCGCGACGCTGTTCGCCGTGGCCGGCACCACGCCCACCGGCGCGGCGCTGGGCAACGTGCTGAGCCAGGGCGGCAACAACACGGCCGGCCCGTTCGACTTCGCCAACCCGGCGCTGCGCGTCAACGGCATCAACATCCTGGACCTGCCCGGCGGCGCCGGCTGCTCGTCGGTGGACGGCATGAGCCCCTACCAGGAGCAGCTCTGGGCCACCGCCGCGTCCAAGTACGGCTGCGCCTGGGACACCGGCCGCGCCGCGGTCATCCAGCAGCCCATCAAGAACACCAACCTGGTCAGCCGCCTGACCTTCAAGCTGGGCGAACACCGCGTGTTCGGCGAGGCCGTGCTGGGCCGGGCCGAGTCCACCAAGAGCTTCTCGCCCAACCAGATCACCAGCGGCTCGGGCACGGCCACCATCAACCTCGCCGGCACCGTCTACCCCAGCCCCTTCCGCAACCTGCGCTACCCCAGCACCGGCGCGGGCTACAACGAGGTGTTCAACGCGCTGGTCAAGTCCTTCCCGGCGCTGGAGGTCAACCGCGGCCTGCCGATGGCCTTCCGCTGGCGCTGCATGCCCTGCGGCAACCGCGAGATCGACACCACGGCCGACACCGCGCGCTTCCTGGTCGGCGCCGACGGCGCCCTGCCCTTCTTCAACGAGTGGGACTACCGCGTGGGCTTCTCGCGCGCCGAGAGCAAGGGCAGCTCCACCGTGGGCACCGGCTACCACTACTGGGTGCCGTTCGCCAACCTCATCAACACCGGCGTGCTCAACCCGTTCTCGCTGACGCAGACGCCCGAGGCGCTGCAGGCGCTGGACGCCATCAAGGCCGAGGGCGTGACGCTGTACGGCGGCAAGTTCACGATGCAGCAGGTGGACGCCACCGTCTCGGGCCCGCTGTTCAAGCTGCCCGGCGGCACCGTGATGGCCGCGCTGGGCGTGGACTCGCGCACCGAGAAGTACAAGTTCGACGGCGACCAGCGGCCCGACGCCAACACCCCCGCCGCCCAGATCTTCAACGTGCCGTTCGACAACGCGCTGGCCACGGCCGGCACGCTCAAGCGCACCATCAAGGCCGTCTACGCCGAGGTGGCCGTGCCGGTGATGAAGGACCTGGAGATCACCGGCGCGATCCGCCGCGACGAGTACACCGGCTTCGGCTCGACCACCAACCCCAAGGTCTCGCTGCGCTACAACCCCACCGAGCAGGTGCTGATCCGCGGCGCCTACAGCACCGGCTTCCGCGTGCCGACCTTCAAGCAGATGTTCGACCCGGTGACGGAGAGCCCCTTCGTCGGCGCCGACTTCACCGACCCGGCCAAGTGCGCCAGCCGCGTGGTGTCCGCCACGCCGGGCTGCGAGAGCGTGCGCAACTTCAGCACGCTGTTCGGCGGCAAGTCCACGCTGGGCCCGGAGGAGGCCAAGATGTACAGCGCCGGCATCGTGTTCCAGCCGAGCAAGGACCTGGTGGCCAACCTGGACTGGTGGTCGATCGAGCGCACCGGCACCATCCAGTCCTTCGGCCTGACGACGCTGGCCGACAACTACGTTTTCTTCAAGGACAACTTCATCCGCGACAGCGCCGGCAACATCACCGCCGTCGACACCCGCTGGGTGAACGCCGGCGAGACCATCACCAAGGGCCTGGAGTTCGGCGTGAAGGGCGCGTTCTTCGCCGCCGGCGCCGCCTGGACCGCCGGCTACGACCTGTCCTATCTGCTCGACAAGAAATCGCGCCTGGTGCCCAGCGCGCCGATGGGCAGCAGCGAGGTGGGCCGCTTCACGCGCTCGGGCGACCTGGGCATCCGCTACAAGCACACCGCCTCGCTGACCCGCACCGAGGGCCACTGGGCCGCCACGGTGCAGCATGTCTACCGCACCGGCTATGCCGACTTCGTGCTGCCCGGCGTGGCCAACGGCAGCGTCAAGCCCAGCGCCTGGAACCCGCGCGTGGCGCCCTACTCGGTGTTCAACGCCAGCCTGGCCTACACCGGCATCAAGAACCTGACCATCACCGCCGGCATCAAGAACCTGCTGAACGAGGACCCGCCGTTCAGCGTGGCCTACGACACCAACACCGGCGCCGGCTCCAGCTGGGAGCCGCGCGTGGCCGACCCGCGCGGCCGCGCCTACACCTTGCGCGTCGAGTACCGCCTGTTCTGACGGCGCCCGTCGGCGGTTCGCCGCCGGCTGGCCTCAAGCCCCGCTGCGGCGGGGCTTTTTGCTGGCTCGTTGATCTTCGGCGGGTGACGCGTCCAAGGTCGGGTTGGGCAGGAAGCTGGGCACGCCTGCTGCTACGTGTCCCCCGGCCGCTGCGCGGCCTCCTCCTTTACCTTCGCAGCAGGCGCGCCCAGCCTCCTGCCGCGCTGCAGCCCAGCCTTCGTCGCCCCGAACGGTGGCGGCCTCGCCGCCGATGCCCTCTCCGTAGACCACCCGTCAACGCACGAAGCGCCTTTTATCGGCGCGGCTCAGCCCAGCGTCAGCGTGCCGGCCTGCGCATCCAGCTCGGCATGCACGCCCAGCGGCAGCGGCCGGTTGGGCTGGCCGTGGCCTGCCGGCCAGCCGGCCAGCACGGGGCAGCGCAGCCGCGGCAGGTGGTCGGCCAGCACGGCGTCGGGCGGCTCGGCGCCGCTGAAGCTGCCGACCAGCAGGCCCGCGATGGCGTCCAGCACGCCGGCCAGGCGCAGCTGCGTCAGCATGCGGTCCACGCGGTAGGGCGCCTCGCTGATGTCCTCGACAAACAGCAGCGCGCCGTCCACGTCGGGCAGCCAGCGCGTGCCCAGCAGCGCGCAGAACATCGCCAGGTTGCCGCCGATCAGCCGGCCGCGCGCGCGGCCGCCATGGCTCAGCGGGTGCGGCGCGGCCTGGCCGACCACCTCGCCCACGCGCCAGCCGCGCGCGAGCCGCTCGAACAGCGCGTCGGTGTCGGCCTGCGCGCCCGGCAGACCCCAGTCGCTGGCCGGCATGGGCGCGTGCAGCGACGCGATGCCGGCGTTGCTGCGCAGCGCATGCAGCACGGTCAGGTCGCTGTAGCCGATCAGCAGCTTGCGGCTGGCCGCGAGACGGCCCGGTTGCAGACGTTCCAGCAGGCGGAGGCAACCGGAGCCGCCGCGCAGCGCCAGCACCGCGTCGAACTGCGGGTCGGTGAAGGCGGCGTGCACGTCGGCCAGCCGCACCGCGTCGGGCGCGGCCAGGAAGTCCAGCGGTGGCGGTCCAAAGCAGCTGGGCAGCAGCCGCGCCGCGTAGCCGCGCTCGCGCAGCCAGCCCTCGACCGGCGCCAGCCGCACGGGCTGCGGCGGGCCGGCCGGTGCGATGACGGCCAGCGTGGCGCCCGGGCGCAGCGGCGGGATCAGCAGTTCGCCCGCAGCCATGCGTGCACGGCCGCGCCCAGCGCGGGCAGGCGCCAGGGGGCGGCCGCGTCCGGGTGGGGCGCGTAGCGGCTGCCCAGGTCGGTCAGCACCGCGATCAGGTAATGCAGGCCGCCGGCCTCGTCGTGCACGATGCCGGCGTCGCTGCTGTAGTTCTCGGTGTTGCCGGTCTTGTGCGCAAAGCGGGCCGGGATGCCCGGCACCCAGCCGGGCAGCGCCGTCAGCGAGCCGCTGGACAGGATCTCGTTGAGCTGCTGCGCGTCCAGCGCGCGGCGAAGGGGCACGCGGCTGGCGCCCAGCAGCGGCGGCGCGTCGGCCGGCAGCCAGGGCGCGGGCGGCGCGTCGGCATCCAGCCGCCACAGCAGCCGCAGCGTGTCCCAGGCGGTCATCTGGATCTGGCCCACGCCCGAGCCCGCACCGTTGCCCCAGCCGCCGTCGGGCCGGGTGTGGGCCAGGCGCAGGCCCGGCAGGCCCTCGGCCGCGAACAGCGCGTGCAGCTCGTTGTGCACCTCGGCGGCGCCGTCGCGGCGGATCACGCCGCGCGCATGCAGGTGCACGACCAACGCCGAGGTGGCCTCGTTGCTGCTGACGGTGATCATGTCGTGCAGCCAGTCCACCACCGGGCGGGTGCGGCCGCCGTAGGTCAGCGGCAGCGCCCAGGCGCTGCGGCCGGCGTCCACCAACCGGCCCACGCCCACCGCCACCATCAGCTTCAGCAGCGAGGCCGGATAGGGCGACACGAAGCGGGGCCCGGTGCCGAACCAGGCCGGGAAGGCGATGTGCCGCCAGTCCGCGCCGGGCTGCCAGGCGATCGAGGTGCCGGCGGCGTCGCGCACGTCGGCATGGAAGCCGATGTTGGCGACGGCGCCGCAGCGCCCCTCGAAGCGCGCCACCAGGCCGTCCGGGTGCTCGCGCGAGAACAGCACGTTGGCGCAGACCGGCGCACCGGCACCGCGCGGGAACAGGGCCACCGCGAGGTCGATGCTGGGGTGGGCGTCCACCGCCGCGCCGCCGCGCAGCGGGTCCGCCGTCTGCTCGAAATGCGCGGCGCGCACGGCCGCGCGCAGTGCCTGGGCCAGCGCGTCCGGCGTGCAGGCCATCAGAGGCTCAGCCCGTCCAGCGGCAGCGGGCTGGCGCCGCCGCCCACCAGCTCGGCCACGATGTTGGCCGTGGCGAAGGAGAAGGTGAAGCCCAGCGGCCCGTGCCCCGTGTTCAGCCACAGGCCCGGCACGCCGCTGGCGCCGACGATGGGCGCGCTGCTGGGCGTGGCCGGGCGCAGGCCGGCCCAGGCGCTGGCGCGGTCGTAGTCGGCCGCATGCGGGAACGTCGCGCGCACCGAGCGCTGCAGCGAGGCCAGCCGGCGCGGGTCGATGGACTCGTCGTCGCCCACCAGGTCCACCATCGCGGCCACGCGCAGGTCGCTGCCGATGCGGGCGTACAGGATCTTCTTCTCGAAGTCGGTCACGCTGACCTCGGGCGGCCGGTGCGCGGCACCGATGGGCGCGGTCAGGCTGTAGCCCTTGAGCGGGTAGATGGGCAGCCGCACGCCCAGCGGCGCGGCCAGCGCGCGGCTCTGCAGCCCGGCCGCCAGCACCACGGCCTCGGCCGCGACCTCGCCCGCCGACGTGCGCACGCCGGTCACGGCGCCCTGCGCGTCACGCAGGAAGCCGTCGACCCGCGCGCCCAGCCGGCCGCGGTAGCGCTCATGCGCCGCCAGCCGCGCCTGCAGCGCGGTGCAGAAGGCATGGCAGTCGGCCACCGCCTCGCCGGGCGTGAAGATGCCGCCGGCCAGCGTCGCCTCGGTGTCTGCCAGCGCCGGCTCCAGCGCCACGCAGTCGTCGTGCGACAGCGCCTGCTCGGCGCTGCTGCCGCGCACCCGCGCGGCCACGCGGGCGAACTCGGCCGGCTTGCGGTAGACCACCAGCTTGCCCGGGCTGCGCAGCGCGATGGCGTCGCCCAGCTGCGCCTGGGCACGCAGGCGCTCGAACGAGGCCTGGCTGTAGGCGCCCAGCGCCAGCAGCCGCTCGGTGCTGCGGCGGTTCACCGGCCCGCGGCAGTTGCGCAGGAAGGCGAGCAGCCAGGACCATTGCGCCCAGCTTGCCTCGGGCTTGAAGCGCAGCGGGCCGTCGGGGTCCAGCAGCCAGCGCAGCGCCTTCAGCGGCACGCCGGCATCGGCCAGCGGCGACACGTAGCGGTAGCTGAGCTGGCCGCCGTTGGCCCGGCTGGCGCCCTGGGCCACCTCGCCCTCGCGCTCGACCAGCGTCACGGCATGGCCGCGCTCCAGCAGCGCCCAGGCGGTGGTCAGGCCCACCACGCCGCCGCCGATCACCACGCAATGCTTCATCCTGCCCCGGGCCTCTTGAACTTGGCGGCAGCGTAAGGACGCCCCGCGGCGGCTGCCAATGAAACCGGCAGCCTCGGCCATAACCGGGCGACATGGGCGCGCCGGCTCAGAGCCCGGGCGTGGGGCGGGCGCGGCGCTTGAAGAAGGTGTCCCAGGCGTCGCGGTAGGCGCGCTGGGTGTCGGGCGGCAGCGACACGCGCAGCGTGTCACGCAGCAGCGCGGCGCCCTCGGGCGTGCCCAGCGCCCGGTCGATGAGCCGGATGGCCGCCAGCCCCCAGGCCGTGCGCGGGCAGGCCACGCCGCTGACGACCGGGTCGCTGGCGCCCTTGACGGGCAGCGCCACCAGCTGCATGTCGCTGTCCGGCCGGCTGGCCTGCGTCACCAGCATGTTGGGGTAGTCCAGCGTGTAGTCGGCCCGGCCCTGGGTGAGCATGGGCAGCAGGTGGCTGCCGTAGTCGCCGCCGAACACGCGCTGCAGCTGCGGCGCGGCCGGCTGCGCGGCCAGCAGCGCGTCCAGCACCGGGCCGTAGCTGCGGCCCTGCGGCAGCACGCCGCGCAGCGACGTGTCCGCCAGCAGCGCGTCCAGGTCGACCGCGCCGCGCGCATCGAGCGGCAACAGCGCGCGGCGGTCCTGGCGCACGATGAGCTGGGGCGGCGGCACCAGCCAGGTGTTGGTGAAGTAGGCCAGCCGCTCGCGCTCGGGCGTGCGGGCGGCGCCGGCATGGCAGACCGGCTGCTGCTCGCGGATCAGCGCCCAGCTGCGCTCGGCATTGGCCACCAACGGCTTGAACGCCACCTCGGGCAGCCGCGCCTGCAGCCATTGCGTCAGCTCGTCGGCCGGGCGCCGCATCACGTCGCCGTCCGGCACCGCCATGGTGTTGCTGACCAGCCAGGTGATGGCCTCGACCGCCGGCGGCGGCTCGGCGGCCGGGCTGGCGCCGGCGGCCAGCGCCAGCGCGCCGGCCCCCAGCAGGCGGGCGGTGCGGGGGCCCGTCACGCGCCGTGGCCTCAGCCGGCCAGCACGGCGGCCATCGCCTCGGCCGTGGCCTCGACGTTGCGCGTGTTCAGGCCCGCCACGCACATGCGGCCGGAGCGCAGGATGTAGACGCCGAACTCGGTCTTCAGCCGCTCCGCCTGGTCGGGGCTCAGCCCGGTGTAGCTGAACATGCCGCGCTGCGTCAGGAAGTAGTCGAAGTTGCGGCCGGGCAGCTTGGCGGCCAGCACGCGGTGCAGCTCGCGGCGCATGGACTGGATGCGCCCGCGCATGTCGGCCACCTCGGCCTCCCACATCGCGCGCAGCCTGGGGTCGGTCAGCACCTTGGCCACCACCTGGCCGCCGTGCATGGGCGGGTTGGAGTAGTTGCGGCGGATCATGAACTTCAGCTGGCCCAGCACGCGGGCGGCCTGCTCGGCGTCGGGGCAGACCACGCTGAGCGCGCCGCAGCGCTCGCCGTACAGGCTCATGCTCTTGGAGAAGCTGTTGGCGATCAGGAAGGCCAGGCCCTCGTCGGCCAGCAGGCGCGGCGCGAAGGCGTCCTCGGCGATGCCGTCGCCATAGCCCTGGTAGGCCAGGTCCAGGAAGGGCAGCAGCTCGCGCTCGCGCAGCACCGGCACCAGGGCGCGCCACTGGTCCTGCGTCAGGTCCACGCCGGTGGGGTTGTGGCAGCAGGCGTGCATCAGCACGATGCTGCGGCGGGGCATGGCCTGGAAGGCGGCCAGCAGGTCGTCGAAGCGCACGCCGCCGGTGGTCGGGTCGTAGTAGGGATAGGTCTCGCAGCGGTGGCCGGAGCCCTCGAACACGGCGCGGTGGTTGTCCCAGGTGGGGTCGGACAGGTAGATGGCGCTGTCGGGGAAGTAGCGCTTCAGGAAGTCGGCGCCGACCTTGAGGCCGCCGCTGGAGCCCACGCCCTGGATGGTGGCGATGCGGCCGGCCGCGATGGCCGGGTGCTGAGGCCCGAACAGCAGCGCCTGCACGGCACTGCGGAAGTTGGCCGCGCCCTCCATCGGCAGGTAGGGCCGCGGGCCGGCGGCCTCCACCACCGCCAGCTCGGCGGCGCGCACCGACGGCAGCATGGGGATGCGGCCGTCGTTGTCGAAGTAGATGCCGATGGACAGGTTGATCTTGCCGGCGCGCGGGTCCTTCTGGAAGGCCTCGTTGAGGCTCAGGATGGGGTCGCCGGCGTAGGCATCGACATGCTCGAACATGGGGTGGGGCTCCTCGGGGAAGCCGCCATTATCCGAGCGCTGCGTTCACAGCCAGGCCACCCAGCGCCCGTGCGGGTGGCTCCAGGCCAGCGCCTGCTCGTCAATGCGCCCGGCGCGGGCCTGCCGCAGCGTCCACAAGGTGGCCGACGACGCCACCTCCCCGGCCGGCAGCGGCGGCAGCGGCGGCGGTGCGACGGCCTGGGCGCTCAGCCCGGGCAGCTCGCCGCAGACCCAGGCCAGGCCGTGGCTCAGCGCCAGGCGGTCCACGCTCGCGCGCAGCCGGGCCAGCTCGGCCGGCGGCAGGTAGTACAGCACCCAGCTCGTCAGCAGCAGCGGCTGCACGCCGGCCGGCAGGGCCGCGGCCCAGCCGTCGAGCGCGGCGATGCAGTCGTCGGCCTGCATCAGCCGGTGCGGCAGCGCCCGCAGCTGCGCCGCCGCGCGGGCCAGGCGCTCGCGGCGCGTGGCGTCCTGCGGCCACAGGCAGGCCTGCAGCCAGCGCAGCCGCGCCGGGTCGGTCAGGTCCGCCGGCGCCGGGTCCAGGCCGTCGCGCCGCACCAGCCGCCAGTCGGCCGCCCCGGGCAGCGGCGCCGCGCCCAGCCAGCGCGCACGCACCTCGGCGCGCCGGCCGTCCGCCGGCTGCCCGCGTGCATGCCAGCGGCCGTCGTCGGTCTGGTACTGCAGCGCGACCTGGTCCACACCCAGGTTCAGGCCGGCGCTGCAGCCGAAGTCCAGCAGCGCGAGATCACGTGCCCCGGTGGCGCGCGCGGCGGCGCCGAGCGCGGGCCACAGCGCCGCGCCGCGGGCGACCTCGTTGGTCTGCGTGGCGCCATGGCGCAGCAGCGCGACCAGTTCGGGCCAGGCGCCATCGAGGCTGTCGCCCAGCGCCGCGGCCAAGCCGGCGTCCGGCGGCCGCGTGCCACCGGCGCTGGGGTAGTAGGCCGCCAGCGCCGGGGCCGCACCGGCCAGCACGCGGTCGTGCAGCGCGGCCAGCAGCAGGTTGGCCTTGCGCTGCGGCGGCGGCGCCTCGGCCAGCAGCGCCAGCGCACGCTCGTCCTGCGCGGCCAGTTCGCACAGCGCGACGTACAGCGGCTCCTGGCTGCATTCGTCGCGGCCGAAGCGGCGCAGCAGCGTGGCGAGGGTGGTTTTCAGCGTGGCATCCATGCGGCCAGCATAGGCAGGCGCGCCGCCGGCCTGTGTCGGCCAGCCGACAATGCGGCATGGCCGATGACGAGGCGCTGCGGCGGGTGCTGACCGCCAACTTCCCGGGGCTGGCCTTGCCTCCCGGCGTGGCGGCTCGGCTGACAGCGCTGGTGCCACGGCGGCGCCTGGCCGGCGGCCGCAGCCTGTTCGTGCAGGGCCAGCGCACGACGGCCTTCTACGCCGTGGTGGCGGGCGAGATCGAGACCCGCTTCACCGGCGCCGACGGCGTGGTGTCGGTGCTGGAGCATGTGGGCCCGCCGCGGCTGTTCGGCTTGGCGGCGTTCGCGGCCGCGCAGCCGGCGGCCTACGAGGCCGTCGCGCGCGGCGCCAGCGAGGTGCTGGTCGTCGGCCGCGAAGCCCATGTGCTGTTGATGGACGAGGTGCCCGGCTTCGGCCGCGCCTTGCTGGCCGAGTTCGCGCGCCGCTACGACGGCACCTTGCGGCTGCTGCAGGCCGCGCGCCACCAGAGCGCGGCCGAGCGGTTCGGGCTGGCGCTGGCGCAGCTGGCCGGCGAGCGGGGCCAGGATGCCGGCGGCGGCTGGGTGGCCGTGCGCGCCACGCAGGCCGAGCTGGCACGGCTGGCCCACCTGTCGCGGCAGACCGCCAACGAGCTGCTGGCTGCGGCCGAAGCCGCCGGCCAGGTGCGGCGCGGGCGTGGGCAGTGGCTGTGGCGGCCCACCGGCTGAGCGCGCGCCCTCAGGCCGTCAGTGCGGCCTCGATGTCGGCGCGCAGCTTCTCGGGCGCGTCGTTGGGCGCGTAGCGCTTGAGCACCTGGCCGTCGCGGCCGACCAGGAACTTGGTGAAGTTCCACTTGATCGCCTCGGTGCCCAGGAAGCCGGGCTTCTCGCTCTTCAGGAACTTCCACAGCGGGTGGGCATCGCTGCCGTTGACCTTGGTCTTGCCCATCATCGGGAAGCTCACGCCGTAGTTCATCTCGCAGAAGCTGGCGATCTCGTCGTTGCTGCCGGGGTCCTGGCCGCCGAACTCGTTGCTCGGGAAGCCCACGATGACCAGGCCCCTGGGGCCGTAGTCCTGCCACAGCTTCTCCAGCCCCTTGAACTGCGGCGTGAAGCCGCATTCGCTGGCGGTGTTGACGATCAGCAGCACCTTGCCGCGCTGGGCGGCGAGGTCGGCCGGCTCGCCGTGGATGGAGACGGCCTGGAAGTCGAACACGCTGTCGGTCATGGAGCCTCCCTAGAAGACGGCGCCGATGCTAGCGCGGCTGTAGCCGAGGGTTTGTAGCATGGCGCCCGGCGCGCGGCTGGCCTTCCAATCGCGCGAACTTCGGGGCCTCCCCTCTGGGGTGGCCCCGGTCAGCAACCTGAGAGAAACGCCCACCTTCATGGATCACCTGGCTTGTTTCACCCCGGCCGACCTGGCCGGACGCACCCCGCCCGACTGGGGCGCTTACCGCTGGAAGCTGCTGGCCCAGGGCGACTCTTGGTTCTCCAACGCGCGCGCCAAGCTCAATGCGCACGCCAACCTGCTGCAGGAACTGGTCTTCAAGTCGCCCACGATGGCGGTCAACTGCGCCGGCACGGGCAATGCGCTGTCGCACATGGTGGACCTGGAGTCCAGCCCCGAATTCATCCGCCTGCTGGCCGGCGACGAGGCGCCCACCTGGGACGGCGTGCTGCTGTCCATGGGCGGCAACGACCTGATCGCCGCGGCCCGCACGCCGGCGCAGAACTGGAACGGCGAGCCCATCCCGCTGGAGCTGCGCCTGCTGCGCCGCCAGACCGAATGGGGCCCGCCCTCGGCCGGCGTGGCGCGCTACTTCTCCGAGCCCGGCTGGACCACCTACGCCGAGTACCTGCGCGCCAACGTCAAGCACCTGCTGAGCCTGCGCGACCAGGGCCCGTCGGCGCGCAAGCCGGTCTTCATGCACTGCTACGCCGTGCCCATGCCACGCCCCGCCGGCGCCGAGAGCAACGACGACCTGGGCGCCGCGAGCGGCCCCTGGCTGTACCCGGCGCTGAAGGCCTACGGCGTGCCGAGCGCCGACTGGGCGGCCGTGAGCCGGCTGATGGTCTTCCACCTGGCGCTGCTGCTCAAGGGCATGGCGGCGGACAAGGAGGGCTTCCCGGGCCTGTTCGTGTTCGACTCCACCGCCGTGCCGCTGGCGCTGGCCGCGCCGGGCTCCACCGGCATCAGCGGCGACTGGCACAACGAGATCCACCTCAACCACAGCGGCTGCTTCAAGATCGCCCGCGCCTGGAGCGAGGCCATCGAGATGGTGCTGGAAGGCAAGCACCTGATCCCGGTTCCCACCGGCCGCAAGGGCCGCGGCAGCTCCAGCAGCTCCTGAGCGGCAAGGCCGCGCGGCCAGGTGGCTGGCCCCGGGCCACCGGGGCTGCGGAGCTACCGGTCCACCGGCTTGCAGTCGTCGCAGCGCGCCAGGTCCAGCAGGTGCTCGACCTCGTCCTTGTGCTGGACGAGGTTGCGCTGGTGCCAGCGCTTGATCCACCACATCGTGCCGGCCACCACCACGCCGAAGATGGTGATGGCACCGAACGCCGACAGGCCGAAGCGCGTCATGGCGGTGTAGAAGGCGCCCAGGCCCAGGATGCAGGCCTGCTCGTTGAAGTTCTGCACCGCGATGCTGCGCCCGGCGCCCATCAGGTTGTGGCCGCGGTGCTGCAGCAGCGCATTCATCGGCACGACCAGGTAGCCGCCGATGCCGCCTAGCAGGATCAGGAAGGGCGCGGCCACCCAGACGTTGCTGATGACGTTCATGAAGATCACCAGCAGGCCCATCACGATGCCCAGCGGGATGACCGAGGTGGCCCGGTCCAGACGGCAGTACAGCGAGGCGATCACCGCGCCCACCGCGGTGCCGATGGCCACCACGCCCACCAGCGACGAGGCCTGCGTCGTGCCATAGCCCAGCGCCGCGGCGGCCCAGGCCAGCACGATGTAGCGCAGGTTGCCGCTGACGCCCCAGAACAGCGTGGTGGTGGCCAGCGAGATCTGGCCCAGCTTGTCCTGCCACAGGCGGCTGTTGCAGGAGGAGAAGTCGCGCACCAGCCCCACCAGGCCGTGGGCCAGCGGCTGCAGCGGCGCGTCGGTGCGCGGGATGCGCAGGTTGAACAGCGCGGCCAGCACGTACAGGCCCACCAGGCTGGCGATCGCGGCCTGCGGGCCGGTGGTGATGCCGGTGTCGATGAAGGGCAGGTCGAAGGCCAGCAGGCTACCGGCGATGCGGTCGCCGATCAGCTGGCCGCCCAGCAGCACGCCCAGGATGATGGAGGCGATGGTCAGGCCCTCGATCCAGCCGTTGGCCTTGACCAGCTGCGACGGCGGCAGCAGTTCGGTCAGGATGCCGTACTTGGCCGGCGAGTAGGCCGCCGCGCCCAGGCCCACGATGGCGTAGGCCGCCAGCGGGTGGGTGCCGAACAGCATCATCAGGCAGCCCACCACCTTGATGCTGTTCGAGAAGAACATCACCTTGCCCTTGGGCACCGCGTCGGCAAACGCACCGACGAAGGGCGCCAGCACGACGTAGAAGAGGGCGAACATCGGCACCAGCGCGGCGCGCTGCCATTCCGCGGCGCCGGACGACCGCAGCAGCTCGACGGCGGCGACAAAGAGCGCGTTATCAGCCAGCGAGCTGAAGAACTGCGCCGACATGATGGTGTAGAAGCCGCGTTTCATCGGGCGAGGCGCAATCCTGGACTGTCTTCTGCTGGGAGGCCGATCAACGGGGCGACGGACGGGGCGACAAACGAGGCGTTGTACGGGTGCGGCGCGGGTTTATAGCATGCGTGCCCTTCGGCGAGCCCCATGTCCGTGCGCACGCAAAATGGGCGCATGTCTGCACCGTCACGCTCCTTCCCCTCGCTGCCCCCCGCGGGGGCTTCCAAGCCCTTGGCGCAGCCGGGAGGGCATTGAGATGCCCCGCCCGATCGAAGCCCTGGTCCACACCGACGCGCTGGCCCACAACCTGGCCCGCGCCCGCGCGCAGGCGCCCAACGCCCGCGTCTGGGCGGTCGTCAAGGCCAATGCCTACGGCCACGGCATCGAGCGCGCCTTCGAGGGCCTGCGCGCGGCCGACGGCTTCGCGCTGCTGGACTTGGCCGAGGCCGAGCGGCTGCGCGCGCTGGACTGGCGCGGCCCCATCCTGCTGCTGGAAGGGGTGTTCGAGCCGCGCGACCTGGAGCTGTGCTCGCGCCTCAAGCTGTGGCATGCGGTGCATTGCGAGCAGCAGATCGACTGGCTGGCCATGCACAAGACGCACGAGCCGCACCGCGTCTTCCTGAAGCTCAACTCCGGCATGAACCGGCTGGGCTTCCCGCCCGCCGCCTTCCGCGCCGCCTACGCACGGCTGGAGGCGCTGCCGCAGGTGGACGAGATCGGGCTGATGACGCATTTCTCCGACGCCGACGCGCTGCGCCGCGGCCAGGACGGCATCGCCCACCAGCTGGCCGCCTACGAGGCCGCCACCGACGGCCTGGCCGGTGAGCGCACAGTCGCCAACAGCGCCGCCACGCTGCGCCACGCCACCCGCACGGCCAACGACTGGGTGCGCGCCGGCATCATGGTCTACGGCGGCGTGCCGGACTACCCCGAGCACGACGCCGCGCACTGGGACCTGCGGCCCGCCATGACGCTGCGCTCCCGCCTCATCGGCGTGCAGAACCTGCAGCCCGGCGACACCGTGGGCTACGGCAGCGCCTTCACGGCCGAGCAGCCCATGCGCATCGGCATCGTGGCCTGCGGCTATGCCGACGGCTACCCGCGCCATGCGCCCACTGGCACGCCCATCCTGGTGGACGGCCGGCGCACCCGCACGCTGGGCCGCGTCTCCATGGACATGCTGGCGGTGGACCTGAGCGCGCTGCCCGCCAGCGGCTGGGGCAGCGAGGTGACGCTGTGGGGCGAGGGCCCGCAGGGCGCCCGCCTGCCCATCGACGAGGTGGCCCAGGCCGCCGGCACCATCGGCTACGAGCTGATGTGCGCGGTAGCCCCGCGCGTGCCCATGCGCCATGCCTGAGATGCAGCCCCTCGCCCCGGCCAGCGCCGCTGGACGCGGCCAGGCCTGGTCGGTCCCCCGCGGGGGCAGCGATGCAAGCGGCGTTGAGCCGCTTGCACATCGCCTGCGGGCCGGCTTGGGGCGGCCCGGCGCCGGTCCGCTTGGTGAAATGCAAACCCACGCCGGCTGACATGAACTGGCATCCGCGGCCTGACGAGTTGCAGTTCGACGCCATCCGCGCCAGCGGTCCCGGCGGGCAGAACGTCAACAAGGTCAGCAACGCGGTCCACCTGCGCTTCGACATCCGCGCGTCCAGCCTGCCCGAGGCGGTGAAGGCTCGGCTGCTGGCCTGGGCCGACCAGCGCATCACGGCCGACGGCGTCGTCGTCATCAAGGCCCAGGACTCGCGCAGCCTGGAACGCAACCGCGCCGACGCCGTCGCCCGCCTGATCGAGCTGGTGCGGGCCGCCGCCCATGTGCCCAAGGCGCGGCGGGCCACCAAACCCACCTACGGCTCGCAGCAGCGGCGGCTGGAGGGCAAGGCCAAGCGGGGCAGCGTGAAGGCGGGGCGCGGGCGGGTGCTGGACTGACTCAGCCCAGGCAGGCGGCCGGCCCGGCAGGCGGCGGCAGGCTCAGGCCCGGCGTCTCCAGCGCGTAGTGCAGGCTGAGCAGCTGCCAGCCCTGCGGGCCCAGCTGCCACTGCATGCTGTTCACACCGGTGTAGGCCGGCGCCGGCTCGGCCGGGTCGCGCCGCGTCTGCACCACGCTGTAGACCTGGGCATGGCCGCCGAAGCGGCGCTGCTGACGCTCCACCTCGCACTCGTGCAGGCCGCGCGGCGCGGGCTGCGCCAGGTCCGCCAGGAACTCGGCCAGCGGCCAGGCGCCCACCTGCAGGCTGCTGGCCTGGAGCCGCTGGCCGTACACCTGCGCCTGCGGGTGGAACAGCTGGCGCAGCGCGGCCACGTCCGAGGCCTGCCCCGGCGCGTGGCCGATGGCCCGCCACAGGCGGCCGACGGCCTCATCCAGCGCCGCCTGGCTGTGCGCGGTGGCGGCCGGCCCCAGCGCGGCCAGCAGCGCCGGCCAGGACACGCGGTAGACATGCGACAGGCCCTGGGCATCGCCGCGCGTGGAGGCGAAATGCAGCCAGCGGCCGTCGGCACTGACCGAGGGCGTGAACTCGAAGCCGGGGCCGTTGACGGGCGCGGGCAGCCGGATCGCCGGCCCGAAGCCCTCGCCCAGCCGCTCGGCCAGATAGAGATCGCCGCCGCCGCCCTCGGGCCCGCCGCGGTCGCTCCACCACAGCGCGAAGCGGCCATCGGGGCTGAGCGTGAAGTCGCTGTTCTGCGGGCTGGCGTTGATGGGCGGCGGCAGGGGCTGGGGCGCGGCGTCGGGCGAGCTGGCGCGGTAGACCGCCAGCCGGCCCGGCCCGCCGGCGCGCCCGGAGGCGAAATAGACCGTGTCGCCATGGCGCTCGGGGCCCAGCTCGTAGGCGGGGCTCTGCCAGGGCTCGGGCAGGCGCTGCGGCTCGCCCCAGCGGCCGTCCTGCCAGCGCGACTCGTAGAGGTCGGGGTGGGCCGGCGGCGCGCCGTCCGGCAGCGGCCGGGCGGCGATGAAGGTGAGCACGCGGCCATCGGCGCTGAGGTGGGGGTCGGAGTCGCGCCAGCGCGCCTCGCTGAACCAGTCTCTTATACACATCTGACGCTGCCGACGAAGGCGTAGGTGTAGATCTCGGTG
>CAXDTK010000011.1:0-43210 GCA_963992225.1 uncultured Comamonadaceae bacterium | reverse complement strand
ACCAGGCCGCGCGGCGAACCGACGGCGATGCCGATGTCGAAGTAGCCGTGGTAGACGATGTCGTTACCGTCGACCGAGGCGTTCAGCACCGGGTACTTCTTCAGCGCGGCGACGGCGGCCTTGACGAAGAAGCTCATGAAGCCGAGCTTGACGCCATGTTCCTTCTCGAACTTCTCCTGGAACTTCTTGCGCATCTCCATGACCGGGGCCATGTTGACTTCGTTGAAAGTGGTCAGGATGGCGTTGGTGGCCTGGGACTGCAGCAGGCGCTCGGCGATGCGGGCGCGCAGGCGGGTCATGGGCACGCGCTGCTCGGGGCGCTCGCCCAGGTTCTGCTGCACGGGCGCGGCCACAGCCGGCAGCGGCTTGGCCACGGCCGGCGTGGCGGGCACGACCAGCGGCGCCGACGCGGCAGCCGCGGGCTTGGCGGCGGCGCCGAGGGCGTCACCCTTGGTCACGCGGCCATCCTTGCCGGAGCCTGCGACGTCGGTGGCCGAGAGGCCCTTCTCGGCCAGGATCTTGGCGGCGGCGGGCATGGCCACGTCGCCCTTGCTTCCGCCAGCGGCGGGGGCAGCGGCAGCGGCAGCCGGTGCGGCAGCGGCGACCGAGGCGGTCGTGGCGGGTGCGGCGACGCCGGCCTTGCCCTCGGTGTCGATCTTGGCCAGCAGTTCCTGGCTGACGACGGTGCTGCCGTCGCCCTTGATGATCTCGGCCAGCACGCCGGTGGCGGGCGCGGGCACTTCGAGCACGACCTTGTCGGTCTCGATCTCGACGAGGGTCTCGTCGACGGTGACGGCTTCGCCGGGCTTCTTCTTCCAGGTCAGCAGCGTGCCCTCGGAAACGGATTCGGAGAACTGGGGGGTTTGGACGTCAACGATGGCCATGGTGGGAGGCTCCGTGTCTTGTATTTGGGTGTGGATGCAGGCGCGATCGGGCGCAGCGCCGTGGTCCCTCAAGGGGGGCGCCGCGCCGAACGGTCTTATTTGGTGAGGATGAAGCCCTTGAGCTTGGCGAACGCCTGATCCAGCAGCGCCTTCTGCTGCTCCTGGTGCAGGTGAGCGTAGCCGCAGGCCGGGCTGGCGCTGGCCGGGCGGCCGGCGTAGCCGAGCTTCTGGCCTTCGAGCATGTTCTCGTGCACGTAGTGCTGCACGAAGAACCAGGCGCCCTGGTTCTGCGGCTCGTCCTGGCACCAGACGATGTCGGTGGCGCCCGGGTACTTCTTCAGCTCGGCCGCGAAGGCCTTGTGCGGGAAGGGGTAGAGCTGCTCGACGCGGATGACGGCCACGTCGGTCGCCTTCTTCTCGTCGCGCTTGCGCACCAGGTCGTAGTAGACCTTGCCCGAGCAGACGACGACGCGCTTGACCTTGTCGGCCACGATCTCCGCGTTCTGCTCACCGATGACGGTCTTGAACTCGCCCTTGGTGAAGTCGGACAGCGGCGAGGTGGCGTCCTTGGCCCGCAGCAGGCTCTTAGGCGTCATGATGACCAGCGGCTTGCGGAACATGCGCAGCATCTGGCGGCGCAGCACATGGAAGATCTGCGCGGCCGTGGTGGGCTGCACGATCTGCATGTTGTTGTCTGCGGCCAGCTGCATGAAACGCTCCAGGCGTGCAGAGCTGTGCTCGGGGCCCTGGCCCTCGTAGCCGTGCGGCAGCATCATGGTCAGACCGTTGGCGCGGCCCCACTTCACCTCGCCGGAGGCGATGAACTGGTCGATGACGACCTGCGCGCCGTTGACGAAGTCGCCGAACTGGGCTTCCCAGATGGTCAGCGTGTTGGGTTCGGCGGCGGCGTAGCCGTACTCGAAGCCCAGCACCGCCTCTTCGGACAGGATGGAGTCGATGACGGTGAACGGGGCCTGGCCCTCGGCCACGTTCTGCAGCGGGATGTAGGTGCCGGTGTCCCAGTTGGCACGGTTCTGGTCGTGCAGCACGGCATGGCGGTGCGTGAACGTGCCACGGCCGCTGTCTTCACCCGACAGGCGCACCGGGTAGCCCGAGGCCACCAGCGACGCGAAGGCCATGCTCTCGCCCATGCCCCAGTCGACGTTGACCTCGCCACGGCCCATGGCGGCACGGTCGGCGTACAGCTTGGCGACGAGGTTGTGCGGCGTGAAGTCCTTGGGAAGCGTGGTCAGCTTCTCGGCCAGGCGCTTCCATTCGGTGGCGGGAATGGCGGTGTCGCAGCTGTCCGTCCACTTCTTGCCCAGGAAGGGCGACCAGTCGGTGGCGAACTTGCTCTTGAAGTTGGTCAGCACCGGGTCCACGGTGTGGCGGCCCTCGTCCATCGCGGCGCGGTAGGTCTTGACCATCGCGTCCGGGCCCTCGGCGGGCAGCACGCCCTGGGCGACCAGCTTGTCGCCGTAGACCTTGCGGGTGCCGGGGTGGGCGCCGATCTTCTTGTACATCAGCGGCTGGGTCAGGGCCGGCGTGTCCTGCTCGTTGTGGCCCAGCTTGCGGAAGCAGACGATGTCCAGCACCACGTCCTTTTTGAACTCGGCGCGGTAGTCCATGCACAGCTGCGTGGCCCAGACGACGGCCTCGGGGTCGTCGCCGTTCACGTGCAGCACCGGGGCCTCGATCATCTTCACGACGTCGGAGCAATACCAGGTGGAGCGCAGGTCGCGCGGGTCGCTGGTGGTGAAGCCGATCTGGTTGTTGATGACGATGTGGACCGTGCCGCCGGTGCGGTAGCCGCGCGTCTGGGCCATCGCCAGCGTTTCCTGCACGACGCCCTGGCCGCCGAAGGCCGCATCACCGTGCACCAGCACCGGCAGCACCTGCGTGCCGACGCTGTCGCCGCGGCGGTCCTGGCGGGCGCGCACGCTGCCTTCGACGACCGGGTTGACGATTTCGAGGTGCGACGGGTTGAAGGCCAGCGACAGGTGCACCGGGCCGCCAGGGGTGGACACGTCGGAGCTGAAGCCCTGGTGGTACTTCACGTCACCGGCCGGCAGGTCCTCGGCGGCCTTGTGCTCGAACTCGGCGAACAGGTCGGCGGGCATCTTGCCCAGCGTGTTGACCAGCACGTTCAGGCGGCCGCGGTGGGCCATGCCGATGACGATCTCCTGCACGCCGCGCTCGCCGCCGCGTTGGATCAGCTCGTCCATGGCCGCGATGAAGCTCTCGCCACCTTCCAGCGAGAAACGCTTCTGGCCGACGTACTTGGTGTGGAGGTAGCGCTCCAGGCCCTCGGCCGCGGTCAGGCGGTCGAGGATGTGCTTCTTCTCCTCAGCGGTGAAGCTGGGCTTGCCACGCGCCTTCTCCAGGCGCTCCTGCCACCAGCGCTTCTCGCCCGGGTCGGAGCCGTGCATGAACTCCGAGCCGATGCTGCCGCAGTAGGTCTCGCGCAGCGCCTGCACGATCTGGCGCAGCGTCATCGTCTCGCCGCCGAAATAGCTGTTCGCGGCGCTGAACGAGATGTCCATGTCGGACTCGGTCAGGTCGTAGAACGCGGGGTCGAGTTCGGGGATCTTGGGGCGGTCGGCGCGCTTGAGCGGGTCCAGCTCGGCCCAGCGGTTGCCGAGGAAGCGGTAGGCCGCGATCAGCGACTGCACATGGACCTGCTTGCGGGCGACCGCGAGGTCGGCGCTGCTGGCCTTGTTGGCGAAGGCGTTGGCCTTGGCGCGTTGAGCGAAAGATTCGATGACCGGCGCATGGGCCACGTCGCGGGCCTCGGTGCCATCGACCGCCGGCACATGCTGCAACGCGTCGAAATAGGCGCGCCAGTTGTCGGGGACGGAACCGGGGTTGTCGAGGTAGGCCTCGTACATCTCCTCCACATACGGCGCATTGCCACCGAACAGGTAGGAGTTGGACCTGTATTGCTGCATCATCTTTCGCTCACCTCATGCCCTGGTTTCCAGGGAGTTGGCTGGTTGAAGAACCTTCCGCGACACGGCTCGACCGATTGGCGGATTGCGACCCACCTTCTCTGTAGACAGAAAAAGGGACGGGAAGGACCTGTAAGTCTTAGGGGGCGAACTCTAGCACTTCGGGTTTGTCCGGCGCTTTCGAAATGCCGAGACAAAGTTGACGGCCTCGTAAACTTCCGGCCGCGCCAGCCCCGAGATTGAATGGCTGCGCCAGGGACATCCAGGAGATCCCCATGCAAGTCCAGGTCGTCGACTACCGCGCGCCCGACGCGGCCGAAAAGTTCACCCGCTCCCTGCACGAAACCGGCTTCGGCGTGCTGACCAACCACCCCATCCGGCAGGCGTTGGTCGAGAAGATCTACGCCGACTGGCTGGCGTTCTTCAACAGCGAGGCCAAGCATGGCTACGCGTTTTCAAAGGCCACGCAGGACGGCTATTTCTCCACCGAGATTTCAGAAACCGCGAAGGGTTTCACCCAGAAGGACATCAAGGAGTACTTCCACATCTACCCCTGGGGCCGCATCCCGGAGTCGCTGAAGGAAGACGCCCTCGCCTACTACCGCGAGGCCAACGCGCTGGCCGAAGAACTGCTGGGCTGGGTGGAGCGCTACACGCCGCCCGAGATCGCCGCCAGGTACCGCGAGCCGCTGTCGCGCATGATCCAGGGCAGCACCAAGACGCTGCTGCGCGTGCTGCGCTATCCGCCGCTGACCGGCCGGGAGCCCGCGGGCTCGCTGCGCGCGGCGCCGCATGGCGACATCAACCTGCTGACCATCCTGCCCGCTGCCAACGAACCGGGCCTGCAGGTGCTGGGCAAGGACCAGCAGTGGCACGACGTGCCCTGCGACTTCGGCACGCTGACCATCAACATCGGCGACATGCTGCAGGAGGCTTCCGAGGGCTACTACCCGTCGACCCAGCACCGCGTCGTCAACCCGACCGGCGAAGGCGCGCGGAAGAGCCGGGTGTCGCTGCCGCTGTTCCTGCATCCGCGTGACGACGTGGTGCTGAGCGACCGCTACACGGCGGAGAGCTACCTCAACGAGCGCCTGCGCGAACTGGGCGTCAAGACCTGAAGCACCGGGTCATCCAGATCCAGCCCGAGGCGCCGCCCAAGCCGGCGCTCGGCGAGCCCTGCAACGGCTGCGGCGTCTGCTGCCTGGCCGAGCCCTGCCCGCTGGGCGTGCTGCTGAGCCGGCGCTTCCGAGGGGCTTGCGTCGCGCTGCGCTGGGACGGCGCACGCTATGTGTGCGGCGCGCTGACGGCACGACCGAGCGGACTGCGGGGCTGGCTGGTGAAACGCTGGATCTCGTCGGGCAGCGGCTGCGACTGCTCCCTAGAAGTCGCGGGCAAGCCCTAGCCGGATCGCCACCGGTCGCGGCTAGTATTTTTGGCTTCTAACCGCCCCCCGAGGAAGCCGCATGAAAACCGCCCTGAGACTCCTGCCCCTGCTGGCCGCGCTGGCGCTCGGCGCGGCGGCGGCCGCCCCGCTGCGCTGGGCCGCCACCAACGACATCCTGACGCTGGACCCGCATTCGCAGGACCACAACACCTCCAACGCCATCGGCACCCACCTCTACGAGGGGCTGACACGTCTGGGCAAGAACTACCGGCCCGAGCCGTCGCTGGCGACCCAGTGGACCTATGTCTCGCAGACGCAGGTGCGCTTCGAGCTGCGCCGGGGCGTGAAGTTCCATGACGGCTCGCCGTTCACGGCCGACGACGTGGTGTTCAGCTTCGGCCGCATCACCCAGCCCCAGGGCACCAAGCAGACCTATGTGTCGGGCATCAAGGAGGTGAAGAAGCTCGACGACCACACGGTGGACCTGCTGCTGGAGGCGCCCACGCCGATGCTGCTGCAGAACATCATCAGCTTTCCGATCATGAGCAAGGCCTGGTCGACCAGGAACAACACGACCAACACGCAGGACTACAAGGCCAAGGACGAGAACTACGCGTCGCGCAACGCCAACGGCACGGGCCCGTACAAGCTGGTGAGCTGGCAGCCCGACCAGGCCGTCAAGATGGTGGCCAACCCCGACTGGTGGGACAAGAACCCGGGCAACGTCACCGAGCTGACCTACCTGCCGATCAAGTCCGCCCCGACGCGCGTGGCCGCGCTGCTGTCGGGCGACGTGGATCTGGTGACCGACCTGCCGCCGCAGGACTTCTTCAAGCTGAAGGAGGAAGGCAAGGTCAAGCTGCTGGAAGGCCCGGAGATCCGCACCATCTTCTTCGTCATGGACCAGGGCAGCGACGAGCTGCGCGATGCCAGCGTGAAAGGCAAGAACCCGTTCAAGGACAAAAGGGTGCGCGAGGCGCTGAACCTGGCGCTGGACCGCGAGGCCATCCGGCGCAGCATCATGCGCGGCCTGTCCGTGCCGGCGGCGCTGATGATCCCGCCGGGCGTCAACGGCCACGACGCCGCGCTGGACGTGCCGCCCAGGCCCGACCTCGACAAGGCGCGCAAGCTGCTGGCCGAGGCGGACTACCCCAAGGGCTTCGAGGTGCCGCTGCACTGCCCCAACAACCGCTACGTCAACGACGAGCAGGTCTGCCAGGCGGCGGTGTCGATGTGGGCCAAGATCGGCGTGAAGGCGCGCCTGATCGCCGCGCCCTTCTCCACCCACAGCCAGACCTTCCAGCGCGGCGAATCGCCCTTCTTCATGCTGGGCTGGGGCGTGTCGACCTACGACGCGCTGTACGGCATGCAGGCCTGGGGGCACACCCGCACCAACGGCGCGGACGGCAACTTCAACTTTGGCAAGGTCAGCGACGCCACGCTGGACGGCCTGATCCAGAAGATCAAGTTCGAGCCCGACGTGCCCAGGCGCAACGCGCTCATCAAGGAGGCGCTGCTGCGCATCCGCGACGAGGCACTGTTCATCCCCATCCACCACCAGATCCGGCCCTGGGCGATGAAGCGCGGCGTGGACACCTCGCACCGCTCCAACGACTATTTCGAAGCCCGCTACACGACCATCAAATGAAGACCCTCACGACGCTCGCCCTTTCGCTGCTGCTGGCCAGCAGCCTGGCCACTGCCAACACGCTGCGCTGGGCGGCGCAGAACGACATCCAGACCCTGGACCCGCATTCGCAGAACCACTCGGCCACGACCACCATCTCGGGCTATGTCTACGAGAGCCTGACGCGCTACACCGAGAACTTTGAGGTGGAACCGGCGCTGGCCGCCAAGTGGACCTTCGTCACGCCCACCCAGGTGCGCTTTGAACTGCGCCGGGGCGTGAAGTTCCATGACGGCACGCCGTTCACCGCGGACGACGTGGTGTTCAGCCTGCAGCGCATCAAGCACCCGGCCAGCAACATGATCATCTACGCCTCCGGCATCAAGGAGGTGAAGAAGATCGATGCCCACACGGTGGACTTCCTGCTCGACGGGCCCAACCCGGTGCTGATGCGCAACCTGACCTACGTCCGCATTCTCAGCAAGGCCTGGGCGACCAAGAACAAGTCCGAGAACCCGCAGGACTTCAAGGCCAAGGAAGACACCTACGCCTCGCGCAACGCGATGGGCACCGGCCCGTTCAAGATCACCGGCTGGCAGCCCGACCAGAAGATCACCATGGTGGCCCACAAGGACTGGTGGGACAAGCCCAAGGGCAATGTCAGCGAGGTGGTCTACCTGCCGATCAAGTCGGATGCCACCCGCGTCGCGGCACTGCTGTCGGGCGCGCTGGACCTGCTCACCGACCTGCCGCCGCAGGACGTGGCCAAGCTCAAGGCCGACCCGCGCCTGAAGGTCATCGACGGGCCGGAGAACCGCACCGTGTTCTTCGCGCTGGACGCCGGCAGCGACGAGCTCAAAGGCTCCAACGTGAAGGGCAAGAACCCGTTCAAGGACCGCCGCGTGCGCGAGGCGCTGTCGCTGGTGATCGACCGCGAGGCGATCAAGCGCAGCCTGATGCGCGGCCTGTCCATCCCGGCGGCCGTCATGGTGGCGCCGGTGGCCTATGGCTGGTCGGCCGAGCTGGACAGCGTCGCCAAGCCGGACCTGGCGCGCGCCCGCCAGCTGATGGCCGAGGCCGGTTATGCCGACGGCTTCGAGGTGCCGCTGGCCTGTCCGAACGACCGCTATGTCAACGACGAGGAGATCTGCCAGGCGGTGGTGTCGATGTGGGCGCGCATCGGCGTGAAGGCCAAGCTGACCACGCAGCCCATGACGCAGCACTCCGCCGCGATGCAGCGCTTCGAGCTGCCGCTGTACCTGTACGGCTGGGGCGTGACGACCTTCGACGCCCAGTACACGCTGCAGGACATCGTGCACACCAAGACCAGCGGCGCCGACGGCAAGGGCAACTACTCGCGTGTCAGCGACCCCAAGGTCGACGCGCTGGTGCAGCAGATGAAGGTGGAGACCGACGTGCCCAAGCGCCTGGCGCTGATGCAGGAGGCCCTCAGGCGCACCCGCGACGAGTTCCTGTTCATCCCCATCCACCACCAGGTGCGCCCCTGGGCGATGAAGGCCGGCGTGAGCATCCCGCACTCGGCCAACGATGCGCCGCAAGCGCGCTGGGCCACGGTCAAGTGAGGGGATGATGCGGGGGTGAAGCCCCCGGTCATCAACTTCTCGACGCTGCAGGCCGCCGTCGAGGTCGCCGCCACCCTCGCCTTCGCGTTGTCCGGGCTGCTGGCCGGCGCGCGCAAGCAGCTGGACGCCGTGGGCCTGTGCGTGGTCACCGGGCTGTCCGCCTTTGGCGGCGGCACGTTGCGCGACGTGCTGCTGGACCGCCGCCCCTTCTTCTGGGTCGAGCATGCCGACTGGCTGTGGGTGCTGATGGGCCTGTGCTTCGCCGCGATGGGGCTGATGCACCGCCGCCACCTGGCGCTGACCGAACGCGCCATCCAGTGGCCCGACGCGCTGGGGCTGGGGCTGTTCACGGCCAACGGCACGCTGGTGGCGCTGGATGCCGGCATGCCGGCCATCGTCGCGGTGCTGATGGGCGTCATCACCGCCACCTTCGGCGGCGTGCTGCGCGACATCGTCTGCAACGAGATCCCGGCCGCCTTCCATGACCACCGGCCGTATGCGCTGTGCAGCTTTGCCGGCGGCTGGGTGCTGGTGGCCGCGGTGCAGTTGCAGGCGCCGCAGTGGCTGGCCATCAGCGCCGCGGCCGCGACCGCGGTGCTGCTGCGCGGCCTGGCGCTGTGGACGGGCTGGACGCTGCCCATCTGGCGCATCCACCGCCGCTGAGAGCCCATGACAAAGGCCGCCCACGGGCGGCCTTCAACGGGGCGGCAGGTGTCGCAGCGCTCAGCCGAGCGCCAGGCGCTGGCGGGCAGCCTGGTACTCGAGCTTCAGGCGCGCGACGAGCTGCCCCGCCGGCAGCACCTCGCGTATCGCGCCGATGCCCTGGCCACTGCCCCAGATGTCCTTCCAGGCCTTGGCCGCGCTGCCGCCGAAGTTCATCGCGCTGGGGTCGCTTTCCGGCAGCTTGTCCGGGTCCAGCCCGGCTGCCACGATGGAACCGCGCAGGTAGTTGCCGTGCACGCCGGTGAAGAGGTTGCTGTAGACGATGTCGTCGCTGTTGCTGGCCACGATCATCTGCTTGTAGGCCTCGGTCGCACGGGCCTCCTCGGTCGCGATGAAGGCCGAGCCGATGTAGGCCAGGTCCGCCCCGCAGGCCTGCGCCGCCAGGATGGCGTCGCCGCTGGCGATGGAGCCGGACAGCGCCAGCGGGCCGTCGAACCACTCGCGGATCTCCTGGATCAGCGCGAACGGGCTCTTCACGCCCGCATGGCCGCCCGCCCCGGCCGCCACGGCGATCAGGCCGTCGGCGCCCTTCTCGATGGCCTTCTTCGCGAACTTGTTGTTGATGATGTCGTGCAGCACGATGCCGCCCCAGGCATGCACGGCCTGGTTCACGTCCTCACGGGCGCCCAGGCTCGTGATGATGATGGGCACCTTGTACTTGGCGCACACCTGCATGTCGTGCTCGAGCCGCTCGTTGCTCTTGTGCACGATCTGGTTGATCGCGAACGGCGCGGCCGGCCTGTCCGGGTGGGCGCGGTTGTAGGCGGCCAGCGTCTCGGTGATCTCGGCCAGCCACTCGTCGAGCAGCTCGGCCGGGCGCGCGTTCAGCGCCGGCATGGCGCCGACGATGCCGGCCTTGCACTGCTCGATGACGAGCTTGGGGTTGCTGATGATGAACAGCGGCGAGCCGATGACCGGCAGCGGCAGGTTCTGGAGGATGGGAGGCAGGGCCAATTCGGTCTCCGTCGGAGGGCGTTCGGTCGAACGTGGGGTCAGAAGGCTTCCAGCGCCAGCGCGGTGACGCTGTCGGCGCCCTCGACGATGGCCGTGCGCAGCGCACCGGTGCGCGGCAGGATGTGCTCGGCATAGAAGCGCGCGGTGGCGATCTTGGCCTGCATGAATTCCGTGTCAGTCGCCAAGGCGTCTTCCGCCACCATCAGCGCGCGCGCCAGCTGCCAGCCGGCCACCAGATTGCCCGCCAGCATCAGGTAGGGCACCGAGCCGGCATAGGCCGCGTTCGGGTGGCCCTTGGCCTGGCCGGCGATGAAGTCGACCACCGCCAGGAAATCGGCGCGCGAGGCCCGCAGCGCCGTCAGCACGGCGCGTGCAGCGGCGCTGTCGCGTTGGGCCAGGGCCGCCTCGGTCAGCTCGATCTGGCCGGCCACCGCGCGGGCCAGGTTGCCGCCGTCACGCGCGGTCTTGCGGCCCACCAGGTCGTTGGCCTGGATGGCCGTGGTGCCCTCGTAGATGGTCAGGATCTTGGCGTCGCGGTAGTACTGCGCCGCGCCGGTCTCCTCGATGAAGCCCATGCCGCCATGCACCTGCACGCCCAGCGAGGTGACCTCCAGGCTCATCTCGGTGCTGTAGCCCTTCACCAGCGGCACCATGAAGTCGTAGAACGCCTGGTTCTGCTGGCGCGCCTCGGCGTCGGGGTGGTGGTGGGCCGCATCGAAGGCGGCCGCGGCCGTGCTGGCCATGGCACGGCAGCCCTCGGTCAGCGCGCGCATGGTCATCAGCATGCGCCGCACGTCGGGGTGGTGGATGATGGCCGCGCTGCCGGGCTGGCTGCCGTCCACGGGGCGCGACTGCACGCGGTCCTTGGCGTAGGCGACGGCCTTCTGGTAGGCGCGGTCGGCGATGCCCACACCCTGCAGGCCCACGCCGTAGCGGGCCGCGTTCATCATGATGAACATGTACTCCAGGCCGCGGTTCTCCTGGCCGATCAGCTGGCCCACGGCGCCGCCATGGTCGCCGAACTGCAGCACCGCGGTCGGACTGGCCTTGATGCCCATCTTGTGCTCGATGGACACGCAGTGCGCGTCATTGCGCGCGCCCAGGCTGCCGTCCGCGTTGACCAGGAACTTGGGCACCAGGAACAGGCTGATGCCCTTCACGCCCTCGGGCGCACCGCTCACGCGGGCCAGCACGAGGTGGACGATGTTCTCGGCCATGTCGTGCTCACCGTAGGTGATGAAGATCTTGGTGCCGAAGATCTTGTACGTGCCGTCCGGCTGCGGCTCGGCACGCGTGCGCACCAGCGCCAGGTCGGAGCCGGCCTGCGGCTCCGTCAGGTTCATGGTGCCGGTCCACGAGCCGCCCAGCAGCTTCGGGATGAAGATGGCCTTCTGCTCGTCGCTGCCCGCCGTCAACAACGCCTCGACGGCGCCGTCGGTCAGCAGCGGGCACAGCGCGAAGCTCATGTTGGCCGCCTGCAGCATCTCGTTGCAGGCCGCGGCGATGGTCTTGGGAGCGCCCTGGCCGCCGAAGTCCGCCGGGTGCTGCAAGCCCTGCCAGCCCCCCTCGGCATAGGCACGGAAGGCCTGCTTGAAGCCCGGCGTGGTCGTGACGGCGCCGTCCTTCCAGCTCGACGGGTTCTTGTCACCCTCCCAGTTCAGCGGGGCAATCACGTCGCCGGTCAGCTTGGCACACTCGTCCAGCACGGCGCCGGCGGTGTCCAGGCCGAAGTCGGCAAACGCGGGGATCTGTTGGGTCAGCGTCTCCAGCCCGGCGAGGTGCTGGATGTTGAAAAGCATGTCCTTGACGGGGGCGCGGTACGTCATGGTGTCTCCTGGGCAAAAAAAGGGCGCCGCGACGATGCCGGTCGGGCGCCCGTGACGGGGTCAGCGAGGGATCAGAGCGCCGACACGAGTTCCGGCACGGCCGTGAACAGGTCGGCTTCGAGGCCGTAGTCGGCGACCGAGAAGATCGGCGCCTCGGCGTCCTTGTTGATCGCGACGATGACCTTGGAATCCTTCATGCCGGCCAGGTGCTGGATGGCACCGGAGATGCCGGCCGCGATGTAGAGCTGCGGGGCGACGATCTTGCCGGTCTGGCCCACCTGCCAGTCGTTGGGCGCATAGCCGGCGTCCACCGCGGCGCGCGAGGCACCCAGCGCGGCGCCCAGCTTGTCGGCCAGCGGCGTCAGCACTTCCATGAACTTGTCGCTGCTGCCCAGCGCGCGGCCACCGGACACGATGATCTTGGCGGCGGTCAGCTCGGGGCGGTCGCTCTTGGTCACCTCGCGGCCGACGAAGCTGCTCTTGCCGCTGTCCGCGGCGCCAGCCACCGCCTCGACGGCGGCCGAGCCCCCGGTGGCGGCCGCGGCATCGAAGCCGGTCGTGCGCACGGTCAGCACCTTGGTGGCGTCGGCGCTCTGCACCGTGGCGATGGCGTTGCCGGCGTAGATGGGGCGCTCGAAGGTGTCGGCGCTGATCACCTTGGTCACGTCGCTCAGCTGCGCCACGTCCAGCAGCGCAGCCACGCGCGGCGCGACGTTCTTGCCGGCGGCGGTGGCAGGGAACAGCAGGTGGCTGTAGCCCGAGGCCAGCGCGATCACCTGCGCGGCGACGTTCTCGGCCAGGCCTTCGCCCAGCGCAGCGGCGTCGGCATGCAGCACCTTGCCGACACCGGCGATCTGCGCGGCGGCGGCGGCGGCGGCGGCGGCGTTGTGGCCGGCCACCAGCACGTGGACCTCACCGCCCAGTGCGGCGGCGGCGGTCACGGTGTTCAGGGTTGCGCCCTTGATCGAGGCGTTGTCGTGTTCGGCAATGACGAGTGCGGTCATCTCAAAGTCTCCAGATTCGGGGCGGTCGCTCAGAGGACCTTGGCTTCGGTCTTCAGCTTGGCAACGAGTGTGGCCACGTCGGGCACCTTCACGCCGGCGCCTCGCTTGGGCGGCTCGCTGACCTTCAGGGTCTTGATGCGCGGCGCGATGTCCACGCCCAGGTCGGCCGGCTTGACGATGTCGAGCTGCTTCTTCTTGGCCTTCATGATGTTGGGCAGCGTCACGTAGCGCGGCTCGTTCAGGCGCAGGTCGGTCGTCACGACGGCCGGCAGGCTCAAGCTGACGGTCTCCAGGCCGCCGTCCACCTCACGCGTCACGCTGACCTTGTCGCCGGCCACTTCCACCTTGGAGGCGAAGGTGCCCTGCGGCATGCCGGTCAGCGCGGCCAGCATCTGGCCGGTCTGGTTGCAGTCGTCGTCGATGGCCTGCTTGCCCAGGATGACCAGGCCCGGGCCTTCCTTGTCGACCAGCGCCTTCAGCAGCTTGGCGACGGCCAGCGGCTGCAGCTCGACGTCGGCGGGCGTCTCCACCAGGATGGCGCGGTCGGCGCCGATGGCCATCGCCGTGCGCAGCGTTTCCTGGCACTGGGTGACGCCACAGGAGACGGCGATCACTTCGGTGACGGCCCCCTTCTCCTTCAGGCGCACCGCCTCTTCGACGGCGATCTCGTCGAAGGGGTTCATCGACATCTTCACGTTGGCGATGTCGACGCCCGTACCGTCGCTCTTGACGCGCACCTTGACGTTGTAGTCCACGACGCGTTTGACAGGGACCAAGACCTTCATCGGAAACTCCAGCTCGAATTGACGTAAACGTTAATCGGATTCTACGGGGCGCTCCGGGCGGAGCCGCACTCAAAAAAGCACGATCGTTCGATTCTAGCCAGAGCCCGCACGCCGTCGAGCGAACTCTTTTTGGAGAGGCCTCTCGAATCGCGAAGCTAGACTGCGGGCGCCCATGCAGATTGACCCTTCTGTGCGCCGGGAGATCGGCGTCTTCGACTCCGGCGTCGGCGGCTTCACGGTGCTGCGCGAGCTCCACGCCCTGCTGCCCACCACACGCCTGCGCTACCTGGCCGACGCGGCCTACGCCCCGTATGGCAACCGCAGCGCCGACGAGATCCGCGCGCGCAGCTTTGCGATCAGCCAGCACCTGATCGAGCAAGGCGCGCAGCTGATCGTCATCGCCTGCAACACCGCCACCGCACACGCCATCGAGGCGCTGCGCGCGCGCTGGCCCGACCTGCCCTTCGTGGGCACCGAGCCGGGCATCAAGCCGGCGGTACTGGCCTCACGCAACGGCCGCATCGGCCTGCTGGCCACGCCGGCGACGGCCACCAGCGCCCGGCTGCGGGCACTGATCGACCGGCATGCCAGCGGGCGCGACGTCGTCGTGCAGGGATGTGCCGGCGTCGTCGACCGCATCGAGGCCGGCGACCTGGGCAGCGTGGAACTGCAGCGCCTCGTCGAAGTCTGTTGTGCGCCGTTGCGCGCCGCTGGTGTCGACACCGCCTTGCTGGGCTGCACGCACTATCCGCTGATCGAGCCGCTGTGGCAGGCCGCGCTCGGTCCGGATGTGCGGCTGCTGCGGATAGAGACCGCCGTGGCGCGCCGCGCCGCCGAACTGTGGACGCCGGCGCCGGGCGACCAGCCCGGTCTGCACATCGAGACCAGCGGGGACCCGGCCGCGCTGCAGCGCTGGCTGGCCGCCGTGCTGGGCTGGCAGCACGTTCCGGTCAGCGCCTGGCGCCCTGCAAACAACAACGGCCAGCAGGCGCTGGCCGTTTGAGACGGGAAAGACATTGAAAAGGCTGGTACCTGGGACGGGCATCGAAACAATCAATGAAATCAAGCGCCTAGCCGCTTCCGTGCGGGCCATGTGCGGGCGTTAAACTGTGGGCGTCAGCGGCAATGGCGCGCGAATCGCGGACGGGCGTCGCTTTGCGACGACCCTTCGGGTTCAACTCCCGACGCAACCCTGAGGCCGCTGACCTTTCACGCATGCGCATCGCCTCGTCCACTAGCGGGCGAGCTACCGTAAGCCGGTGCGCAGCCGCGAGAGGTGGATCACGGGGTTTGCATCCCCGGCCCGCAAGGGTTCCCGCTCTGCTTGCATCGGGCTTGGCCTCGCTAGCCGGCCATCTCTAGACCTTCAAGACTGTGCGTGTGCCCCGGAGTAGCTAACCGGGGATGTGCGGACGGCGGGGGGCTGGTAGGTCGCCCCTACGGCTCCGTCGAATGCCCGGCTTGCCACCGACGCGCACAGTCTTGTGGGTCAAGCGCAGCAGTACGCGCAGGGTTGCGGGGTCGTGGCCGCCCTCACTGCCTTACTCGGCAGCCGTCTCCTTCCAATCCCCATCCCCAAAGCTCGGCCCGCCCCGAAACAGCGGAGGCGGCACCTTCTTTTCCTTGGGGTTCGTCGGCTTGAAGCTGACGATTCGCAGCGTGCCGCAGCGACGCACCTCTGCATAGAGGGCGTGGAAGAACGGCCCCATCCGCGAGCGGCGGAACATGATGTAGCCCTCCCGGCCCTTCTTGCGGCGGCGCCAGTAGAGCGCCCAGGCGAAGAACACACAGTTCGTTCTGGACACTGTGGTTCTATCCAGAGAAAATAGACGAGGCCGACGCAGCGGTTGCAACGCTGGTCGGCCTCTGACCAATCAGCGAAAGGACCGCTTCATGGCTGCTTTGCAGTTTACGTTCGCCGCATTGCGCGAACTCCTCATTTACGAACCAAACACTGGCCGTTTTGTCGCTAGAAACACAACTAAGCGGCTCACTGCCGGCGTGGAGGTCGGCGGCCCGCATGGCAGTGGCTATTGGAGCATCCGGTTGACCCCCTACAGGGGATTCGCTCACAGGCTCGCGTTCCTGTACATGACGGGGAAGTTCCCCTCCGGATTCGTTGACCACATCAACGGCAACAAGGCTGACAACCGATGGGCAAACCTTCGTGATGCAACCCAACACGTCAATATGCAGAACCTCCGCAAAGCCAGGTCTGACAACCGCATTGGCTTGCTCGGCGTCTGCCCCAACGGGAAGCGATGGATGGCGCTCATTCTGGCAGGCGGCGCGCGGCGCTACCTTGGCACGTTTGACACTCCAGACGAGGCGCACGCCGCGTATCTGCGGGCAAAGCGGCTGCTCCATGCCGGCTGCACCATATAAGCAGTTGGATCTCACCTCGGCCACGCACTGACCAGCGCCGAATGCCTCGCCCGGCAGTCTGCCGCGGCGGCCTCGCGCGCCTCGATGACGGTCAGCACCTCGCGCAGCGGCGCGCTGGCCGCCTGCGGGTAAGCCGGCCCGGCCGCGCACGGCAGCGCCAGGCCGGGCAGCGGCGGGTCGATGACTCTAGTAGTCGGCCCCGGCGCTGCGCAGGCGGTCAAGCCACACGCCAGGCACAGGCACATCGCCCAGCTCAAGCGGCCGGCCGAATGCCCCGGCAGGCGGGCAGATCGTGGCATGGAGCGCATAGACGGACTCCGGTGAGGGTGAGTTGGACCGGCGCGCTGCGGCGGCTCTGCGGGCCTGATAGTCGGCATCGGCCGCGCGGGCACGCAGGCGGTCTGACTCGCGCAGCGCGTCGGCCGCGGCCTGGGCCTCGCGGGCCTGCTTGTCCCATCGGGCCTGCACGCTCTGCGCGCCGTGCCGGTAGCCGTAGCCGCCGGCAGCGGCCACAAGCGCTAGGCCGGCGGCGAGCTGGATGGACCAAGCGGGCAGCATGGCGATCAGCCCAGCGCCGCCAGCGCGGCCGCATAGTTCTCCGGCCATCGGTCTGGGTGTGGTTTCCCGGGCCGCCAGCAGCGCAGGTAGTACGCCCAGGCGCCATGCTCATCGCCCAGGGCCGGTAGGCGGCGCGGGTCGGTCATGAGCAGCAGACGTCCGAAGGCGAACGCCAGCACGTCATCGCTGGCCAGCTCGTCCCACACGACCGACGACAGCACGGACGGCAGCCGGCGCGCGGTGCACACATGCAGCGCCAGGTCGCGGCTCGCCGGGTGATTGAGCACGCCGACGACGCCGCCGCCGCGTTCAAACTGGAGCAGGCCGCGGGCCGGGCCGTCGCCGCCACCGGTGACGCGCTGCACGCGTTCGGTCAGCCCGGACTCCTGAAGGCCAATGGCCAGCAGCAGCGCGCGCGCCTCGTAGGTGTCGGCCCGCGCCGGTAGCAGCGCCAGGGCCTGCGACAGCGCGCCGGCATTGAAGCCCCGGGCCAGATCGGCGCGGCTCACGCGGCACCCCTGACGCGCAGGTAGCCGACGACGCCACCGAAGCCGCCGACGAAGCCGGCCAGCGGCCAGCCGTCGCTGCCGGCGAGGATCGCAGCCGCCCAGATGCCGACGATGGCCCCGAGCCCGGCCAGCAGATCCAGCCACAGCGCCAGACGGATGCCCTTGCAGACCAGCGCAGCGGCCAGGCCGCCCGCGATGATGGAGAGGATGAGCGACAGGACGATCATGGCTTGCCTTTCCGCGCGGGCAGCAGAGCGGACCAGTCGGCCCGCTTCGCGGCGCTGATGAGCTTCGGGAGCACGTTCATTCCGACCAGACCGACGACGAACGCAAACGCCATCTGGCTCGACCGGCTGGACAGGCCCGCGCGCTCGGCGAGGTACGGGGCCAAGAAGAAGGCCGCCCCGAAGCCGGCCCCCACGTTGAACAACTGTTCGCGCCACGTCCCGCCTGGCGCGCTGAGCCAGCCCAGGATCGCGCCAGCAGTGCCGGCGGCGTCTGGGCTTTTGATGAGGTCTTCCAAATTCATGGTCAATCCTGGGCGGGCGTACGGGTCTTGGGCTGGGCTTCCAGGCTGACAGGCGGGTAGGTGTCGGCGATCAGCTTCCCCGTGGCGTCGAGGATTCGCGCGTAGCGGCCGGCGCTGGCTTCGGTGTTGGCGGTCTGGCAAGCGGCCACGAGGGACGGTGCCTGCGTCGAGCTGATGGGTGCGGTGAAGCCGGCATTGGCGTACAGGTTGACGGTGTAGGTCATGGAGGCCTCAGCTGATCGGGAAGCAGAAGGAACCGTTGAGCACAACGGTCGTTGCGCCACCCGGGAGGTCGGCGTTCGTGAAGGCGGCCTCGGAGCCAGAGGCGCCGGTCTTCACGTTGATGACGCTGGTGTTTTTGGTGATGTCCAGCACCGGGGTGAATGCCGTGCTCAGCGTCGCGAACTTGCCGATGGTGGCCACGCCGTTGACCAGCTTGCACTGGAAGGGCAGGCCGGTGATGGTCAGCGCCCCGACGCTCGCGCCCTTGTTGGTGACGGTCAGCTCAAAGAAGCCGGACACCATGCCGCCGCGCCAGTAGTACCGCCCCACTTGGTTGCTGTACGTGACGCCCACCGAGGCGCCGCCGAATGCGATGGCCGGCGTGAAGGAGCCGGAGAACTCAGCTTCGACGCCGGTGTAACTCGTGGAGTCGATGGTCGGCGCGTTGGTGTACGTGCTCGGGTCAGCAGTGAGCCCGTCGAGCTTGATCTGCGAGCAGTTGGCGCCGATGGCGAACATCCGCGCCGTGCCGGCCGGGCTATTGAAGCTGGCGCCGTTGACCATCACGCCGGTGCTGTAGCCCTGGATGTCGAGGGCAGTCCCGTCCGTGTCGCTGAAGCCCAGGCCGATGCCCTTGAAGGCGAACAGGAAGGCCGAGGCCAGGCCGTTGCCAATCCGCACCCGCCCCTGCATCAGCGGGCTGCTGACGGTGACGTTGCGGGTGATCGGGCACACGCCCTTGGTCAAGTCGAAGGCAATGCCACCCGAGGCGGTCTTGATCTGCTTGGGCAGGACCAGCCAGTCGTAGGCGTCGCGCACGTCCACTGTGGTGCCCTGCGTGTCCATGACGCAGGCCGCCGAGAAGCTGCATCCCTCGGAATATCTGAAGGTCGCGTCAGCCGCATCACCCCGGGCGAACACCGCCTGGCTCGACGCAAGGGCCGAATAGAGCACGCCGTGCGTGAAGTCGACGTTGACGACCTTGCCCGTCATCTTGACCGCGGTCACGTTGCCGGTGAAGTCACCGCTGAACGTGAACTCGCGGGTGAAGTTGCCCATGTCCAGGGCGATTGAAAAGCCGGTGACGATCTTGGGATGGAACTCGCACTGCCGCGTCCATTGCGATTCGGCCGGGATCGTCGGGTAGAGCGTGGCCTGCGCCGCCGCGCTGCCTGCCATCTTCGCGAGGTGGTTCGTGCCGCTGCCCGTGAACACCCCGCCCGTGTGCCGGATGCGCCCAGCCTGGGTCATGTCCAGCATGTAGGTGCCGGCACCTCCGGTGTACGTCACCTGGCAGCCGCCCCAGTCCACGTCATAGTGGGCGTGGTTGTTCTGCGAGATTGCGGAGGTGATCTTGCAGGCTGGGCCGTCGAAGACGACGCGCTTGCCGGTGCCGTTGGCCAGGGCGAAAGCGGCCTGCACATACGCCGTGTCGTCGGCCACGCCATCCAGCGTGGCGCCCTGCGCGCGCAGGCTGATCGTGCGTTGCAGCGCCCGGCCAGCGGTGGACGCGGCGTAGGCGAGCGACTGGTTGTAGCCGGACAGGCCGGCGCCCTTGGTGGCGTCGGAGGTGTTGGACAGGTCCGAGGCGACGACGCCCTGATAGACGCGCCAGTTCGCCGCCAGATCGCCCGCGAACGTGGCGCCCGACGTGTGCGGCGCCACGCAGATGTACCAAGTGCCCGCATTCGAGACGACATCCTTCGACTGGTACGCCGTCGCGGTTGTCCACGCGCCGCGGACGTTCACGGCCTTGATGGAGTCGATGGCGCCGGCCAGGGTCTGACGCGGGACGCCGAACCGGTCCAGGTACTGAAGATTGCTGGTGTTGACCGCCTCGTCGACCTTCTCGGCGTTGAATAGCAGGTCGCGAGGATCCTGGCTCGGCACCGGCTTATTGGTCGGCGTGGTCATTCGTCACCCTCGTACATGCGGTCGTCATAGGTGGTCAAGCCTAGGGAGACCGTACCGTCCGCGCCGGGCCGAAGCTCGGTCACGGTGTAGAGCCCGGCGGCCTGCAGTTCCGCGTCCGTGATGCCCACACCGAAGGCATAGCGACTGCCCAGCTGGCGCGTGGAGTCGGCGACGTAGAGGCCGGCTGGCACGGCTTCCAGGCGAACCCCGGCGGCGTGGGGGTAGCACCTCACCGGAGCGCCGATTTGCCGGCCATCGGCGCCGATGAACACGGCGCGGCCAGACTCCTGACCCTTCCAGTCCAGCGGCTCGCTGGTGGTGATGACGCTGCCGCTGATGCTCAGCACCTCGCCCGCCTGCAGGCCATCGTCGCCCGCGAAGTCGTTCGGGTCGATCCACCGGACCAGAGCGCCCAGGCCCAGGGTCGACGCCTCGGCCAGCGCCGTGTCGGCCACGCTGACGCGCTGGTAGATCAGCCGGCGGGCTTCGAGCTGCGCGCGGTCCATCGCTTGCGCGTAGGTCGTACAGCCTGGCAGGCGGATCTTCTTCGCATTGCGTGCGACGCCATCAACAGGCGCGCCGCTGGCGACGCTGAGCCGGATGTAAGCCTTCTTCGATTGGCTGGCCTCGTCGACGAATTCGACCTCTACGCCGTCGTTCGACGCGGGCAGATGCGCCGCGTAGCTGATCGTCGAGTCGCCGGAGCCGGAGAGGTTGCGGTAATCGAGCTGCAGCTCAGGGTAGGCCCGCGCCTGATCGCGCGTGACGGTCCAGCGCAGGCCATCGCGCCACACCACGCATCGCGCGGTGTTGGCCACCAGCTGCATGCGCTCGCCCAAGCTGGCGTCGGAGTCGTCCAGTGAGCCATCGAACCGCAGCCGCGGCGCGTTCTCGCCGAACTCTGCATTGATGGCCGACAACGCGGCAGTGTCCAGGCCGCTGATGGGGTTGCCGGCGATTGTCCAGATGTGCGCCAGCGCGCGGCCGAAGTTGCGCGACTCGCTCAGCGCGTCGCTGTCGAGCGTGCGGACATGGCGCAGCCACCGCAGGTTGAACTTCCGGTCGGAGAAGCCGGTAGCCTCGTTCGTGGCCTTCGTCGTCACGCGGATGACCGTGACGCCCGGCAGCACCTTCACGGCGTTGTGGCGCACGGCAAACACCTCTTCCAGCTTGGCCACGTCGGCGCCCTCGCCGCCCAGCTCAGGCGTTATGCGGGTGAACTGGACCCGGTATCGGCCAGAGCCGGAGGCCGGCGTGATGTCGGTCGTGTAGAAGCGCTGATCGAGCGTGTCGGCCGTGAAGGTGTAGTCGGCCGATTGCGTCGTGCCGGAGATGGTGGCGCCCGCGCCGTCGATCTGCCACCACTGCGCGCGGATCGTGACCGAGCCCTTCAGGCCGCGCAGGAACACGGTGTTGAAGCGGATTCGGTCAGCCCGAACAGGCAGCGTGAAAGGGCCGACGCCGGAGGTTGGGCCGGAGCCTGACGGCTGCAGCGTGAAGTCGATCAGGGAGCCGGTCACGGTGGCTGACCATGCGGCCGGCGCCGTGAACGTGAACGTGCAAGTGCCACCAGTGACCGACGAACTGGCCACGGTGCAGAGGTTGTCGAACAGCGTCGGCCCGTCGCCATAGGTGAAAGTCACGCGGGCCAGGCCGGACGGCGAAAGCGCCTTGATGCCGGACAGCCGGGCGCTGTCCACGACCGATATCGTGAAGCTGGCCGAGCCGCTGGTGGCAGAGAAGGAGCCCTTGACGACGGCCGCGGTGGGCGTCTCGGGTGCGACGATCTCCTGCCCGTTCACCTCATCGCTGGCGAACGTCTCCAGAACGTCTTCCAGGGTCGTGCTGCCGAACTCCGGGTAGCCGTCAACCGGCACGGGCTCGAACACCTCGAAGCTGGCCCCGGCGATGTCGGAGATGGGCGTCTCGGCGTACTGGATGGCCGACAGCGTGCCGCGCCCGCGGCTAACGCACAGCCATTCGGTGACGTACTTGATGTGGTCGATGTACTCGACCGTGGAAGGCTGGATGAGGTCGGGCCAGACGCGCCGGTAGCCGTACACGTCGGGGATGGCCTGATAGGCGCGCGCGACGTTGGTCTGCGCGGTCAGTGAGTTGTTTGAGCTGTCCTTTCTGGCTGTTCCGGCCGCAATGTTGGGGGCCATGGAAACAGCCACAGCAACCGCGGCTACAGCGATGAGTGCATAGTAGAAGTAGGCGCCTGCGGTCTCAAAGCCGGCAGGCCTACGCACAACTGTGGCAATGTCAAACAGCGACGGCGGCCGGTCCATACGCTGATCGGTCAGCGGGTCCAGCCGATCGCCGTTCAGCGTCAGCTCGCAGTCGGCGCCGCTGGCAAGGTGCCGCTCAATGTTGGCCTGCAGCGAGATCGACAGATCCCACGCGTGGCGATGTCGGCCCGTGATGCCGGCCGGGTCGTTCAGGATGGTCAGCAAGGCAAGTACCTGTAGAAGCGGAGGTCGGGGAACAGGCGCTGCATCGCGGCCAGGCGCGTGACCTTGACGCGGCCGCCGCGCGTCTCGTCTCCCTCGGCATGCAGCAGCATGTCGCCGGGCAGCAGGACGCCGCAGTGCGTGGCGGCGCCGTCGCGGAAGGCCATGAAGGCGACCGCGCCGGCATCGCGCGGGCATTCGGCCCAGTCGCGCGCCGCGGCGAAGCCCTCGGCGATGGCAACCTGTGGCACCGGGCCGAGGTCGATGCCGCGGACCTCGCGGAAGAACAGCACGACGAGGCCCCAGCAGTCAACTGCGAGCCAGTCAGACCGCCAGCGCACCCATGGCAAGGCAATGGCGCGCGCGACAAACTCGGCAGGGCTCAGGAGGGCTTTCACCCGGCTGGATGCTAGGAAGCCGAGGCGATCAGATCAGCTCCAAACCTGTGAACGTCGAAGGGTCGTAGATCGGCGCGACCGCCTGCCGCATCGGATTCGAGTCCGTGGCCGTGACCTGCACCGACTCCCCATTGAACGCCACGCCGCCAGCGTCGGCCGCGTACAACTGCCAGACGATCTCCGGCGCCGCGGTGTCGCCGAGGTAGATCGAATACGTCACCTTGATCGGCTCGCGCGACCCGCTGGCCGTGACCAGCTTCAGCTGCCGCTTGAACTCGCGGCCGACGACCTGGCGCGGGAAGGCCAGGGTTAGCTTCGGCTGCGTGTCGCCCTTGCTGTCGGGCGCCTTGATGGTCATCGGCGCCGGCTGATGCACATGGCCGCCGAGCGTGACCGGCGCAAACTGGTTGGCCACCAGCCGGAACGGCGCGCTGAAGGCCGGATGATCGAAGGCGATGCCGTGGAACTCCGGCAGCGGGCTCTTCGACCCCCAGAAGGTCGCTTTGTCCATCAAGCCTCCGGCATGGCCGCGGTGGCGGTCTGATCCAGCAGGCCCGCCCAGGTCTCCCAGTCGGGCAGCCCGACGATCATGTCGGCCGCCTCGGCGTAGCCGGCTGGGATGATCTGGGCGCGCGCCATGATCTTGGCCTGATAGCTGAACGTGTCGCCCGCCTCGGACGTGGGCAGGAGGGTGTCTGGCAGGAAGCGGCAGACATGCTCGATGAGCCCGAACTCGGTTCGGATCGGCATGGTGAACTCGTCCACGCCGCGCGAGATCTGCTGCGTGAACCACAGCTGGAAGACGACCGCCTCAGCGCGCGTGAAGCGGAAGGCGACATCCCAGAAGACCGGCGCATCGGTGCCGGTGGCCTGCGCGTAGGCGTAGCCGCGCCGGGGCTCGGCGAGGCGGAAGGCTGGCGGCTGCGTGCGGCTCTTGCCGGAGCGCAGAATGCTGTTTATGTGAAGCGGATAAGCTACTGGCACTCGATGAATGCTAGGGAGTTGCAGACAATGAAGACCTGCCTTGCCGTGCTGGGCCTGGTGTCGCTAGCCGGTTGCGCTGCTGCACCGGCCACGCTGGAGGCTGAGCGCCGCGCCGCTTCATCCGGCCAGATCGGGTGCAGCCCAAGCGAAATCAGCATCACCGATGGCACGCCATACGCATGGAAGGCGATGTGCAAATCGCGCGCCTTCCACTGCACGGCAGCGCCGTCGATGGCCTGCAAAGAGGCGCTGCGGGACTAGAGACGCCCCTGCACGTTCGTCGAGCCGCGCAGAGCCGACCACACCGGCCCGGTGTTCTGGCTGATGCCATTGGCGACCCTGGCCTCCGCCTGTGTCGCTGCCATGTCGATGATGAGCGCGCGCGAGTCCCCATCCACAGTTGGCTGATAGCCGGCTGGCGCGTTTATAACAATCACTTTCCACGGCGCCCCGCCAGAAGCGCCGCCCAGCTCGCCATTCGGAACCACCTTGCCACGTTCGCCCGGGATCATGTAGCTGCGCCCAGAGTCGCCGACGAACATCTCCGGACGGTTGCCTTCGCCCACCCTGTAGATCGAGCCAGCATCTACCGGTCCGCCGTACTGACGGCCGCCCCCGAACGCATCGGCAATGGCGAGGCCAGCTACCATGCCAGCGCTTGCATATCCAGTTGCCCGGATCGCAGTCGCCAGCGGGATACCAAACGGCCCAGCGATGCCGATAGCCTTGGCTGCGCCTAGTTCAGTGTTGAGGATGATCGTAGCAACGGCCAGCGCGCGCTCGGCCAGGAAAAGGCTTTTGCCAAGCGTGGTCCGTTCTTTGCCGGCGCGCTTGAGCACGTCCAGCATCTGGCCTGCTGAGCTTTGCGCCATGGCAAAAACCATCGCATCGTTGGCGGCCTGCTGGTCGAGCGCCTGGTTGCGCTGGCGTTTCTTGACCTCCTCGATCTCCTTCTCCGTGTCGCTCTCGATGGCCAAGCGCGCTGCGGCGTACTTCGCCGCGTTCTCCAGATCGATGGACGCGTAATAGTCATTGATTTCCAGCTCGCGCTGAAGCCGCAGCTGAAGCTGAGCCACAAGATCATCGCCAGCGATGGCCGCCTCGGCGAACGCCTGGCCACGCTTGCGCTCCTCTTCCAGCTTCAGCCGCGCCGCCGCCTCCTTCTGACCGTCCGCGGTGATCCGGTTGAGGTTGTCCGTGGCTTCCTTGAACCCGATCTCCTGGCGTTCCCGCGCCGCGTTTTGCTCGATCAGCAGCACGGCATCCGCGGCCTGCTGGCGCGTGATCTTGCCGGCCTTCAGCAGCTCGGCGTTCTTGCGCAGCGCCTCGCGCTCGATGGCGTCGACGCGCTCGTAGCCGGTGGCGGCCGCCTTCTCCAGGCCGGCCATGTAGCCGGCGCTGTCGAACTTCGCCCCCTTGGTGTCGCCACCTCCACCGGCCGACTTCAGCGGCCCACGCGTTGGCGTCGGCATGCGGCCCTCGTTGCTGTAGCTGGCCTGCGGCGCGGCCCACGCCTGGCGCATGCGCTCGCCGGCCAGCATGGCCTTCCCCAAGGTCTTGGCGTCGGCGTCGTCCAGCTCCTTGCGGCGCTTCTCGGAGTCCTCCTTCATCTGCTGGCGGATCGCCCGCACGCCGGCCCAGTCGCGCTTCGCGTTGGCCATGGACGCGGCCATCAGCCCGCCGATCTCCGCGCCGATGGACTCGAAGACGAACTTCACGTTTCGACCGAGCACGCTGATGGACTGCCACGTCAGGTCCACCGCGTCGACGAGGTAGGAGAGCGCGACCTTCGTCGTGTCGGCCCAGTTGGAGACGGACGAGTTGCGGCCGAGCTTGTCGGCCTCGGTAGTGGCGCCCTCGAACTGCTTGCCCAGCTCCTCGAACACGTCACCCAGGCCCTTGGTGACGCCGGCCAGCGCCGCGCTGCCGCCGGTCAGCTCGTCGAACTTCAGCGCGGCCAGCGCCGCCTGGTCCTGCGCGACGGTCATCGCCGACTCGAAGGTCTGCGGCAGCTTCTTGAAGTCGGCGTCGATCTTCTCGGCGGCCTTGGACAACGCGTTCATCACCACGTCGGCGGTGAGCTTGCCTTCCTCGCCGAGCTTCTTCAGCGCGCCCACCGGCACGCCGATTCCATCGGCCAGCTGCCGCATCAGGTACGGCGCGGTCTCCATGAGGCTGCGCAGCTCGTCGCCCTGCAGCTTGCCCGAGCCCAGCGCCTGGCCGAATTGCAGCATCGCCGCCTTGGCCTCGGTCGCGCTGGCGCCGCTGACCTTGATCGCCTTGCCCAGCAGCTCGGTCGTCTGCAGGGTGTCTTCCTGGCTTCCGCCCATCTGCAGGATGGACTGGTTCAGCCGGTTGAAGACCTCGATGTTGCCGCCCAGGCTGGACTGCGTGCGGCGGCTGATGGCGACCAGCTCATTGAATGCCGCGGCGCCGCGCTCCATGCTGCCGGCGGCCACGTCCACGCGCGCGCCGAGCATGCGGATCTCGTCGGCCAGCTTGGCGACCTTGATCGCGGCGAAGGCGGCGGCCAGCACAGCAGCGGCGGCGGCCGTGGCGGTCAGGCGCGTGCTCAGCCCGTCCAGCTCGCGCCGGGCGGCGCGCGAGCCCTCGACCATCTTCGACGTGTCGAGGGTGACGTTGTAGAAAATCTCGCCGACGTTCTCAGCCATGGCCGCGCTCCTTCATGGCGGTCAGCGCCGCTGCGTATTCCTCGCGCGTGGGCACGTTGCGCTTCTTCTTGGCCGAGTCGGGGAACTTCATCTCGAACATGGTCTGGAACTCGGTCATGCTCAGCGCCTCGGCGTCCTCGCTCGACAGGCCCAGATGCACGCGCGCGGCGCTGATGTACTCGGCGGCGTTGAACTCGGCGCGGTACTCGCCGTCGCCCTTCTCCGGGCTGGCCTTGCCGACCATGCCATGCTGCAGAAGGTGGCGGGCGATGATGACCTGCTCGTCGGCCGGCATGGCGCCGGGATGCCACCCGCCCTCGTCACGCCAGCCGATCAGCGGCGTCGGGTCTTCCTGATCGCACAGACAAGCCAGCACATAGGCCGCTTCCGCGGCGGCATGCGGCCCATGCAGGCGGGCGAAGGTCTCGACGATCTCATGCGGCGCCCCGAGCGCAGCGATGCGGCCGAACGACGGGCGGAAGGTGTATTCCGACCCGTCGCCGGCCGTCGCTCGCACGAGGCCGCATTCGACGAGCATCAGAGGTCGAACAGCTGCGCCTTGAGGCCCGCGGCGCCGGTGATGTGGACGACGCCCGAGCAGTAGGCGCTGATCGCGCCCAGCACGACAGCCACGCTCAGCCCCGCGCCCACGGCGATGGCCTTCCCGGCGGACACATCAACCGCGCCGACGCCCGGCGCCATGACGCTGGTGGCGGTGCTGCCGTCGATGGTGGCGGTCAGCGAGCCGGCGGTGTTGTTGGTGAGCACCAGCAGCTGCTTCTTGCCGGGGTTGAAGGTGATCGTGTCGTCAGCGCTCAGCGTGGAGATCGGAGCGGAGAAGGGGCCGGTCTGGCTGGCGACGATGGATGCGATGGCGGCCATGTTGATTCCTCAGCGGTCAGCGATCAGGGGGCGGGCGTGAACACGACGTTGCCGTTGCTCATGGCCGTGATCGACCACGTTGCAGCGTCGGAGTAGGGACGGTCGTCGCTCCACTCGCTGACGATGAACGCGCCTTCGTACTTGTCGCCGTCCGGGTCGATCATCTGCAGCCAGACCATCGGCTGATTGCCGGTGGCCGCGCCGGGGCTGATGACGTGCGTCTTCAGCTCCTTCTGGTTGGCCACGTCCTCGCCGTAGCTCACGCCGTCGCCGGAGAACTCCACCGACTTGAAGGTGACGAGGTTTTCCTTCGTGAAGGCCGGCGACATGTCGGCGGTCACGTCCACGGTGTCCCACGAGGTTTTCATGGACTTGCCGCGCATCATGCCCAGCCGCTTGAAGGTCAGGCCGACCGGATCGTCGGTCTTCAGGCCGATGGCGAAGTTGACGACGACGTCGCGGCCAACGAATTGCGTGCTCATGGGTGTGTGCCCTCAGGTGGTGATTGCCGAGACGGCGATTTCAAAGACGGGCCGGCCGTCATCGGTCGGCATGTAGACCGGCTCGGCCGGCTGGAGAAAAACGAGGCTTCCGCTGCTGAGGCGCATCGCCTCGACCATGGCGTCGGCAGCGTCTCCGACCTCATCGGCCGGCTGGTTCTTCGCGCCGATCAGCGAGACGGTGAACTGTGGGCGGCGCACCAGCTCTGCCGGCAGGCCTCCCACGGGCTTGATGACGCAGAAGCGCGCCGCGGTGTCGCCGTCCACCCAGCGGCCGAACTGAATCCGCCAGCCGGGCAAAAGCGGGCTGACGAATTCGCGCAGGGCATCGGCGGCGGCTGTCATGGCTGCCCATGCTAGGAAGGGGCAGATCAGGTGCGAATCGCGCCGCGTAGCACCGCGCGGATGTTGGGCTCGGCGTTCTCGAAGCCCTTGGACAGAAACAGCTTCTGCGCGCTCGCGCGGCGGAACTTCTGCGGGTTGTCGGGGTCGTGCACCGCCAGCGCGTAGGCCGCCGTGTAGCCCACCGTCCCGACGATGCGGCTGCCCTGCTTCTCGACGCTGCGGAACTGCGAGTTGATGAGCGTGGACGTGTCGATGGGCGTCATCACGCTGGCCTCGCTGGCGCCGAGGATCAAGGCCTTGGTCATGCCGGCGGCGGCCCGGCGCTCGACCGTCTCGATGAACTGGGGCAGGCGGTTGACGATGCGCGGGCCGGTCACGTCACGATTTCCCAATCGTCGGCCAGGCGGTCGAAGGTGTCCGCGCTGCGCTTGACGAGGCGCACTTCCCATGCGCCGGCCGCCGCTGGGTCAGGATTGCTGCTGGCGCCGATCAGCACCATGTCGCCCTGCTTCACGTCCGCGCGCTCCGTGTAGATCACCAGCCGCGATGTGAACTCGACGCCCAGGTCGTCGGTCCTGCGCTTGGACTCAGCGGCGTAGTCGCAGTCGAACGTCACCGGCGCGCCGAAGGTGGCCACGCCGGACCAGTCGTCGCGGCCGGTGTACGGCCAGACCGTGGCCTTGGCGGTGTAGCTCCAGTTTGCGGCTGCGCTCATGCGAGCCTCACGCGGGCGACGTCGAATGCGCCGATGCACGGCGGGTTGCTGCGCTGGGTGCGCGCGCGGTCGCGCCGATAGCCAGCGTGCGTGCCGGCGCGGATCAGCGAGCTGCCCGGCATGGGCCGGCCATCTGCGGCCAGCTTCGGGTCGGCGGTGATTGCCGATGCCTCAGCGAAGGCCCCGGTCGTGCCGGTGCGCGGCGTAGGCACCTGCCAGTAGGCATTCGTGCCCACGGTCGGATTCACGCCAGCGGCCACGTTGCTCTGGATGCCGCGCGGCAGGTTGATGAAGGCGTTGTTCCGCACGATGGCGGCAGCCGTGGCGCCGGAGCCCATGACGATGGCCGGCGTGTTGGCCGGCAGTGAGCCCACGCCGATGATGGTGTTGTTGAGCACCTTGCCGTCTGCGGCGATGGCGATGGGCGGGCCGATGGCGGCGGCGTTGTTGCCGAGGTAGATCAGGTTGTCGGCGATCTCGTCCTGAGCGTTGTTGATGCCGCAGACGATGCCGTAGGCGTAGATCGTGTTGCGCCGGATCTTGGTCTTGCCTTCGCTGATGATGACGCTGTGCAGGGTCGGTGCAGCGGTGGCCGAGCCGAAGCCGATCAGCACGTTGTCCTCAATGATGACCTCGCCCGCGCCAGGCGTCGTGCAGTCCACGATGACGCACTGCTTGCAGTCTGTCAGGCTGTGGTCGATGTAGTTGTGATGCACCCAGACACGCACCGGGTCCGCGTTGATGAACCCCAAGCCGTCGCCGGTCAGCGTCCGGCTGCTCAGCCGCGTGCAGCGGTTGTAGGCGAACTCAACGTCCAGCGCGCCGCCGAAAACGCAGTCCTCGCCGATGTCGTCAAATTCGTTGCCGACGCAGCGGAACGTGAGCGCGGCGGTGGCGGTGTTGGTGCCATTGAGGCGGATGGCGTTCCACGCGCAGGACGAGAAGCGGCAGCCCTGGATATCGAGCTGGGCGACGCGGCCGGCAGCGACAGGGCTTGCAACGATGACAGCGCCGTTCGTGGAGCCGTTCAGGAACTGGTCGAAGTGGATGTTCCTGAATCGGACCACCCCAGCCACATCGACGTTGATCGAGCCGAAGTTAGTCGCGGTGCTGGTGATTCGCGGCCGAGGCAGCGCAGCGTCACCGTAGTCCATGACCGTGACCGACGATCCTGCGCCCAGCGACAACTGCGCGGCGACTGCCAGCGTGGTGCCCCGCTTGAGCAAGATGCGGTCGTTCGCACCGATGCTGGTTGGCCAGATGGTGCGCGGGCTCGCCTCGCTGCCGCTGCCGTTGGTGGCCGCGCTGGGGTCGACGTAGATGTCGGCCACGTTAGCCCACCAGCACGTTGACGGTAGCCGCCCCGCTCAGCACGACATGGCAGCCGGCCGTCAGCGCACGCTTGTGGCGGAACTCGTTGCGGCCCACCGCCAGGGCAGTCGTCGGCACGATGACCGCGCCGGCCGTGCTGGTGCCGTCGTAGATCGTGATGTTGCCGGCAGCGACCGTGCAGTCGTAACCGGCCAGCTCGCACGGTCCCGTCACGGCCGTTCCCGTGGCGGTCATGTTGACGTAGGGCGTCACCTCGCTGAAGGATTGCAGGCCGCCATCCGGCGTCACCAGCGCGCCAGCATCGTTCATCTGCGCCGGCCGCAGCGCGCGCAAGCTGTACTCTGTGTCTCCAGCGACAGCGACCAGCTCGAGCTTCGCGGGCGCGCTGTACGGGCCGAAGTCCTGCGACGCCGCGGTTACTGTCGTGGTCCCGGCCGGCGCTCCATAGGCCGGCGTCACCGTGGCCTGGCCGGGCGTGCTGATGCGGTACACCTGGCCAACGTCGAGAACGAGGGAGGCGCGGCGGCCTTGAGCGAGTAGGGTCATGGAGTGCTCCGGTTTAGACGACCATGAACATGGCCACGGCTGTCGGATCAGGCCCCACGACGGTGGTCATGATGCCGGCGGTGTCCAGTGCGGCGAGGGAGCGGCGCAGCGCCCACAGGTCGCGCTCGGTGTAGCTGAAGGACCGCGAGGCGCCAGAAGGCGCGCTCTGCGACGACAGCCGGCGCGGCATGCCAGCCGCGGCCACGATGGCGACGGTGATGCACAGCACCATGACCTGATCGGCCTGGCTGTAGCCGGCGTCCACCATGTCCGGGATGTAGGGCGAAGCCTTGTCGATGGCTGCCTGCACCACGAAGTCGGGCAGCGTCACGCCCAGCGCCATGTCGAGGTACTGCTTCGCCTGCGCAAGCGTCATGAGGGGTTCTTCCTGTCCACCGACTGCGATGCTAGGAACGAGGCCGAGGATGCTGAGCACGAAGGCGGCCGGCGAGACGCTGATTGGTCCGTCCTGGGCGACGCTTGGGGCGTAGCCGGTCAACAGGATGGCGGCCGCACTCGGGGACACCGACTGCAGCGCGCTTTGCGCGATGCTCGGCGCCTGGCCGGCGAGCGCGAGCGAGGCCGTCGAAGGCTGCGCAACCTCGCCCGATGCCTGAAGGATGCCCGGCGCGTGTCCCGTCATCGCCAGCGCCGCGGCAGCCGGGCTCACCGACTGCGCTGCGGTCTGCGCCAGCGTGGGAGCGAGGCCGGCCAGGGTCAGCGATGCAGCCGGCGGGCTGACTCCAACGTTCACGGCACCCGCCTGCGTGCCGTAGACCGCCGCGCCGCCTTGGCGCTGGGTGCCGAAGATGGCCGCCATGTCAGCTCACCGTCACCGGGCCGCTGTAGCCCTTCATGGGCGATTGCGACATCGTGCCGTCCGAGTCGGTGACCGTCAGCCATCCTATAGCGCCGACTGCGAGTGCCGTGCCTGTGATGCCGACGCTGAACACGCCCAACGCGTTGGTGGTGCCGGCCGTGCCGGAGGCCACGACGGCGCCCGCGAACGTCTCGGAAAAGCGCCAGCGCAGGCCGGTGAGGTTCGCCGCGGGCGTGCTGCCGTCTGTCGTCAGCGTCAGGGTGACGGTGGTTGCAGCGCCTTCGGCAACCGCGGCACTGTAGACCGGCTCCGCCGGCAGGGTCGCCGTGCCGCCGACGGCCAGCGTCTTGTCGGCGCTGCGCGGGATCACTGCGCCCACGGCGGAGTCGCTGTCGGCAAACGACACGGTGGTCGTGCCGGCCGGGCCGGTGGCCGCGGCGCTGGTGGTCAGCACCAGGGCGTTCGGGTTCGTGCCGTGGTAGGCCACGCCGGAGACGGTCATCGCCGCGCCGTTGTCGCTCACCAGCCAGCAGCCGGTGGAGTGTGTCAGCCCGGTCTTCAGCGCCTGGTCGAAGGTGACGGTCAGCTGAGTGCGCGCGCCGTTCCAGGACGCGGCGCTGAGGCGCGGGCCGCGTCCGCCGCTGCCACCGTAGAGCGCCTCGCTGATGGACAGCCAGTAGCGCTGCGCCAACGCCAGCAGCTCTGCGTCGGTCTTGGGATGTACGTTGTCCACGTAGTCCTGCTCGATCAGGACCGGGCCGGGCTTGACCGCCGTGGCGTTGTTGTTCCAGGCCGAGAGGACCGCGCCTCGGATGTTGTTGCGGGCTGCGCGAGGGTCTGGCGGCAGTGCGCTGGACATCTCGCCGCACACATCCACGAACAGCTTGGGAGCGCCGGGCACATCGGCCGCAAGGTTGGCCGCCAGCGTGTCCAGCGCCGTGCGATAGGTGGCGAGCGGGATGGCGGCGTTGTTGGCGTTATAGATCGCGTTGGGGCCGAGCAGGAACAGCGCGGCCTTGACATAGGCCGTGGAGTTAGTGACGGCGGTAACTGCGCCCGAATACTGCGCGTTGGGCTTGGCCCAGGTGTTGTTGGACCCGGCCACGTCGGTGCCGCCCGAGCCGGCGTAGATGAACGCGACCGGCACGCCCTGACTGGCCATGATCTGCGTGGCCAGCAGCGGCGCCATCGTGCCGTTACTCGCCGTCTCAGCCAACTCGGCCCAGGCGCCGGCCTTGAACATGGCCGCCTTGAGTGTGGCGTGGGCATACACCTGCCCGTTGGTGCCGCGGCCCTCGGCCCGCGAGTCGCCGCCAAAGAGGAACACATCGCCAATGCCGACGTTGGCCACCGTAGCGCTGGCGCTGGTGGTGGTCTTCTTGCGCACCGTCAGCGTGCCCTGCCCTTGCGCTTGGCCGGTCAGCGTGCCGCTGAAGCTGCCGGCCGCAACAGCGGTGGCGATAGTCTGGTAGGCGCCGCCGTTGAAGCTGGCCTCGATGTCCTCCGTGGCGCCGTCCACCGTGCCAGTGATCTGGATGGAGCCGGTGCTGCCGCTGCGCTGGTGAACCTCAAAGGCGCTGGGCGTGGTGATCGTCAGCGACGCCGAAACGGTTTCGGCAAACGCGATGCCGTGATAGGAGACAGCCGTGGAGCCAGTCCACGACGCCGGCTTCTCGGTCGTGGGGATGGCAGTGGCCGCACCCTGCACCTTGTAGACCTGGGAACTGCCGAAGCTGGTGCCAGCCACGTAGTTGTTGACATCCACCAGCGTCCAGCCGGCCCCGGGCGTGAAGCCTGACGTGAAACCGGGGCTTGGAAATGCGGCGCCGGCAATCAGCAGGCAGTTATTGACCGTGGGAGTGAAGCTGGCCGAGCTGAATTGCGACTGCGTGCCGGAGACGCTGTTGGAGAGGCCCTGCGAGTCCAAGACCGGCGTGGCCGTGACGCTCCACGCGGAAACGACAATGGAGCCCACCGAGGCCGAGATCGTGAACGTGTGGCCGGCACCGACGACCGGTGAGAGGCAGTAGAAAAAACGCGTGTTGGGAGTGGTGGTGGTGAACAGCGTGCCACCAGTCCAGGTGTTGCCCTTGCTGTCCGTGATAGTCACCGCGCCGCTGAAAGCGGCTTCGATGACCAGCAACTTGGCGCCCGTCGTGTCGATGGCGGCCGTCGTGCCGCCTGTTGACCCGTTGACCTTGGCAGATGCGAGAAGCGCGAAGGACATCAGATCACCCGACTCAAGCCGTCACGATGCCCGCCGCGTTCGGCGTGAAGGTCAGCGTGTTCGGTGGCGTGGTGGCCGGCACGTCGATGTTGGTCGCGTCGCCCAGGAAGTAGCCGACGATGGGGTTGACCTTGCCGTTGAGCGTGCCGAGGTAGTAGATGACCCCGCGGCGCCAGGCCGGGATGTTGCCGCCCGAGGCGGTCCACACGGCGGCAGCGCTGGTGAACTTCACCGTACCCGCGGCCTGCGTCAGCGCCACGCCCGTGAGCGCGATGCCGCCTGCGCTGTAGCCGTTGCCGGCGGCAATCTCGTTCGCCGAGGCGTCGGCCCACACCTCGTGCCCGGTGTCGCCCGGGTCGGGCGTCCAGCTGCTGGTGACCAGCGCCAGGCGGAAATTCGCCGTGTTCGCGGCCAGCAGGTTGGTCGCGTTGAAGAAATTCAGCCTCGCCTTGTTCGGGACGATGACAGCGCCGGAGGTGGGCATGGTGCGCCTTTCGATTCGGTGTGAAAAAGCCGTGCCGCTACGTCAGCACCGGCACGGCTTTGGGTTCCCGCAGGGCGGGCTACTTCTTGGCCTTGTCGGCCTTGGCCGCTTCGGCCTTCACGGTGACTTCGGCGTCGGCCGGGGCCGGCTCGCACTTGCCCACGGCCCAGGCCGGGACGGCGGCCGCGTCCAGCTCGACCACATCGCCGACCTTGGCCCCTTCGGGCCACGGCGCCTTCAGTTGAGTGATGCGCAGCTTCATGGTCATGCCTGGGTGATGTGGCAGACCTGCGAGTTGCCGTTGTAGTCCGAGCGGAACTGCGTGGCAGCGCTGGCCAGCACGCCGATGACGTAATCGTCCTCGGGGTTATGGCGCATCTTCGGGCGGGTGGTCATGCCCATGCCGTTCAGCACGGTGCCCCAGTTGCCCGAGCCGATGTCGGCGACGCCGATCAGCTCGTTGGCCGGGACGCGCGAGCACGGCACGAACTCGGCGACCTGGTTGATCTCCTTCAGGCGCTGAAGGATGGTCTTCGGGTAGCCGGCGTTGAACTCGTTCATGTCGGCGTACACCCAGTCGCCGTAGTTCAGGAACACCGTGACGCGGCCGAAGGCGTTGTCACCGATCAGCGCGTTGACCAGTTTCTGGATGGCCGACAGCCATTGCGCGCCGGTGGACGTGTTCAGCGTCAGGCCGTGCGTGTTGGTGTTGCGCTGCGGGAAGTTGCGCAGGCCGTAGATGGTCGAGCCGCCGACGACGATGTTGGACAGGCCGTTGAGGGCCATGTCTTCCAGCTTCTCGGCGACCTTGCGCTGGTGGTTGGCCACCGTCTCGGTGTCCAGCGCGGTCGGGCCGCGGCGCATGACCTCCATCTGCCGCCAGCCGAAGCGGGCGAAGCTGTCGAAGATCGGCACCGGCGTGCCCTGGTACTTGACCACGGCCTGATCGGCGTTGCCCTCGCTGCGGCCGTCCATGGAGACATGGACTTCACCCGAGTCGCTGATCTGCGGGAAGTAGGACACGAGGTCGCCCATGGCCACCGGGGTCGAGTTGGCGGCGGCCAGGCGGTTGAACACCTGCAGGATGTCGCGCTGGATCATGGCCCCGCGCGAGTCGATGCGGCGCCAGGCGTCCAGCGGGATCTGCGCGGCGTTGCCGGTCAGCGGATCGCCGAAGCCGTCCGAGAACTGGCAGGCGGCCGCCATCGCGGTCTGGCGCTGGTTGAAGACCTCGCGGGCGCGCAGGATGGCGCGCTCTTGGTTCTGTTCGAAGCGAAGCATTCAGTCCTCCTCAGGGCTTCGTGTAGAAATTGGCGACTTCGAAGTCGATCAGGTCGCCCGCGGACTTGGCGCCCGTGGACTTGCTGAAGCCGACGACGACGTTGCCGGTGACGGCGGCGGTCAGGCGACCCGCAGCACCCACAGCCAGCTCCTGCATGTAGGTGTAGGTCGCTGCGGCTGCGGCGCCCTGGTAGGTCTGGCCCGGCTCCAGCACATAGGCGACGCCGGTGTCGCCGGAGGCGTAGGCCACCTTCAGCGGGTCGTTGGCGTCCAGCGCGCCGGTGCTGTAGAAGTCCCGGTCGGACAGCAGGCGCAGGCCGGCTGCGAAGGCGGTCGCCTGGGTCAGCGCCGACGCGCCCTCGGTCACGAACGTGCCGGGCAGGTAGGCGCCCGCGACAGTCTTGTCGCTGACGGTCTTCGGCTGGCGGTCAGCCGGGCCGCGGTAGATGCGTGCGGGCATTACTTCTTCTCCTCGATGAAGGCGTTCAGGGAGTAGCCGGCGAACTCGTCACCGGGCTTGATGCCGGAGTTGCCGACCACGACCGGGGCGGCCTTGGCCTTCAGCTCCTTCAGGCGGGGCAGGCCCATCGCCTTGAAGTCGTCGGCGGTCAGCGAGCTGTTCGTGGCCAGCTCGGCGGCCAGGGTGTTCAGCTCGGCGTCGCGCGCGGCGTTGGCGGCGACCTCGAACTCGGCCAGCTTGCCCTTGGTCGCGCCGTGGGCGGTCTGCTCGGCGTTGAGCGCGTCCAGATGCGGCTTGGCCTGCAGGGCGTTGTAGGCGGTGAGCAGCTGCGCATCGGTCATCGCCGCGACGCCGCTGATGCCGGCTGCATTGAGCGCGGCGATGATGGTTTCTTTCACTTGATCGACCTCTTGGCGGTTGGTGATGGGCACATAGGACACCTCACGCTTCACTGCTTGAGGGTCTGACGTAAAGCTTAGGGAGCCGTCCGAACCGACCGCGTAGTCCTGCCGGAAGTGGCCGCCGTCGCTGTCGGTCCAGATGACATGGCGGTCGTACACGTCGCGCAGCCACGCACCATCGGGCATGAGGGCATAGAGGCCGCTGCTGATCTGGTCGAAGGACAGCTCGACCGAGCCGTTGCCCAGGAGCTTGCGCAGCCAGCCGGTCAGACCGTCATTGCGGCGGTCTGCAGGCTGGTTGTCGGCGTTCATCTTCATGCCGCCCATGCCCTTGCCTTTCGGCTTGTTCTTGCTGTTGCCGTCGCTCTGTTCGGCGTCTTCTTCCTTGCCGGTCAGATAGTCCAGTGCGGCCTTCATCATCCGCATCATCTTCATCTGCGACTTTTCGCCATCGGCTCCAGTGGTCGGGGCGGTGCCGTTCATGTGCTTCTCGTGCAGCGCGATGGCATCCTTCAGCGACTTCTCGGCCTTGGCCGTGCCCGCTTCGTTCGTGCTCAGCACGGCGCAATCGACGCGCTCCTCCACGCCCTCGGAGTTCAGGAACATGCCGACGCCCTGCTCCGGCGTGCCGGCGCCTGTCTGGTTCAGCAGGATGGCCAGGTGGTCGTACTGCAGGTTCGTCGCGATGCGGTCGTACTTCTTGCCCAGGCTCTCGCCGTTGGCGCTGATGGCCTCGACGAACAGGCCCGTGCTGACGTGGATCGGGTCCGCGTTGTTGCCGGCGATGGCAGCGTCCAGGCGCTCCACCAGCTTGGCGCCGTCCGGGTGGGCCTTGGCCTGGGCCTCGTTCACGACGACGTCGACCAGCGTCTTGCCGCCCTCGTGGCGGGCGTTCGTGCACACGCTGCCGATGTAGGCGTTGAGCAGGGCCTCGCCGTTCAGGGCGCTGATGTACTGGCCGGCGTCGTTCTTCGGGTGGCCGGCCGGGGCCGGCTTGCCGTTGAGCGTGGCGACGCCCTTCGCCAGTTGGTCAGCCGGGTACAGCATCCCGTTCATGACGATGTCGTTGACGGCACCGCACACGCCCTTGATGGTGTACTTGCCACCGGTCTTGCTGACTGCCGAGGCGTTGACGGCAGTGAGGATGTGGACACGACGTTTTGACATGTCGGCGAATGCTAGGAAGGCATGAAAAAGGCCCTCGCAGGGCCCTTTGTGCGGTCGACGCGGGTGCGCTCAGCCGGCCGGCGTCGCCACTTCCAGCACAGGATCAGCTGCCTCGGCGAAGTCCACATAGAACTTCTGTCCAGGTTTGAACTTGCCGAACAGCGCCGGGTTGGCGATGTTGATCGAACAGCTTGCGGACGGCGACCATCGCGCGTAGGTGTTGTCGTCGTCGCTGCCGTCGGCGGGATAGCCGCCGCTCTTGCATACGGCGCCGAAGGCCACGGTTTCCGACGTGGGCGGCGTGCCGTGCTGGCTGACGCTGGTCACGACGAACTTCGCACGCATGGAGACCGGCACCGCATCTTCTGCCAGGGGCGCGCCAAGCACGGCCGAAGCCATCAGCACGCCGGCGGCGAGATCGCCCGGCGGCGCGAACAGGCCGACATCGGGAGCGGCAATCGCGGCGGCAGCACCGAGGGCCAGCGCCGCCACCATCAGGATCGAAGACATTCGCTTGAACATTTGAGAGAGTCCTTTGCAGGTGCCGCGCCTCCGGCGATTCCCTGGGTATGACGGGGAAGCCCCGATGCTAGGAAGCCGACTGCCGGTGCCGGAATGGATGAACCAGCGCCTTGGCTGCGAGATAGACGGCGTGCGCCTCTTCCGCCGTGTCGTAGCGCCCGAGGTTGCGCTGCTTGCGGTTGACGGTGATCGATGCCTGCCACCTGCCGCTGCCGTCAGGACTTGCGCCTAGGAGGCCTGACTTGCTCGAAGAGCGAGCTGCCGTGACGTTCTGGCCGTTCTGCGACTTGTCGGCGGGACGGAGGTTCGCGATGGCGTTGTTGGCCTTGTTCTCGTCGCGATGATCGAGGCCACGCGGCGGCCAAGTGCCGTGGACGTACAGCCACGCGAGCCGATGCGCCCAGTACCTGCGGTCATCGATGCTGACCCTGATGTAGCCCGTGCTCTTGTCCAGGCCTCCGGCCACGTCGCCTGGCTTGAACGCATTCGACAGGGAGAGGTTCTGCAGCCGGGTGAAGACGCCCGTCTCGGGGTCGTAGTGCAGCAGCTCGCGCAGACGCGCGGCGGTGAGTTCAGATTTCAAGGTCAGCCCCTTGTCCAGCATGACAAAGGCGGCAGGCTTGCTGAAGGCTCTTCGGGTTGCATCCCTATCCGCCCTTCGGCATGCTAGGAAGGCGCTATTTCTTCCCGCGCGACTTTGTCCAGGTCTGCAGCTCGGCCTGCATCTTGGACTTCAGGCTGTCCGTCAATATGGGCCTGTTCTCCGTGTCCAGCAGGCACTCGGTCTGTGCACAGTGGCAGTTGTAGCGATTGCCGTCTCGGCCGTAAAAATCGCGCACCTGGGCCGAGGTAAGCACCTTGCCGTTCTTGGCGGCATGCGTGGCCCGGGTGGTCGGGATCAGCGCGGAAGTCCACAGCAACCCGAGATTGAGCCCCAGCGTCTCGGTGGCGTAGTCGGACTCAGCCCAGCGCGCCTGGCGGAGCGTGTCCGTGATGTCTGTTTGCGAATATTGCGCTGCCTTGCTTCGGCTGACATCGAGCCGCTCCATGATCTCCGTCCTGACTGCCTTGGGGTTTTTGCCGTCAACGACCGCCCTGCCGATGATCTGGGAGAGCTCGGAGCGAAGCCCGGCGGAAAGACCTGTCCAGTGCTCAAACGACTTGACCTGGGCCATGCCCACGCGGTTTCGGTAGGCGTCGGAGTAGACGATCTGCTGCAGGCTGCGCGTGGCGGCGTAGCCCTCAGACAGCCGCGTCAGGTTCGCGGCAGACTGCGCGCTGCCGAGCTGGGCCGCTTCCTCGTCATAGGGCGAGTACCAGAAGGAGTGCCGCGGGTCGCGCCCTTCCAGCAGCCAGCGGTCCAGCGCGTCCTGCAGGGCCTGGCTGGTGGCGGCCAGCTCCTCGGGCGTCAGCGCGTACAGCGTGCGCGCCATGGCCGCGTCGTTGCCGCCATAGACCCGGATGGCGTCGAAGATGGCCAGCACGTCGCGCTGCAGGCCGGCGAAGCGCCGGGTGATCTCGCGCACCGCGCGCCGCAAGATGCGCGTTGTGCCGGTGCGTTCCTCCGGCGTGCCGGGGATCGTCGGATTTGGCGGGCGCTTCACTTCGCGGCCGGCTTGGCCCCGGGCTTGGCGGACGGGTTGGTCAGCAGGTCTTCAGGGTCTTCCGGCTGCTCATCCTCGCGGAACTCGTCGCCGCCGCCCTCGCGCTCTTCGTAGCCGGCGGCCTTGCGGATCTCGTTCGCGTCAAAGACCGGCTCTGCGGCGCCGCCGTTGAAAGCGACCTGATTCGTATCGGCCATCTTCTTGGCGTTGTCCAGCATCTGCGCACCGGTGGGCGCGCCCAGGTCGGGCCACTCGATGACGAACTCGCCCGCGTCGATCAGGCCCGCGGCCTGCAGGCGGCGGATCAGCTGATCCAGCATCGGCGTCAGCTCGTTCTCCTGCCGGGAGGCGCAGCGCGCGTGGTAGTCGGCGCGGTCTTCGTCGCTGGCCAGCCGGCCGGTCTGCTGTCCAAAGAGGATGGTGAAGGGCAGCTGCACCGAGGCCGCAAAGAGGTTCGCGGCCACGCCGAACGACGGCTCCGGGTCCGCAACGGTGGTCTGCAGGGCGCTGGCCTCGCCGCCCTGGATGACGATGCTGCTGTCCTGATTGCGGTTCAGGTTGCGCGTCTGCTCTTCGTGGATCTCGCGCACGGTCTTGCCAATGGGTGAGCCGTCCGGCGCGGTGATGGCCTGCACGTTGGCATCGGCGTCGTAGCTGAAAACCAGCGTGCGCGCGCTGTTCTTCAGGAACCCCTCGGCCGAGCCGCCCGCGATCTTCTCCAGGTCGATCAGGTGGTTGAAGCCGGCCAGCAGCAGCGGCACGCCGTCGAACATGTTCCCGACGCTTCCCTCGGCCAGGATCTGCACGCGGCTGGGGTGGATGTCGATCCACTGCTCGGGCTGGGCCTGGGTGTCGCCCTGCTGCATCGGCGACCGGCTGCGAATCTGGAACATCAGCGGCTGGCCGAAGTCCTCGGCGCGCTGGTCTTCCTGCCACTTCGTCACCCTGATCTGGTCCTCGTAGACCGGCACGAGGTCCACCAGCCGGGATGCGCGCTGCATGGGCTCGGACAGGAGCCTGCTGTCGGCCACGCGGTAAATCAACGCGGCGAACCGGCCGACGAGGTTGCGGCGGTCGAAGTCGCGGAGCTTCGGCCAGGCGCTGATCTGCTTCAGCAGGTCGCCGACCTTCGTCTCCCACGGGCTCACGTCGTCGCTGTTGGGCAGCTTGATGCGGGGCTTCTTCCGCCAGCAGCCGTCAAGGATGCGATGCACCGCGCCCTGCCCTGCGCCGCCGCGCGAGTAGGCGACCTTCAGCATCTCGAAGGTCACCGTCTCGGGATAGCCGTACTGCGTCCAGGCGGTCGGCCGCTTGGCGTCCAGCCCCATGCCGGTGAGGAACTCGGCCCGCGCGCGGGCGAGGTCAAGGCTGTTGATTCGGATGGGTTTGGCCATCGGCCGGATGCTAGGGAGCGGTCAGGTGAAGATGCCGGCCGCGGGGCTCAGCAGCTCGTTGAACGCGCGCGATGCGGCGTCTACCTGATCGTCATAGCTGCCGTTCGGAAACAGGCGGCACTCCTCTTTGAATGCCTCGTTCCAGCCTCCGCGCAGCATCAGCACGTTGCCGGCGTTGATCTGGCTGGCCAGCGGCGTCGCGCGCGTCACCTTGTCGCCGGTCTCGGGCGAGAAGTGCAGGTGGTGCCCCACCAGCAGCTTGGCCAGGGCCGCGACCTGCGACTTGCCGGCCTGGCCAGGGTCTTGCGGCAAGCTCTGCTTGACGGCGGCGCGACCGTCGTTGTCGGCGGTGGTCTTGATGAGGGCATCACGCTTGTCCGTCTGGAACTGCTCGCGCACCATGCCGGCGATGATGTAGCGGCCATCCGCGAGCCGCCCGACCTTGCCGCCAGCGGTGAAGTCGCCAGAATCCGATGCCCCCAAGTCCCAGCCGCGGCACCACTCGACGACCGCCGGCATCGCGTCCACGATCTGCAGCATGTCCGGCTTGATGACCCCGCCCTCGGGCGGCGCGGGCCGCTGGCGGTACTGGCCGGCGAAGACATACGGCGCGGCCTTCTCCATGCGGCGGAGGTCGTCGGCGCTGTGCTTCTCAGGCCAAAGCGGCGTGCCGTCATCGTTCCATGCCGACAGGCAGACGTGCTCCCACACCTCGCCGTTGCCACCCGGCACGGGCGGCCCCTTGAAGTCCTTGCCGCGGTCGCCCAGCAGCCAGCCGGCGAGGTCCGACTCGTGCAGGCGCTGCATGATGACGATGATCGGCGTGTCCGGGCTGTTCTTCCGGCTCTCAAGGGTGTTCTGGAACCACTCGACAACGCCCTTGCGGATCACGTCGCTGGCCGCCTCGTCCGCCTTGTGCGGATCGTCGATGATGATGGCGCCGCCGAAGCCCTCGCGCATCTTGCCGGCGCCGAAGCCGGTGATCGTCCCGCCTGTGCCGGTGGCGTACATGACCCCGCCCGCCGTGGTCTTCCAGTGGTGCGACGCCTCGCTGGCGAGCTGCAGGTCGGGGAATATCTCGCCGAAGGCCTCATGCTGCACCAGCCCACGGACGTGGCTGCTGTTGTTGATCGCCAGCGCGCTGGAATAGCTGCTGTGGATGAACTCGCAGTCGGGCACCTTGCCGAACGCCCACGCAATGAAGTTGACGACGGCCAGCTCGGTCTTCGAGTACCGGGGCGGGATGTTGATGATCAGGCGCTTGCACTCGCCGCGGTAAACCCGCATGAGGGCGTCGCAGACGATCTGGTGATGCCGTGCGCGCTGCCACCGGAACCCCTTGCGCTGCAGGAACATCCAGCGCGAGAAGTCGTAGAGGTCTTCCCGCGCGTGGCCTACGGCCGCCAGGCGCTCGGCCGGGCTAAAACTCCTCACGGACACTGCGCACCGCCTGGGCCAGCTCTTCGGGCGTGACGGTGTGATGCGCCACCGGCCCGCCTCCCTTGCCCGTCAGCTCCACCTTATCCGGGAACATGCCGACGTGCTTCCCCAGCAGCTCCAGCGCCTTCACCTTGTCGTGCGTCTTCAGCGACAGCGACCCACCGGTAGCGCTGACGGTCTCCTTCACCTCGGCCACCTGGGCAGCCTGATCGTCGGTCAGCTGTTCGGAGTCCTTCAGCTTCACGCCGCCCGGCCCCCAGGTCATCACCGCCCGCTTGTTGCCGAACGCGATCAGCGCCAGTTCACGGACGATCCGCTCGACCGTCACCTCGTTTGCGGCGGCCGCCTTGGCGCCCAAATCGGCCACCCTTGACCGAACCTTGACATCTGCGGCAAGGCGTGAAGCCCGCTCCCAAACCGACTTGTCAGCCCACTTCTGCGAGCGCGGGTACGCGCGGCGGTAGGCATCGGCCTGGGACAAACCCTCGGCCAGCCCGCTGGCGAACTTCTCCTGCGACGGGGTGAGCATCAGGCCTCCACCTTCCGCAGCTTGAAGGTCTGCTTCGGCGGCTTGGGCAGCTTCTGCCGGGCGCGGCGGGCGCGCTCCTTCTCGGCCCATTCGTCGGTCTCTTGGACGCGCATGGGGATGTAGCGGGTCACGTCGCCGTCTCGGACGATGCGGGCATGGCGGACAGGGTGGGCACTGTCTCTTATACACATCTGACGCTGCCGACGAAGGCTTAGGTGT